>NZ_CAJPGZ010000002.1:0-488661 GCF_905339865.1 Burkholderia sp. BCC1993 | reverse complement strand
CGTCGGCACGCTGAACCTCACCGGCATCGAACCCGGCGCCACCGTGCAGTACAGCGTCGACAATGGCGGCCATTGGAACACCGGCTTCAGCGCCGTCGAAGGCACGAACAACGTGCAGGTTCGCCAGATCGACGTCGCCGGCAATACCTCGTCGGCGACGTCGTTCAGCTTCACGCTCGACACCTCGGCCGCCGCGCCCGGTGTCGCGCTGACCACCGATTCCGGCAGCAGCGCCTCCGACCACGTCACCAACGTCGGTACGTTGAACCTCAGCGGCATCGAAACCGGCGCCACCGTGCAATACAGCGTCGATAACGGTTCGCATTGGAACACCAGCTTCAGCGCGGTCGAAGGATTGAACAACGTACAGGTCCGCCAGATCGACGTCGCCGGCAATACGTCGTCGGCGACGTCGTTCAGCTTCACGCTCGACACCTCGGCCGCCGCGCCCGGCGTCGCCCTGACCACCGATTCGGGCAGCAGTGCCTCCGATCACATCACCAACGTCGGCACGCTGAACCTCACCGGCATCGAAACCGGCGCCACCGTGCAGTACAGCGTCGATAACGGTTCGCATTGGAACACCAGCTTCAGCGCGGTCGAAGGATTGAACAATGTGCAGGTCCGGCAGATCGACGTCGCCGGCAATACGTCGTCGGCGACCTCCTTCAGCTTCACGCTCGACACGTCGGCGGCCGCCCCGGGCGTGGCCCTGACCACCGATTCGGGCAGCAGTGCGTCCGACCACGTCACCAACGTCGGCACGCTGAACCTCAGCGGCATCGAAACCGGCGCCACCGTGCAGTACAGCGTCGACAATGGCGGCCATTGGAACACCAGTTTCAGCGCCGTCGCAGGATTGAACAACGTACAGGTCCGCCAGATCGACGTCGCCGGCAATACGTCGTCGGCGACCTCCTTCAGCTTCACGCTCGACACCTCGGCCGCCGCCCCCGGCGTCGCGCTCACCACCGATTCCGGCAGCAGCGCATCCGATCACATCACCAACGTCGGTACGCTGAACCTCACCGGCATCGAAACCGGCGCCACCGTGCAGTACAGCGTCGACAATGGCGGCCATTGGAACACCAGCTTCAGTGCAGCCGAAGGCGCGAACAACGTCCAGGTCCGCCAGATCGACGTGGCAGGCAACATCTCGAACGCGACCAGCTTCAATTTCACGCTCGACACCACCGCCCCGTCCACGCTGTCGTGGCAATACAGCGGGAACACGCTCACAGCCAACACCGACACGTCGAACGTCTGGAAAGTGACGGTCCACGACAACACCACCAACGCCGACTACAGCGCAACGCAACAAAGCGCCGGTACCTGGGCCTTCACGCAACAGAGCCTCAACCTCAACAAGGACTCCCTCACCGTGACCGAGTGGGACACGGCAGGCAACACGCGATCCTCGACGCACACGGCGCCCGCCGGCGTCGCCGGATCCGAGATCAATCTGGCGCTGGCCGATCCGTCCGGCCATGCGTCCGACCTCGCGGTGACGATCGCCGGCATCCCGTCCGGCTGGACGCTGAACGCCGGCACCGACCTCGGCAACGGCGCATGGCTCGTCCCGACGAACGATCTCGGCGCACTCACCGTCACGCCGCCCGCGTCCTTCACGGGCGCCACGGTGCTCACCGTGACCGAAACCTGGACCGCCGCGGACGGCAGCCACCAGGCCGTCACGGTCGCCGACAACGTCGAAGCGTTCGCGGCCAACGCGCCGATCTTCGCGTGGTCCGGCGACGATCAGCTCACGGGATCCGCCGGCCACGACCTGTTCGTGTTCGCGCAGCCGATCGGCAACGACACGCTGCACAATCTCGACCTCGCCGCCGACAAGATCGACCTCGTCGGATTCACCGGCATCACGAGCTTCAGCGACGTCCAGGCCCACATGACGGACGACGCCAACGGCAACGCGGTGATTGCACTGGGCGACGGCGCGACCATCACGGTGGCGGGCGTTCACGCCACCGACCTCACCAGCGACAATTTCGTGTTCGACCAGGAGGCGGTCACGACCAACGCCGGCGTCATGACGGTCAACGACGGCGCGATGCTTCCCGTCGGCGGCACGATCGACAACACGGGCACGATCGCGCTCGGATCGACGGGCGACCTGACCCGGTTCGAGGTGCTGGTCAGGAGCACGACGCTGGAAGGCGGTGGTCACGTGACGCTGTCGGACGACAGCCACAACGTCATCTTCGGCAGCACGCCGGACGCGACGCTCGTCAACGTCGACAACACGATCGCCGGGGCCGGCCAGCTCGGCGCTGGCCAGCTGACGCTCGTCAACGAAGGGACGATCGTCGCCAGCGGCGCCAACGCGCTCGTGATCGACACGGGCGCCCACGCCGTCGTCAATACGGGCACGCTCGAGGCAACCGGCAGCGGCGGCCTCGTGATCGACAGCGCCGTGGCGAACACGGGCAACCTGTGGGCCAACAACGGCAACCTGACGATCCACGGCGACGTGACGGGCGCCGGTAGCGCGACGATCAGCGGCGCCGCGACCCTGGAGTTCGGCGGCGCGTCCGCGGAAAACACGACGTTCGCCGACGGCGCCGCCGGTACGCTCAAGCTGGACCAGTCCGCCGGCTTCACCGGCACGGTCAGCGGCTTCGGCGCGGCCGATACGCTCGATCTCGCGGATGTCCTGTTCAACGACCACACGACGCTCAGCTTCACGGCCAACGACACCGGAACGGGCGGCACGCTGACCGTCAGCGACGGCGCCCACACGGCGCAGGTTGCGCTGCAGGGCAACCTGTCGGCCGGCGGCTTCCAGCTTTCGCACGATCAAGGCAGCGGCACCGTCGTCACTTACACCCCGCCGCCGCTGCCCCACGTCCAGGAGGTCTAGCCGGCCGGAACGCCCCGCGAGCGACGCGTGCACGCGCGATCGAATGCAGCACGCCGTCGCTCGCGGCGGCAGGTCCGACGCATCCTGCGCAGCGCACCGACGCGAATATCTTCACGGGAAATCCGTCGAATGGACTAAGCTGCCAGAAGGCGCAACGTGATTCCGGCGAGCTGCGCCGGCCGCATGATTCCGAGCATCGCGAAATATCCGATCGTGCCTGAGCCGTGCTGCTTGCTGGCAGCCGTCAGGCGACAGGCGACAGGAAACCGAGTCGATGAACCGAAACTGCCCGCTGCTAGCCGTGCTCGCACTCGCGTCGGCGCTTGCCGCCGCCTCGTCGCTCGCCGCCGCCTCGTCGCTCGCCGCCGCGCAAAGTCTCCAGGAAGCAGTCGAGCAAGCGATCAGAACCAACCCCGAAGTCCGCGCCACCACGTATAACCGCGAAGCGGCCGATCAGGGCCTGAAGCAGGCGCGGGCCGGCTACTGGCCGCGCGTGGACGTCGACGCGTCGATCGGCAAGGAGCAGCGCGACGATGTGGAGACCCGCCTGCTCGGCCTGAACCGGACCACGTTCACGCATCGCAATGCCAACGTGACGTTGTCGCAGATGCTGTTCGACGGCTTCGCGGTCAGGAGCGAAGTGGCGCGTCAGCAGGCGCGCATCGACTCGTCCGCCAATCGCGTCGCCTCCACGTCCGAGGACGTGGCGCTGCGCGTGGTGGGCGCCTATCTCGAGGTGCTGCGCCGCCGGGAGACGACGGCCGCCGCCGAGGACAACCTCGAATCCCATCGCCGGATCCACGACCAGATCAAGCTGCGCAGCGACCGCGGCGTCGGGCGCCGCGCCGACCTTTACCAGGCGGAAAGCCGGCTGGCGCTGGCCCAGGACAACTTGCGCACCGAGCAAAGCAGCCTGAAGGATGCCGAAGTGGCTTACGCCCGTCTCGTAGGCTCGGCCCCGGATGCGCTCGTCAAGCCGGTGGCGCCGGAAGGCGCGCTGCCGCCGACCGAACGCCTCGCGCTGGACGCGGCGCTGGCGAACCACCCGTCGCTCGCCGGCGCCGAGGCGGACGTGGCCCAGGCACGCGCCCGGTACGACGGCGCCAAGGCCGCGCTGTGGCCGCGCCTCGACCTGGAGCTCAGCGCGAGCCACGACCGCGACGGCGTGCTCGGCCCGACCAACGACCGCCGCGTGATGCTGCGTCTTCGCTACAACCTGTTCCAAGGGGGCGCCGACAAGGCGCGCATCGGCGAAGCGCACGCGCAGATCCGCGAAGCGGAAGAGGAACGCAATCGCACGCGCCTCGAGATCCAGGAAAGCGTTTCGCATGCGTACAACGCGTACCTCACCGCGCGCGACCGGATGGTCGTGCTCAAGCAGTACGTCGATTCCAGTGCGGCGACGCGCGAAGCGTACATGCTGCAGTTCGGCATCGGGCAGCGCTCGCTGCTCGATCTGCTCAATGCCGAGAACGAGTATTACAGCGCGCGCATCGATTACATCGGCGGCCAGTATGCGGAAGCCGCGAGCGCCTACCGGGTGTTCGCCGGCATGGGACAGTTGCTCGATACGCTGCACGTCGGGCGGCCGGCCGAGGCGTGGGGGGCCGGCAGCGCGCGGCCGGCGGTCGCCTTCAATCGCGGCGCCCAGGACACCGGGAAATGACACTCGCCCGCGCGGCGCGGCTGACCGGACCCGGCGCGCTCATGGGGGATGAACACGGTAAGCGCAATTTTCTATCATAAGCCTTGAAGTTATGAAATCTATTGTGCTTATGCTTAAGGTGCCATAAGCAGGCCTACTGCTTGAAATCCCGTGAGCGAAACGCCTGATCGAATTGCCGGGCTCGCTGCACCTCGTCGCTGTGCAGGTAGGTCGATGTCGTCGAGATCGAGGCGTGCCGCAGGTTGTCGCGCACCATGATCAGCTCAGCACCACGCGCCAGCGCGTGCGACGCGTGGGTGTGCCGCATCCAATGCGGGCTCGCGCGGCGCAGCTTTTCGGCGGTCGCCGGCCGATCGTCCTGGATTGCATCGGCCACCAGCATGAAGAACCGTCGCAGCACGCGCCAGAGCCGTCTGGGTTCGATGCCCGCGCCATCCTCGTCAAGGCTCGCAACGAGCGGCGTCGCCGGGTCCCAGCGTGCGGGCGTGATCGGCAGCCCGCGCTGCACGAGATATTGATCCAGCGCGGTTCGAGCGAGTGACGGTAGCGCCACCTTGCCGAGCTTGCCGCCCTTGCCAAGCACGTGCAGCCAGTGATCGCCGTGCTCGTCCCGGCGGATGTCGCCGAGCGTCGCGCCGACCAGCTCGCTCGCGCGCAGGCCGGTCGCATAGCCGAAGTCCAGCAGGAAGCGGAGGCGCTGCGCGGCCGGCAGGCTCCAGCCGTATACACAGCGGCGCCAGCTGGATCGCCGCCGCTCCGGGTGTAGAAGGTCGCGCTGCCTCCGTATTGCAAATCGAACGTGAAAGTGGCGGGCATACTCATCACGGTTTCCCTGGTGCGTTCCTGAAGATCGTCATCTCCTGCCCGAGCACGGCGATCCAGCCGAGGCGCCGTTTGGCGCTCCGATCGCAATTTGGTTGCGGTGACGACGGCGCCCCGTTGTCTTGGTCGGCTACATCTACCGCAGCGACGCAACAAGAGAACACCATCCCGTACCGCTCAAGAGCCGGGATGGTGTTTCCAGTGGCAAACGCACACTGCACAAAGCGTGAATTATCGTCAGACATCGTGGCTACCCCGTAGCGAATCGTCATGCGCAGCCGCCGACAATCACGTCACAGCCCTTGTTTGACTATTAGTCACCCCGTTATGTCACCTTGTAGCTTCTCCCTTTGGGCACGCTGAGCGACGTTTGAAATGCCATTCATCTGCGCGCTCGGTCCTTACAGCAAGCGGCATGCCAATATCGGGCTTTGGATGCTCATCGCGACTCGGCACCGCGACGACATGAAAAGCAAAGTTGAGGTGGTCAAAATGTTTCGGCGGTGATACGGATCGGCCCGATCATGCAAGCGCATGCGGCGATCGCCAATGCGGCGCGTGGCGTGTGCGCGTGGTCGAGCGTGAGAATGAGAGGATGAGGGGACGTTTCCGCATTGATACGGACTGACCGCGCATATGTCCGCAGACCACCGTGTCGCCGCACGCACGGTCGGCGCCCTGACCGCTCATTCGAGCCCGACGGGCAATAGCCGTTCGATCCGGTGCACCGCATGGTTCGAAATCCGCTGCCCGCATCCCCCCATGACAAGCGGCGCGACCGCCCCGTCGCCCCGCTTGCTCCACTTGCCCCGTCTGCTCCGCACACGGCGCCACCCTTACGCAGGCGTTTGCCGGCGCGGCCGGTCGTCGCACACGCATGCGACCGGGCCGCCGTCACGGTCCCGTCCTTCTCCGCATCCGTTCGGATACGAAAATCGCCTGCGCCACGATTCCGCACCACCCGGTACCCGATCGGGTACGAAACAGCGCACCGGCTCTCCGGTTCGCCACTCCGTTCCTGTACGGATACGAAATAATGCCCGGGCCGACGAGTTGTGCAATACTGTTCCCGATCAGATACGAAGCACGGAGAACGTCATGTCGGAGTCCCAGTCCGTCGACACGATCGGCGCGCTCGCCCACCTCATCCGCGCGGCGCGGCTCCAGCAGGGGTTCACGCGCGACGAACTCGCGAACGCGACCGGGCTGTCGCCGAAATTCATCAGCCAGGTGGAAGGCGGAAAGCCGACCGCGCAAATCGGCAAGGTCATGCTGCTGCTCGGCGAACTGGGCGTGCGCCTGTACGCCGAGTCGTCGGTCGAGATTTCGGAAGCCACCGCGCTGAAGGCCGCGCAACGCCGCAGGAGCAGCCATGGCGGCTAGAACGCTGATCGCGTCCGCCAACGGCGTGCGCATGGGCACGCTGACCGACGACAAGGGCATCTGGTCGTTCGCGTACGCCCCGCAATGGCTCGCGTCCCCGGCTGCCTATCCGCTGTCCCCGACGTTCGCGCTGCGCGCCGGCACCTTCACCGACACGTCGACCGATCGCCCGGTCCAGTGGTTCTTCGACAACCTGCTGCCCGAGGAAGGCATGCGCACCTCGCTCGCACGCGAGGCGAAGGTCGACGCCGCCGACGCGTGGGGCCTGCTCGCGTACTTCGGGCGCGAATCGGCCGGCGCGCTGACGCTGCTGGCCGACGGCGAACAGGAAGCGCCCGGCAGCCTGCAGCCGCTGCCGCTCGACGAGCTCGAACGCCGGATCCAGGCGATGCCCGAGCGCGCGCTGACGGCCACCGCGCCCAAGCGCATGTCGGCGGCCGGCGCGCAGCAGAAACTGCTGCTGGTGCTGCGCGGCGATGCACCCGACTACGCGCTGTACGAGCCGGTCGGCAGCGAGCCGTCGATGCACCTGCTCAAGCCGGACATGCGCGCGGCCGGCTACCCGCACTCGGCGATCAACGAATTCTTCTGCATGAAGCTCGCGAAGAAGATGGGGCTCGACGTCCCCGACGTGCACTTCCTGCGCGCGCCGTCCGCGTGCTACGTGATCGACCGGTTCGACCGCGACGTCGCGTCGGCGCCGGCCGCACGCGTACATACGATCGACGCGATGCAGTTGCTCAACTACGACCGCGGCTTCAAGTACCAGCGCGCGAACGCGCAGGAGCTCGCCCGCGCGATCGAGCGCACCAGCACGCGCGCGCTGGCGCGCCTGTCGGTGTTCCGCTGGACCGTGTTCAACGTGGTGGTCGGCAATGCCGACGCGCACCTGAAGAACCTGTCGTTCTTCGTCGACGCGCGCGGCTACCGGCTCGCGCCGTTCTACGACATCGTCAGCACGGTCGTGTATCACACGCCGACGCACCGCCCCGACCATCGCGGCGATCACTGGCCGCACTGCGAATTGACGATGCCGCTCGGCAACGCGACGCGGTTTGTCGATATCGATGCGGCTGCGCTGATCGCGTTCGGCCAGGCGCTCGGGCTCAGGGAGAAAGCGGCGGCAAGCGAGCTGCAGCGCTTTCTCGAACCGCTCGATCGCCACGTCGCGCAGACGCTCGATGACGTGCGGGCAATCGCGCGCCCGGACGCCGGGGAGACGCGGCTGCTGAATTCGATCGCGGCGATGCCGATCGCGGAGATGGGGCGCGCGCTTCGGCCGACGCGCGATTGAGGAGGCATGCGCGGGCGGCCGCGTCGGCCCTGCATCGTGCTCCGATCCCGTCCGGAACTTCGCCGCCCGTGCGTCACGCACCTCGATACCGCAGCGCCGCCCCTTCCGAGTGAACATGCGAGGCGGCGATTTCAACAGCGAAGTTCATTCGCATCGACGTCATCGGGATAAGTATTCTTATCACAATGCATCTATTTTTCTTCAAAACTAGAACACGAACAAATACGCCAGGCAACTCGATCCCCCTGCCCGCTCGCCTGTGTTTGCCGCACACGGCATGACGAAACGCGAGACACGCGAAGGCACGGGAACGCGGCAGACGTACGCGGCGAAACACGCGAACGAAGCGCCGCTGCGGCGCGTCGCCCGCGCGCATGCCGCAATCGATTGGCCGTCGATATTCCGCGGCGGCCTCAGCCGGTCGAAGATCGGGCAGACCGCGCCGAACGCCCGATGCAACACACGCGAGATTCAACCGTGAAAGGCGCCCCGCCTCACCCTGCAGTCGACTGAAACGGCAATTCAGGCCCTTTGCAGGATGTCTGTCGCCTGCTCGGCGTCGGCCAGCGAGTCGAGCGCGAGATAAGCAATGAACTGCGAGCCGAGCACGGCGGCGGATACGCCGCGGAGATTGATCCCGCCGTCCGACAGTTTCTGGGTCAGCTCCGCGATGATCCCCATCTGGTCCAGCCCCATCACACGGATGGAGTGCAGGCTCGAGCTAGGACTGAATCCCGCCTGGGTGGCAGCACGGGTCTCTCGATCTCCCTGCAGCGGCGCGACGAATACCACCCCTTTGCCGGGTGCTTCCTGGGTGCGCCGGGCGACAACGAATTGCAAATCCGCGCCGGCATCCCGCAACGCGTTCAGCACGTGTGCAAGACCGCCCGGCTTGTCCTCGATGGTGGCCGCCCAGACGTCAACGCGTTCCACGAGCAGTTCCATGGCCCCTCCAAAAAGTCGGACCTCGATGAAGACAATCTATGTCGCGCATGACCGGCGAGCAAGTCCGCTTGTGCGAAGGGCGGCATGCAGGTTCGCCTAGGAATCCGATGATTTCGCCGACGGGGGACGCAAGCCGAGCATGACCGCCTGCCGATGCCGCCATTGAAGCAGCGCGTCGCGGAACTCGTCGGATGATTGTCCGGACGTAACCCGCCATGCGCCGTATTGAAAGGATCTCGCAGCGCGCCAGAACGATCGGGCCTCCGGCCCGTCGTCGATGGGAGTAATGGGCAACTGGTACGTTCGATGCAGATACGACAGGAAGGCGAGACCGTAGCCGCGGCGCCTCATCGTCGGGAGAATTTCCAGTCGATGGACATATACCCGATCGGTTCGCGGCGCCAGGCTGTATGTCGCCGCGCCGACGATACCGCCGGATACCGCGAGGATCGCGACTTCCCAACCCGAATGCGGCACGCCGTCGATGCCCAGATCGATCGGCGCCGATTGAAAACGAATCACGGGAAGCCGGCGAAATTTGCGTCGCGCAAAAAGTAACCGCAGGTAGGAAAGCACGTTCAGCCTTTCGTCATGTCCGCAGCGGCACGCTTGCTCATCTTCGCGAGCCACTGCAATTCGCAGCCGCACCCTGGCGCGTTGACGCTCCCCCTGTCAAACGCAACCGCCCATGCCATGAACGACCCGGCATGGATATCCGGATCGACGCGACCGTGCGATTCGCGAGCGACGCCGACTGGAACTATTTCCGGTTCTTCAGGAACGTCTGTCCGGCTGCCGTAATCGAGCCGCTTCCGCGGCCGTTCGTCGGATAGCGCACGAATCCTGCGCCGATGAGCTCGCGGGTAATGGACCAGCCAAGTGCGGGCGTATCGCGACCGTAACGAATATCGGCAAGGCGCTCCAGCGCCCAGATCGCGGATGCCGAGATGGTCGGAACGGTCGAAGCTTCGTTATCGCTCATGGCGTCTCCAGGGGTTTGATCATGATCAAGGGTGCCGCATGTATCGGACTCAATCGGCAAGGCACGCACTCAGGCGCGTCCAGTCGTAACGGGCGCCGACCTCGATGCGTACGGCGGCATCGACGAGGTCGATGCCGTGGTGGCCGCAGTGCCGATCCGCACGTTCGATGAGTGCCTCGAGCGACGGCAGCGGTGCGTCGCTCTTCCAGGCGAAGGTGATCACGTTACCTGCACCGTCTTCAGCCGGTGCGATTGCGACGGAAGGGCCGAACGTCTCACGCAGCCTCGCGAGACAATCACCGAGTCGCGGATCGTCGCCGAGCAGATTGACGACGAGCACACCGTCGTCGTTCAGTCGCGCGCGACAGGTGTCATAGAAGGCTGCGCTGCAGAGCTCGGACGGCGCGCTATCCGCATTGAAACCATCCTGCAACAGCGCATCGAAGGTGTGCGCGGTCGTCGACAGGTGCCGCGCCGCGTCCGCGCAGATGATCGTCAGTCGCGCGTCATCAGGTGGAACGTGGAACCGGTCGCGAAGCGCAATCACTCCCGGATTGATTTCGATTGCCGTGAGATGGGTGTTCGGCAGGTTCCGATAGCAATACTTCACGAGCGAACCGCCGCCGAGCCCGATCAAGCCCACATGCGCGGGTTCCGGCTGAAACAGCAGGAACCCCATCATCGTGCGCGTATAGCCGAGTGCGAGCGCGTCCGGGGCCTCCCGCAGCATCGTGCTTTGCATGCCACGGCCGTCGAAGCACAGCGAGACGAGGTGCTCGGTTTCCACGACGATCGGCTTGTCGGCAATCTCGGCCGCGGAGGCCGCGCGCAGGCCCAGGAACGGAAAATCGACAGGCGGCACGCGGGTCAGCCCTCTTGAAGCAAGGGCAAGAGCGCATGAAGCGCCGCCTCTTCGTCCGGGCCGCTTGCAAGGACTTGCGCGGACGTGCCGCGACGCACCTGTAGCGATGACATGGCCATGCCGTCCTTGGCATTCCCGCGCCGCCCATTGGCGATCAGCAGGATGTCGCTGTCGAAACGGCGCGCCGTGACCACGAGCGCATCGCGCACGGCGGTCGCACCGTTCCGGCTCCAGGCGGGACCTGCTTCGAAATAAACGACGGTTGCCATGTTCCTCGCGTGTGCCGATGGATCCTGGTATTCAGTGGGACGTGGCGATCCGGCAGGCCATCAGGAACGCCTGGAACTCGGTTTCCCATGCCGCGTTGCGCACGTCGATTTCGAAACCGGCGAGACGCTGCATTGCGCCGCTCAGATACACGGCACGGAGCAATCGAGGCGGCACGCCCTGCACGAAACAGCAGCCATCCGCATCGAGCAGCAGGCGCGGGTGGTGCCGGAACCGCGCACTGGCCACCGAGATGGGATCCATCACATGCCGAGCCGATTCCCGCGGATAGACGAAGGCCAGATGAATACCGGCTGCCGCGAGCCGTTCGCCCACATCATGGAAGCGGTGGACCATCTGGAAGCCGCGCTCGCCACCGCGCCCGACGCCCACCACGACAAGCCCCCGGCTCCCCGCGACCTCCGGCAGGGATATGGGCCGCCGATCGGGCAACAGCAGCATCCCATCCAGATCGAACATGTCGGCTACCTCCGCGAATCCGCCCTCAATTCCGGCGATCGGCGGCAAGGCTGAATTATAAGACAGCATTCATAGAATGTGTATTTCATTATAATGATGTGTGCGCCCGCCCCCGGGTCGGGCCGCTTGCGAGCCGCCGGCACGGCGCCCGTTCCGGCGAGGCAGGCATCCGCCCGCTTTTGCCGCCAGCCGGCTCGAATCCGTCCCAGGGAAGCCTCGAACGCTGCCCCCGCCTGCCCGCAATGCGCAATGGGAAACACCTGCCCGGACGGCACACTGCATGTGTGCGCGGACTGAAGTCATGAACGGTCGGCGGGCGCCGGCATCGAATCCGCTGACGAATCGGCCGGGCGAGTAGTCAAGGACGCGAACGGCAACGTGCCGCCGGACGAGGACGGGGACATGGTCGTGCCGATCAAGGATCTGCGCGTCAAGGGTTCATCGACCACGCTGAGAATGGGCAGCAAGGTAAAAAGCATCCGGATCGTCGGCGGCGATCACGAGATCGATTGCAAGACCGACGCGGGCAGCTTCGTGCTCACGGCGTGCTTTCTCTGGGAAGCGTGACGTCGCGCGCTTACCTACGGCGAACCCGCTTGTCGTTGCAGTTCGCTGCACGCGCCCCCACCAACGACCTGCCTATCTGGATCGATCGGGCATGGAGCGGGGTAATCGAAATCTGCCCGGCGTGACCATCGACGCAATCGAAATCAATCCGGACGTGATCACGCTACGCGATGTATTCAGGATTCCTGCGGACGATGCCCGGTTCAAGGTGATCCGTGCGGATGGCACGAAGTACGTGACACGGAAGGATGCCCATACCGACTCCTGGCATGCGCACGGCATGCGCACCGGGAAATCGACGTCCAGACGGCTCGCGAACTCAGTCCGCGCTTCGCTTCACCCGTTTGCCGAGCGCGCTTTTCGTCTTGTAGCTCACGCCGTGTTGTTCGAGATACTCGCGAATCAACTGCCGCACGACTTGCGATGGCGTCAGGTCCTGCTCCGCGCAGAGCATGTCGAACGCCTCTTTCTTGGCGGGATCGATCAGGATGGTCAAGCGTGCGGTTTTCGTTTCCATTGCAGGGCAGAGTCGGCAATATGCTAATTTAATTATAATGCATCGGCCCTTGCGTACCGCGCCGGAAAGCATTCGGCACGCGCGTGTGGCCCAGGCTCGGCGACAGCGCCTCGAGCAGGATCCGCCGCCGGCAACGCGCAGTCGGGTTTCGTTTCACCTTGTGCCGGCTCATGACCGGCGGTCAAGCCGATAGAGATAGTCGAGCACGTCGTCGACAACGGGCACGATCGCCAGCGTGACGAGTGCCGCGGCCAGCGGCACGGTCGACACGTAGCCGACATGCTTGAAGCCGATTGCGCCGGCCAGCCCCCCGACGAAGAACGACGCCAGCATCGTTGCATGAATCCTGAGCTTCGCGCGGTTTGCGATCACCGTCTGCGCGTGCACATCGGCACTTGAACGATTCCAGTAAAAGAGCTTGCCGAGTTCGATGCCGAGGTCCGTCACGATGCCGGTCATGTGCGTCGTGCGGATTTCCGCCCCCGACAGCTTGGTGATCATCGCGTTTTGCAGCCCCATGATGAAGCACAGCAAGATCACCGTGACCGGCATGAAGAACGCTTCCCACAGCGCGAGATGGCTGCCGAGCAGCCCGAACAGGAGCAGCAGCGCCGCTTCGACCAGCAGCGGCAGCACATACTGACTCTGCAGGCCGCGGCGCCGCCCCCAGTTGACGAGCACGGCCGAGCAGCCGGCACCCACCAGAAACGACGCGAGCGAACCCACCCCGGCCAGCACGAGCCGGATGTCGCCGAGCGCGGTCTGATCCGCAATCGCCGACACGATCCCGCTCATGTGCGACGTGTATTGCTTGACCGCGAGGAAACCGCCGGCATTGGTTGCGCCAGCGACAAAGGCAAGCGAAAACCCGAGCTGGCGGTTCGCGGCCGCGCTGCGGTGTTTTCCCGTCAGGCTTCGGAAGTACTGCGCTGGCATAGGATCTTCCCTCATTCGCCCGGATCGGGAGACAACGACGCCCCGAGCGGAGCCCGGAGCGCCGCGGCACACCGCCACGGTCGCCCGTTCCATCCAGGGAGCCATGAGACTTTCATGATAACCGCATTATCATACCTTGTTATCCTGATTCGTCTTTCGGTGTCATAATGCGGACAGGAACAGGTCGCGGAAGAAGCGGCCGTTCCAACCACCTCGTCCAACCCGAGCGTACTGGAGACATTCCGGATGGCACCCGTGCCGGTCGTCCATTTCGTCCTGCTGGCCGTGGCCGCGTGGCTCGCGGTCGGCACGCTGGGGCTCGGGGCGCTGCGCCGCACGCGACTGGTTGCCCACGGCCTCTTTCCGCTCGGTGCGTTGGTCGGACTGCTCGTCGGCGCGGCGGGCCTCGCCGGCATCTTTGCCGAACCGTCTGCCGCGGTGCTGCCGATCGGGCTTCCCGGCCTGCCCTTTCATCTGCGTCTCGATCGCTTGTCCGGCTATTTCCTGTTCGTGCTCGGCCTCGTCAGCACGGGGATCGGCGCCTTTTCAGCCGGCTATTTCCGCAAGGGTGAAGGATCCGCGCCCGGGCTGATCTGCTTCGAATACCACGTCTGCGTCGCAAGCATCGCGCTGGTGTTGATCGCCGACGACGCCTATGTATTCATGGTCGCCTGGGAGACGCTGACGCTGTCCGCGACGTTTCTCGTCATGACCAACCACCGGATCGGCGAGATCCGCCGGGCCGGTTACCTGTATTTCCTGATCTCGCACGTCGGCGCGCTGGCGCTGCTGCTCTGCTTCGGCATTCTGCAGGCGCGCACCGGCGACTACACCTTCGCCAACCTGCGCGCGCAGTCGCTGGATGCGTTGCCCGCGTCGTTCGCCTTCCTGTTCGCGCTCGTCGGGTTCGGCGCAAAGGCGGGGATCTTCCCGCTGCATGTATGGCTGCCGGAGGCTCACCCCGCGGCGCCGTCGCCGGTCTCGGCGCTCCTCAGCGGATTCGTGCTGAAAGTCGGCCTGTACGGCCTGCTGCGCGTGCTGTTCGACCTGTTGCACGTGCAGATTGCGTGGTGGGGCGTGCTGCTGCTCATGCTGGGGGTCGGCACCGCGCTGCTCGGCGTGGTGTTCAGCACCATCCAGGTCGACATGAAGCGCCTGCTCGCCTATTCGTCGATCGACAACGTCGGCCTGATGATCGTTGCGCTGGGTCTCGCGGTGCTGTTTCGCGCGTACGGGATGACGAGCCTGTCCGCGCTCGCGCTGACCGCGATGCTCTACCAGATCGTTGCGCATGCGGCGTTCAAGAGCCTGCTGTTCCTGGGCACGGGCGCCGTGCTCCACGCCACCGGCGAGCGCAACCTCGGCAGGCTCGGCGGACTGATTCGCTTCATGCCCTGGACCGCGTGGGCCGTGCTCGTGGGCGTCGCGGCCAGCGCGGGCCTGCCGCCGCTAAGCGGTTTCGTGGCCGAGTGGCTGCTGCTGCAGGGCTTTCTGTTCGCGCCGCGATTGCCGGATTCGGTACTCGCCATGACGGTGCCGATCGCCGCCGCGTTGATCGCCATGTCGGCCGCGCTGGCCGGCTACACGATGGTCAAGTTCTTCGGCATCGTGTTCCTCGGGCAACCGAGAGAAGCGAAGCTGAACCGCGCCCGCGACGCGAACACGTGGGAACGGCTCGCGTTCTGCTGGTTCGCGGCCGCCAGCGTGCTGCTCGGGCTGATGCCCGCCCAGTTCGTCAAGCTGCTGGATCGCGTCACGCACACGCTGGTCGGCGCCGGCGTCGGCGCGGACAATCATGGCTGGCTGCTGTTCGCGCCCGTGTCGGCCGCTCGCGCGAGCTACATGCCGGCGGCGTTCATGCTGTTCTTCATCGCCTGCTGCGGGCTCGCGTGGGTGCTGGTGCGGCGTTTCTATCACGGCCGGCTGCGCCGCGCGGCCCCGTGGGGCTGCGGCTTCCCTTTCACGACCGCGCGCATGCAGGATACGGCGGAAGGATTCGGGCAGCCGATCCGCGAAATCTTCGCACCGCTGCTGCACATCGAGCGGCAATTGCCGTCGCCATTCGACACCCGGCCGGCCTACCGGGTGTCGGTGACCGATCGCACCTGGTCCGCGCTCTACGCGCGCATCGCGGCACTCACGCAACGCGCCGCCGACTGGGCGGGCCGCCTGCAGACGGGCAAGATCGCGGTTTACCTGACCTACAGTTTCGTCGTGCTGATCGTGCTGCTGATGTTGGTGAGACGATGGTAACCCTGTCCGGCGTCATCTCGCAGACTCTCGAAATCGTGATAGCGATCGCGGCCGCGCCATTGCTCACGGGCTGGGTCAACCAATGCCGCGCCTGGCTTCAGAACCGGCGCGCGCCGTCCATCTGGCAGCCGTACCGGATGCTCCACAAGCTGTTCAACAAGGAATCGGTCATCGCGCACGGCGCGAGCCCCGTGTTCCGCGGCGCGCCCTATGTCGTCTGGGCCGCCATGACGCTCGCGTGCGCGATCGTGCCGACCCTGTCGACCGAATTGCCGCTGTCGCCCGCCGCCGATGCGATCGCGCTCGTCGGCCTGTTTGCGCTCGCGCGCGTCGCGCTGTCGCTCGCGGCGATGGACGTCGGCACGGCGTTCGGCACGCTCGGCGCCCGCCGCGAAATGCTGATCGGCTTCCTCGCGGAACCGGCACTGCTGATGGTGCTGCTGTCGGCCTCGCTGATTACGCAGTCGACGCTGCTGACGAGCATCGTCGCGACGCTCGGCCGCGGCGAGCTCACGATCTATCCGAGCCTGGCGTTCGCCGGCATCGCGTTCACGCTGGTCGCGCTGGCCGAAAATGCGCGGCTGCCGGTCGACAATCCGACCACCCACCTCGAGCTCACGATGATCCACGAGGCGCTGATCCTCGAATATTCGG
This sequence comes from Burkholderia sp. BCC1993, assembly GCF_905339865.1. Classification (NCBI taxonomy): domain Bacteria; kingdom Pseudomonadati; phylum Pseudomonadota; class Betaproteobacteria; order Burkholderiales; family Burkholderiaceae; genus Burkholderia; species Burkholderia sp. BCC1993. The sequence continues at coordinate 472,155 of NZ_CAJPGZ010000002.1, read as the reverse complement.
GGCGGCACCTTGCGTTGATGGAATGGGCGGCAAGCCTCAAGCTGTTCGCGTATTCGTGCATCGGTCTCGCACTGTTCGTGCCCTGGGGCATCGCGAATGCGGGCGATCCGGTCGCGCTGCTGCTGGCGGTGCCGGTGCTCTTCATCAAGCTGACGGCAGGCGGTGTCGCGCTCGCCGTGGTCGAAACGGCCAACGCGAAGATGCGCATCTTCCGGGTACCGGAGTTCCTGGCCACGGCCTTCCTGCTGGCCGTGATCGGCATGCTCGTCCACCTGCTGCTGGGGGCATGAATGCACGCCTACGCGACACAACTGATCAATTTTCTCGCGGCCGTGCTGCTGATGCTGTCGTTCGCGATGCTGAGCCAGCGCCGGATCCTGTCCCTGATCCATCTCTATACGCTGCAGGGCGTCGCGCTCGTGTCGGCGAACCTGATCCTCGGCTTCGTCACGGCCGACGTGCACCTGTATGTGTCCGCCGGGCTGACGCTCGTGCTGAAGGTCGGCGTGATCCCGTGGTTCCTGTATCGGCTCGTGCGCAGGCTCGACGTCAAGACCGACGTCGAGCCGCTCATCAACATCCCGACCACGCTGCTGATCGGCATCGTCCTCGTGATCGTCGCGTTCAATGTCGCCGCGCCGATCAGCCAGCTCGCGACCTCGGTCGCGCGCGGCACGCTCGGCATTGCGCTCGCGTGCGTGCTGCTGTCGTTCATGGCGATGATCACGCGCGCCAAGGCCATTCCGCAGGTGATCGGCTTCCTGTCGATGGAAAACGGGCTGTTCTTCGCGGCGGCGGCCGCGACCAACGGCATGCCGATGATCGTCGAGCTCGGCATCGGGCTCGACGTGCTGATCGGCATCCTGATTCTGGGCGTCTTCATGTTCCAGATTCGCGAGCAGTTCGACAGCCTGGACATCCATCACCTCGAGAAACTCAAAGATGAATGACGCCCACGTCGTGCTCGCCGTGCTCGGGCTGCCGCTCGCGGGCGCCGCGTGCCTGGCCTGCGTGCGGCCGAGCCGGGTCGCGCGCCATCTGAACGTCGGCTTCAGCTTCCTGACGTTCGCGGCGACGCTGGTGCTGGCCGCGCGCACCGTCGAGCACGGCCCGTCGTTCGCATTCGGACGCGCGTTTTTCGTCGATCCGCTCAATGTCTATCTGGTTGCGCTCACGGCGTTCGTCGGCTGGACGACCTCGCTGTTTTCCCGGCCCTACATGCAGATCGAGGAAGCCCGCGGCCGGATGACGGCCGCGCGGATGCGGCTCTATCACAGCATGTATCAGCTCTTCATGTTCGCGATGCTGCTCGCGCTGCTGACCGACAACGTCGGCGTGCTGTGGGTTGCCATGGAAGCCGCCACGCTCGCCACCGTGTTGCTCGTCAGCGTCTACCGTACCGCCGCGAGCCTCGAAGCCGCATGGAAGTACTTCATCCTGTGCGGCGTGGGCATCGCCCAGGCGCTGTTCGGCACGATCCTGCTGTACCTCGCCGCGAGCCGGCAGCTGACCGACGGCGACGCGCTGCTGTGGACGAGCCTGGCCGCCGTCCGCACGCAGCTCGACCCGACGATCGTGTCGATCGCCTTCGTGTTTCTGCTGGTCGGCTACGGAACCAAGGTCGGCCTCGTGCCGATGCACAGCTGGCTGCCGGACGCGCACGCCGAAGGTCCGACGCCGATTTCGGCGGTGCTGTCCGGCCTGCTGCTGAACGTCGCGCTGTATGCGGTGCTGCGCTGCAAGGTGCTGGCCGACGGCGCGCTCGGCAATGGCCTGCCGGGGCGGCTGCTGGTCGGGTTCGGGCTCGTGTCGGTCCTGATCGCGTCGTTCTCGCTGTTCCGGCAGAAGGACGTGAAGCGCCTGTTCTCGTACTCGTCGATCGAGCATATGGGCTTGATGACATTCGCATTCGGGCTCGGCGGCCCGATCGCGACGTTCGCCGGGCTGCTGCACATGACGGTCCATTCCCTCGTCAAGTCGGCGATCTTCTTCGCGGTCGGCCACGCCGCACAGAAGGCCGGCACGCAGGCGATCGACGGCATTCGCGGGCTGCTGCAGGTCAGCCCGACGGTCGGCTGGGCCATGATGCTCGGCGCGCTTGCGATTCTCGGCCTGCCGCCGTTCGGCGTGTTCGCGAGCGAATTCCTGATCCTGACGACGGCCATGAACACGCTCCCGTGGACCGCGCCGTTGCTGCTGCTCGGGCTCGCCGTCGCGTTCGCGGCGATCTTCGCGCGCGTGCAGCGGATGGTGTTCGGCGAAACGACGACGGCGACACCGCTCGAACACCGGCCGGCGCTGCTGCCGGTGTTCGTGCATCTGGGACTCGGCCTGATGCTGGGCCTGTACGTGCCGCCTTATCTGGCCATGTGGTACCGCCAGGCGGCGACGATGCTGGCAGGGTGAACGATGCGACTCGACTTGATTCAGGCGGACGGCTCGACGCGCCTTCAGCACGCGGCGGGCCAGGTTCCGGCTGCCGTGGTTGACGTGGACGAACCGCGATGGCTCGACATCGCGCATGCCGCGCGGAGCGAACGAAGCCGGCTCGTCGCGATGTGGGGCGGCGAAACGCGTGAGCGCGCATTTTCGGTCAATGCGGCATACGAATGCGACGACGGCGTCCTGTGGGCGCGTCTCGCGACCGGGCCGGAACCGCGGGCCGACGGCGACTATCCCGATCTCGCGGGCGTGTTTCCCGCCGCAACGCGGATGCAGCGCGCCATTTTCGACCTGACCGGCCTGCGCGCGCGCGATGCGCGCGACACGCGCCCGTGGCTCAATCACGGCAACTGGCCCGACGACTACTTTCCGCTGCAGAAGCAGGCAACCGGCATCGAGCGATTCGAATCGAACGAAGCGGATTATCCGTTCGTGCAGGTTGCCGGCGACGGCGTGCACGAAATCGCGGTCGGGCCGATTCACGCCGGCATCATCGAGCCGGGCCATTTCCGGTTTTCCGTCGTCGGCGAGAAGGTGCTGCGGCTCGAGGAACGGCTCGGCTATGTGCATCGCGGCGTCGAGCGGCTGTTCGAACGGACGGCCGCATCGAACGGCCATCGCGTTGCGGGCCGGATCGCCGGCGATTCGACCGTCGCGTTCTCGTGGGCCTATTGCATGGCGCTCGAGCAGGCATGCGGCACGGCCGTGCCGGCGCGTGCGCTGGTGCTGCGCGCCGTCCTGCTCGAGCGCGAGCGCATCGCCAATCACCTCGGCGACCTCGGCGCGCTCGGCAACGATGCCGGATTCGCGTTCGGTCTCGCGCAGTTCTCGAGGCTCAAGGAGAACTGGATCCGGACCAACGGCGGCGTCTTCGGGCATCGCTACCTGATGGATCGGATCGTGCCGGGCGGGCTGGCCGTCGACATCGATCCGGAAGACGCGGCGATCCTCACCGAACAGTGCGAACGCATTGCACGCGACGTGCACGTGATACGCAAGATCTACGAGGACCAGTCCGGGCTGCAGGACCGGTTTCTCGGCACCGGCCGCTTGAATGCCGACGTCGTCGCGCATTTCGGCGTGCGCGGCATGGCCGCCCGCGCCAGCGGCCAGACCTTCGACGTGCGCGCGAACCTGCGGCCGGCCCCGTATCACAACCTGGCCGTCCAGGCGGCCAGCGATGCGCGCGGCGACGTTGCCGCGCGGGTCGCCGTGCGGTTTGCCGAAATCGACGAATCGCTGCGCCTGATAACCGGCCTGCTCGCGAATCTTCCGGAGGGGCCGATCGCCGCCGCCGTCATGCCCGCGGCGGCACCATCCGCGGGCATCGGCTGGGTGGAGGGCTGGCGCGGCGACGTGTTCGTCGCGCTCGAGACGGCATCGGGCGATGCCATCGCGCGCTGCCACTGCCACGATCCGTCCTGGCAGAACTGGCCGGCGCTCGAGCACGCGATCATCGGCAACATCGTTCCCGATTTCCCGCTGATCAACAAGTCGTTCAACCTGAACTACGCGGGGCACGATCTCTGATGTGGCAACTCATCCGTCAATTCGCACGCACCGACTTTCCGGACGAACCCGTGCCGGCCACCGAAGCCGCGTGGCGACACGAGGCGCAGCAGATTCGTCAGGACATTCTCGACCTCCTCGGCCGCGCATTGTGCATCCGGCAGATCGACGCGGGTTCGTGCAACGGTTGCGAGCTGGAGATCCACGCACTGAACAACCCGTACTACAACATCGAAGGGCTCGGGATCAAATTCGTCGCCAGCCCGCGCCATGCGGACCTGCTGCTCGTGACCGGCCCCGTCACGCTGAACATGAAGGCCGCCGTGCTTGCCGCGTACGACGCCACGCCGGCACCGAAACTCGTCGTCGCGGCCGGCGAGTGCGCGTGCACGGGCGGTATCTTTGCCGACAGCTATGCGGTGTGCGGCCCCGTTTCGTCGGTGCTGCCCGTCGACGTGACCATCCCCGGATGCCCGCCCCCTCCGGTCGATTTGCTGCGCGGCATCTTGACCGCTTGCCGATCACGCGGAGCTTGAAGCGGATGCCCGTGGCAATCCCTCAGTCGGGCGATGAGGCCCGGATATCCGGCTCCGTGACGTCGTCTCGTTCGAACGCAAGACGACTCCGGCGCAAAACGACCAAACGATCCGCGTGCGAACGGAAGCGGGATGCTCATGCGCTTCGCGACACGCGGTATCGGTATCCCTGCAACTTTTATTGAGCGAAGGAAAACTGTATGACTGAAAAAGGTAAAGACCAGATCGTTCGTGCGTTCCGCGCGGTCTTCCTGGCGTTTCTCGGCGTCAACAAACGAAAAAATCTCGAAGCGGATGCCACGCAACTCAACCCGTTCGCGGTAGTCATTGCCGCGTTCGTTGCGCTTGGCGTATTCATTGCGCTGCTGCTGATTGTCGTTCATCTGGTCGTGGGTTGACGGTTCGCCTCCACGCACGCGCGAGCTCGCCACGGCAACGCACCGGCCAGGTCGCGCGCATACCCGATCGCTACGGCGTGAAGATCGGCAGGCCCGGTGCGATCGGGTCGCCCGGCTCGATCGGCCGGTTCTCCCGTATCGCATCGACGATCCAGGTCACCGGCCCCCGGCGCGCCGGTCGACGCGCGACCGAATGCCGCGCATCACCGCCCGATCGGCAGCCCCGTCGGTTCGATCCACCCGAGCCGGTACGCGATCAGCAGCGACAGGAACAGCGTGATCGACAACCCGACGCGCGCCGCCAGCGACCACGCCATCCGCTTGCTTCCGCCGCGGTCGTGATTCATGAAATACAACGCGAAAACCAGGCTTCCGATAATCATCACGAAAGCCGCCGAAACCAGCGCAATCTTCATTGTTTGTGTTCCTCCAGACCCGAATCGGTCTTCAGCAGTTCGGCCAGCCTTTGCCGCTCGGCAGCGACGTCGGCGACGCCCGACGCCGGCCAGTCCAGCGCCACGCCATTACCCAGCGAATCGCGCACGAGCGTCTGGTAATGCCGGTCGCTGATCCGGCCCTGCTCCATCGCTTCCGATATCTCATGCCGAAACGGTAGCGGAAAGCTCGCGTATCCGCGCGACAGCGCGGCATATTGCCGCGCGTCGATCTCTTTCGACGACGGCACGACGGCCCACACCACGACGGCCACGATGGCTGCGAAGGGAATCGCCGTATAGCGGAGAACGAACTTGATCGGGGTCATGAGGCGGATACTGGAATGGCGTGTAGTAACGGCGAAGCAACGGCCAGGCAGCGCCGCGGTGACGGCCCGCGCGGGCCGCATGGAAACGGAAGCGCGGCACCAATCGCGCAATCGCCTGCGCCGCTTGCGCAGGCCGGCGCCGGCAGCCACGTCCGACATTGTACTTAAAGCCCCATACGGCCAACAGGGCATGCTAATCCGGTTAGCATGTTTGCCGCGTGATCGACGATCCGTTCTCAACGCGCGAACGTCGGCGTCGAGTTCGCCCGCACACCGCAATGGCGCATTCGGACAGAGCAGCGAAAACGGATGGATTATAATTTGATTAACATATCGACCACGCCCGCCTCACGATGGAAACGAAAACCGCCCGCCTGACCGTCCTGATCGACCCCGCGAAGAAAGAAGCGTTCGACCTGCTCTGCGCGGAGCAGGATCTCACGCCGTCGCAAGTCGTGCGTCAGTTGATCCGCGAGTATCTCGACAAACACGGCGTCACGTACAAGACGAAGAGCGCGCTCGGCAAGCGGGTGAAGTAAGCCCGGCCGAGCTCCGGCGCCGTCACGCGCAGATCTCCCATCGTGCATGTTCGCGCGCCCGCCAGACGAGCCGCGCGGGATCGATGCCCTCCCCGGCCTTCATGCGCCGGGCGGTGGACGACAGCTTGAGCGCGCCGGCCGAACCGAACCCCAGCGCGCGTTCGAGCAGGATCCGCAGCGACGGCAACGGGTTGCCGTTCTTCCACGCGAACGCGATGAAGTTGTTGTCGTCGCCGCACGGCACCAGCGCATACGAATCGTCGAACACCGCGCGCAGTTGCTCGAGATGCCGCGGCAACGCCGGATCGTCGTCCATGAAGTTGATCGCGAGCACACCCGTTTCGCTCAGCCGCGCACGGCACGCGTCGAGAAAGGCCACCCCCGTGCAACTGCCCGGCATGCCGTCGGCAACGAACGCGTCGTGCAGGATCACGTCCGCCCGAACCTCCGGCCTTGCCACGTAGTCGGCGCCGTCCGCGCAGACCACCGCGAAGCGCGCGTCGTCTTGCGGAATCCTGAACACGTCGCGCAGCGCGATCACGTCCGGGTTGATCTCGACCGCGTCGATCGCCGTGTCGGGCAGGTGCCGATAGCAGTATTTCGCGAGCGATCCGCCGCCGAGCCCGATCATGCAAATGCGCGCCGGCACCGGCTGCAGCAGCAGGAAACCCATCATCACGCGCGTATAACCGAGTTCGAGCCTGACCGGATCCTGCAGCGACATGAAGCTCTGCGTGCCGAAGTGGTCGAAGTGCAGCGACACCGCGTGCTTCGTCTCGAGCACGAACGGACGGCCGTCGTTCAACGGCATCGCCAGGAACTGCAGGAATGCGTCATAGGACGCTCGATCCTCGCTCATGCTCGGCAGGCCCGGTTGATCGGAGCGTCGGTCGCACCGCGCGTGGTCATACCTTCTTCAGGTAGCAGGCCTTCAGCATGAAGCCGCCCATGTCGGTCTTGCAATCGACTTCGTGATCGCCGCCGACGAGACGGATGCTCTTGACCTTGGTGCCCATCTTCAGCGTGATCGACGAGCCCTTCACGCGCAAATCCTTGATCAGCACGACGGAATCGCCGTCCGACAGCACGTTGCCGTTCGCGTCCTTGACGACGTCGCCCGCCGGTTCGTCGCCCGCTTCGGCGCCGGCGCCGGCCGACCATTCATGGCCGCAGTCCGCGCACACGTAAAGCGTGCCGTCCGGGTAGGTGTTTTCCATCGCGCATTGCGGGCAGGCGGGGGCGGCGTTCATTGCAGCTTCCATTCGGTGGGGGTTCAGGTCAATCGAAAAAAAATACCGGGCACGCAAGCACGTGGCCCGGACCGCGCGCGCTGCTGCGTCCACGGATCGACAGGGCAGCGCGACGCGCACACGACATTATAATGCAATACACATAATCCAGTTGCCGTATTATAATCGTCAGCTTTCGATCATTCGCCGGACTTGATGGCGGTTTCGCTGAGGATGTCGACATGTTCGAGATGAATGCCACACCGGCACCCGATGCACGGCGCGTGGCGCCCCGTCGGGAAGCCGCGCGCCGCGTGTTCCCGCCGTGCCGCCGGCCGGCCATTGCACGCCGTTCCGGCGACTTTTCCCGAGGCTGATCCGCATCGTGGCAACCGTCGTCTACGTTGAAATCGGCCCCGCATGGAACCGCGGCCGTGCGGTCACGTCCCGCGACGCGATCGTCGCGGCGGCACACCGCTTCGAAAGCGAGATCCTGCTGCTTGCCAACGGGCTCAGCGGCAGCGCGAAGGACGCAACGGCCATCGCGGCGTTGCAGATGCATGGCGGCACGTCGGCGCAGATGCTTGCCACCGGCCCCGACGAGGAAGCCGCGCTGCAGGCTCTGTTGCCCTTGCTGCAGGCGGGCTGACGCCGCGGCGCGCCGCGTCGCCCGATCCCACGGCCTCGTGCCGTTCACCCTGAATCACCCGTCCCCGAGGAAGCGATGAACGACAACGTCACGTCCAATACCCCCAACCTGTCCGCGTCCGCGATCTGGGCGCTCGAGCGCCTCGCCGACGTGCGCTACGGCCGCGATGCGCCTGCGCTCGGCTGGTCGGTCGAGCAGGAACTCGTCGGCGCGGGCTTCGTCAGCCATGCCGCGCACGGCCGTTCCGGGGCGTCGATCACCGCGCACGGGCGCAGCTTCCTGAAAAGCCGGAAGTAGGAAACAGAAAACGGCCGGCACGGGCGCGCTGCCATTACGCGGCTGCCAGCCCGTGCCGGCCCCGTCGGGCAACGGCTATCCCGGCGATGCGATTCGCATGCCCCGCTGCCGGCGGGGATTTGCGGCCGCGCCGCGGTTTCCGCGGTATCGTATGGGACCGAGCGCGGCGCACCGTGCCGCCTTCGCCTTCCTTTCCTCATGGAACGCCCGATGACATCCCGCGCCCTGCCGCCTGTCACGTCCCCGCCGGTTCTCGACACGCCCCGCCTGATCCTCGAAGGCCATCCGCGCGGCGACTTCGACGCGCTCGCCACGATGTGGACCGAGCCGACCGTCGTCGAGCACATCTTCAACGGCAAGCCATCGGCGCCGCGCGACTCGTGGATGCGGCTGCTCGCGTATCGCGGGCTGTGGCCGCTGCTCGGCTACGGCTACTGGGCGATTCGCGAGAAAGCGTCGGGCCGCTATGTCGGCGATCTCGGCTTCGCCGACTTCCACCGCACGGTCGAGCCGCCGATTCGCGGTGTGCCGGAAGCCGGCTGGGCGCTCACGAGCTGGGCACACGGCAAGGGCTATGCGACCGAGGCGCTGTCGCATGCGCTCGGCTGGCTCGATGCGCAGAACCGGTTCGAACGCAGCGTGTGCCTGATCGCACCGACCAACGTCGCGTCGATCCGCGTCGCGCAAAAGGCCGGGTATGCCGATCCGGTGCGAATCCGCTTCAACGACGCCGATTCGCTGCTGTTTTCGCGCGCGTGCCACTAGGCACGATGCCGCTGTCGCTGCCGACGAAGAAACGCGCAACGATCGCGAGCCAGCACAACCCTTGCATGCTGCGGGTCGGTGCGCCCGCCGCCGTCAGGTGTCCGCCGGCTTGTCGCTGAGCGCGGACGACGCCGGACTCTCCGGCTCGCGCGCGAGGCCTTGCGCGAACACCTTCAACCCTTCGAGCAGCGGGGTCAGCTCATCCCACAGCGCTTCGTCGTGCAACAGCCGGTACGCACCGCGCACGCCGGGCGCGACGTGTTCGTGCTCGGACGGCTGCCACGCGCCGATGTGATGCATCGCGTCGGCGGCCGCGAACACGGCCTTGCCGAACTGCTCGGGCGGAATGCGCGACAGCGCCGTCACGAGTGCCGCGAGGTTCTGCATGCCGCTTTGCGTGCCGGGCTTGTCGAACGCGCCGACGAACGTCTCGGCCATCTGCGCATTCGCGCTGACGACTTCGTTCGCGAAGCGCAGGAAGCCGTGCCGATGGAGGCTGCCGAGCAGGCTTTCGAGCGCGTGGTGCGCGTCGGGCTCCGGTGTCGGGGGCGTCGTGGCGGGATAGGGGCGATCGGTCATCAGCTGTTCTCCGGATGAGGCGCGGCGCGGCCGACGTTGCGGCAGCCACGCGTGCGCCGGATTCGTGTCGTGCTTCGTTCACCGCGTCCGCCGGCGCGCAACCGATGCCGCCGTCAGTGCGTCGGGCCGCCGGGCGGCGCCTGGTATTCGCTGCGTGCGCCCATCGCGTCCTCGACGGTCTGCACGCCGCGCAGCGCGGCCACGCCGTCGACGACGGCATGCCGTTCCGCTTCTTCCACCTGCCCGCTCAGGCGCACGTGCCCGTGCTCGACGGTCGCGTCGACGTCGCGCGGACGCCCGACCAGATGGCCCAGCGCGGCATGCACGCGTTCGGCGACCAGTGCGTCGTCCGCGTCGCCGGCGAGCCAGTCGGCGCGCAGCCCCGCGATCGCGCCGCGCGCATGGTCGGCTGCGCGCTTCGCCTGCGTATTCGCGTAGTCGGCCACGCCGTGGCGGCCCGCGGCGGCCTTGTCGCGCACGTACGCGCGCCGCCGCCGGCCCGACGCCGGATCGAGGAAATACATCGCCGCCGCGCCGCACGCGACGGCCACCGCGAGATTCAACAACGGGTTGTTCGAGCGTGTTCTGGAAGTCATGGGAGCACCGTAGTCGATACCCGGGACCGCCGGGCTTCGTCGACACGGGCAGCATGTGCCGTTCCTCGCCGCAACGCCGCCGCTGCGAAGGCGTTGCGCGCACGCCGGTGCGGCATCCGGGCCGCGTGGCTTACTCTGCAACGGGGCGATCGAAATGACAAGCGCTTGAAAATTCCACGACCGCCGAACGCCGTCGGCAACGGATGACACCGAGCGTGAAAGCCGGTGCGGGCATCGTTGACGTGCCCCCCCCGAACGGCGCGGAACGGGATCCGGCCCCCCCTGCAAGCGGTTCATGCATAGGCGTCGGGCGACGCCGCGTTGTCGTGGCACGCGCGTATCCGTGTCGTGGGCGGAAATGTGCCGGACCGTTAGTTGCAATTTAGAGGTCGCTCGTCGAGGTCTTGAACGCCGGAATGCCGCGCCCATCGCGGTCATGCCTGCGCCACTTGCATGGATGCGCCCCGCCGCAAAGTAACCGTCGATACCGCTGAACCGCGTGATGGCCGGCGCTCACGGCGTCGTGCCGTGCGCCTTCCACCAGCGTTCCAACGCGATCTCGTCACGCTGCGCGATCGCCGCGACGTTCGCGCATTGCGTCGCGCCCGGTGATCGCGATGATCGGCGACGGCGCGCAGCGTGCGTCGAGTCACCCCGCCCCGAGCGGCACGCCACCTCAGCCGATATCGACGTCGTCGCCCCCGCCGTCCTGCAGCGCGAGCGCCGCGTTGACCAAGCCGACCTGCGCGAGCGTAAACGGGAAATTCCCGCACATGCGCCGCGCCTTCACGTCGTACTCCTCGGCCAGCAGACCGACGTCGTTGCGCAGGCCCAGCAGCCGCTCGAACAGCGCGTGCGCGTCGGCGTCGCGCCCCTGCATCCGGTACACCTGCACCAGCCAGAAGCCGGCCGCGACGAACGCCCCCTCGTTGCCCTCGCAACCATCGTCGAAGCGCGGCGGGCGATAACGGAACGGCAGCCCGTCCTCGACCAGCTCGCGCTCGATCGCGGCGACCGTCGCCGCGACGCGCGGGTCGGACGCGTCGAGCATCCCCGTCAGCGGAATCAGCAGCAGGCTCACGTCGAGCCCGTCACCGTCGTAGCGGTCGACGAAGCGGCCGAGTTTCGCGTGGTAGCCGCGTGCGAGGACGTCCGCATGCACGGTGTCGGCCCAGCGCCGCCACGCGTCGAGCGGCGCGTGATGATCGAACGCGTGCGCGGAACGGCACGCGCTTTCGACGGCCGCCCATACCATCACCTTCGACGACGTGAACGGGTGCCGGCCGCTGCGCACTTCCCAGATCCCCTCGTCCGGCTCGCGCCAGATCGTCGCGAGATGCGCGAGCAGCCGCCGCTCGAGCATCCATGCGTCGTCGTCGGGCGGCAGCCCGTGCCGGCGCGCCTGGTACAGCGCGGCCAGCACTTCGCCGTAGACGTCGAGCTGCAGTTGTTCGGCCGCCGCGTTGCCGAAGCGCACCGGCCGCGCGCCTTCGTAACCGGCCAGGTGCGCGGCTTCCCATTCGTCCGCCCGCCGGCCGCCGTCGGCCGCGTACAGCACCTGCAATTGCGCCGGATGATCGGCGATCGCGCGCACCAGCCAGTCGCGCCAGCGCGCCGCCTCGTCGCGGTAGCCGCAGCGCACCAGCGCGCGCAGCGTGAAGCTCGCGTCGCGCAGCCAGCAGTACCGGTAGTCCCAGTTGCGCATGCCGCCGAAGCATTCGGGCAGCGAGCTCGTCGGCGCCGCGACGATCCCGCCGGTGCGCACGCTCGACAGCAGCTTCACCGTGATCAGCGCGCGCTCGATCGCGTCGCGATACGGGCCTTGCGCCGTATTGCACTTCGACCAGGCATGCCACGACGCCAGCGTGTCGCGCAGCGACGCGTACGCATCCGGCAAGGGCGGCGGCCGGTCATATGAACGCGCATAGCTGATGCAGAAATCCGCGCGCTCGCCCGCGGCGATCCGCTGCGTGCCGACGAGCCGGTCGTCCCGCACGTCGAGGTGCGCGTCGGTATCGAGCCACATCGCGTCGCCGCCCGTCATCATCCGCCAGCGCCGGCCGAGCCGGCGGCACCACGGCAGCGCGTGGCCGTAGTCGAAGCGCACGCCGAGATCGACGTCGAGCTCGACCGTGCCGCGCTCGCCGCGCACGCTGCGGATCAGGCACGGGTCGGGCGCTGCCCAGTTCATCCAGTCGATCACGACGATGCAGCCGGACGGCGTCTCGAAGGTCGTTTCGAGCACCGCGCTGCCGGGCAGGTAGCGGCGCGTCGCGCGGGCCCCCGGCTCGCGCGGGCCGATGCGGAAGCGGCCGTTGTCCGGCGTGCCGACGAGTGCGGCAAAGCATGGCGGCGAGTCGAAGTCCGGCCAGCACAGCCAGTCGATGCTGCCGTCGAGCGCGACGAGCGCGGCACTGCGGCCGTCGCCGATCAGCGCGTAGTCCTCGATCCGCATCGCGCTCACCGGTTCAGCTCGCGCGCGGCGGCGGCGCTGACGTCGACGGCGATCGGCAGCGCCTCGACGCCATACGCGCGCACTTCGCACGCGGTGTCGTGCAGCGCGCGCGGATCGCGGGCAGGCCGCGCGACGTTCGCACCGCGTCGCGCGAACGCATGAGCGGTCGTCCGGCCGACCCCGGCACTCGCACCTGTGATCGCGACGGTCCTCACGGTCGATTCCTCCTGTTTTTCGCGGTGGCCGGCACGCCGCCGAGGCATTCCCGGGGTTGCCGGCCGCAACACGATCGGCGTAGCAAACTGCGTGCCGCCCATCGCACGGGCCGCGGCATCCGGACGCCCAACGACGAACCGTCGCCCGATTTACAAGCCAGCTGTAACGCGCTGCATGTTGCGTGCACAACGCCGGGCGCCTCGCATACGCACGCCTACACGCCGGCCGCGCACGGAACTTGCTCCGCCGCGAACGGTTTGTCGTCACGCCGCCGGATCCGGCAAGGAGTCGCCGTTGCTCGTCCCGCCGTTCATGAATGCGTGCCGTATCCCCGGTATCCCCGGTATCGCCGCGGCCGCGTGCGTCGTCGCGCCGCGGGCAGCACGTGCGGCCGGCGCTTCGGCGTCACCCGCCGGCCCGCTGCCGCTCGCGTACGTCGCGCATGCTGCCGGCCCCGCTGCGGGGCCGGTGCTCGTGCTCGGCTGGGCCTTGCTCGCGCTGTGCACGTTCGTCTGCGTGACGATCGCCGTGCTGCTGCTGATCGCGATGTTTCGCCGCCGCGCACCGGCGAGCGGCGGTCACGGCAGCGGGCTGGCAATCGTGACGGCCGGCTCCGCGATCTCGATCGTGCTGCTGTTCGGCGCGCTGGTCTACATGCTGCGCGTGCTCGGCGTGGTCGCAGCGCCGCCGCGTCCGCCCACGCTCACGATCGTCGTGACCGCGCACGACTGGTGGTGGGCTGTCCGCTATCCGGGCGACGCGGGCGGCGCCGCGTTCGTCACCGCGAACGAGATCCACATCCCGGTCGGGGAACCCGTCGCGGTCGAACTGAAGAGTGCGGACGTGATCCATGCGTTCTGGGTCCCGCAACTGGCCGGCAAGACGCAGACGATCCCGGGCCAGACGAATCACCAGTGGCTGCAGGCCGACCGGCCGGGCGTCTATCGCGGACAGTGCTCGCAATACTGCGGCGCGCAGCACGCGCACATGGCGTTCGAGGTCGTGGCCGAACCGCCCGATGCGTTTCGCGCGTGGCTCGCCGCCCAGCGGCAGCCGGCGCCCGCGCCCGCCGCCGGTGCCGAGCAGCGCGGCCGACAGGTGTTCGACGCGCGCTGCGCGGGGTGCCACACGGTGCGCGGCAGCGGCGCGGCCGGCGACGCGGGCCCCGACCTGTCGCATCTCGGGTCGCGCCGGCTGCTCGCGGCCGGCACGCTCGACAACACGCCCGACAACCTGCGGCGCTGGCTCGCGCAGGCGCAGCAGATCAAGCCACAGACGCTGATGCCGTCGTTCGCGCTCGCGCCGCGCGACGCCGACGATCTCGCCGCGTATCTCGCGACGCTGCACTGAACGGAGGATGACGATGGCCGTTGCCCGCGACACGCCCACCCCGCTCAGCCGCGTGCCGGACCTCGGCGAAGCGCCGCCCGGCTCCGCGCACGAGCGCGAACTGGCCGGCCTGTGGGAATCGGAACCCGGCTGGCGCGGCTGGCTCGGCACGGTCGACCACAAGCGCATCGGGCTGCGCTACATCGTCACCGCGTTCGCGTTCCTGCTGCTCGGCGGCGTCGAGGCGCTCGTGATGCGCCTCCAGCTCGCGCGGCCGGATGCGACGGTGCTCACGCCCGCGCAATACGATTCACTGTTCACGATGCACGGCGTCACGATGATCTTCCTGTACGCACTGCCGGTGCTGTCCGGCTTCGCGAACTATCTGTGGCCGCTGATGCTCGGCTCGCGCGACATGGCGTTCCCGCGGCTCAACGCGTTCTCGTACTGGGCGTTCCTGTTCGCCGGGCTGTTCCTGTATGCGAGCTTCCCGCTCGGCGCGGTGCCGGACGGCGGCTGGTTCAATTACGTGCCGCTCACGTCGCTCGACTACAGCGCCGGCGCGAACATCGACATCTATGCGCTCGGCATGATCCTGCTCGGCATCGCGACGACCGGCGGCGCCGCGAACTTCGTCGTCACGCTGCTGCGGATGCGCGCGCACGGGATGTCGATCGACCGGCTGCCGATCATCGTGTGGGGCACGCTCACCGCATCGATCGCGAACCTCGTCGCGGTGCCGTCCGTGAGCCTCGCGTTCCTGCTGCTGTGGCTCGACCGCAATACCGGCACGCACTTCTTCGATGTCGCCAACGGCGGGCGGCCGCTGTTGTGGCAGCACCTGTTCTGGATGTTCGCGCACCCGTGGGTGTACGTGGTCGTGCTGCCCGCGATGGGAATCGTGTCGGACGCGCTGCCGACCTTCTGCCGCCGGCCGCTCGTCGCGTACGAGGCCGTCGCGGTATCGACGGTGGCGACGATGCTGATCGGCTTCGAAGTGTGGGTCCACCACATGTTCGCGACCGGCATCGCGCCGCTCGCGCTCGCGTTCTTCGGCGCGGCGAGCATGCTGATCTCGATCCCGAGCGCGGTCGCGGTGTTCGCGTGGCTCGCGACGATCTGGACCGGCCGCCCGGTGTTCCGCACGCCGTTCCTGTATTTCGCGGGCTTCGTGCTGATGTTCGTGATCGGCGGCGTGTCCGGCGTGATGACGGCCGCGGTGCCGCTCGACTGGCAGCTGACCGACACGTATTTCGTCGTCGCGCACCTGCATTACGTGCTGCTCGGCATCAACGTGTTCCCGGTGCTCGGCGGGCTCACGTACTGGTTCCCGAAATTCACCGGGCGGATGATGAACGAGCGCTTCGGTCACCTGACGTTCTGGATCGTGCTGGCCGGCTTCAACCTCGGCTTCTTCCCGATGCACGTCTCCGGGCTGCTCGGGATGCCGCGCCGCATCTATACCTATCCGTCCGGAATGGGCTGGGACACGTCGAACCTGCTGACGACGATCGGCTCGTTCGTGTTCGGCATCGGGATCGTGATGTTCGTCGTCAACGCGCTGGTCAGCGCGCGGCGCGGCGCGCGCGCCGGCGGGAATCCTTGGGGCGCGGCCGGGCTCGAATGGTCGGTTGCGTCGCCCGCGCCCGTGTACAACTTCGCGGTGCTGCCGCTCGTGGCGTCGCGGCACCCGCTGTGGGAAACACGCGACGACGCGAAGCGCACCAGCGTGCAGGTCGGCTACCGGCTCGCGGACGGGCGCGAGGCGCTCGCGGTCACGCCGCTCGCGGCGACGCCGAGCGCGATCCTGAAGATGCCCGAAGACAGCAGCGTGCCGTTCGTGCTCGCGCTGCTCGCGACCGCCGTGTGCGCCGCGCTGCTGGCGCGCTCGCCGACGCTCGTGTGCGCGGCCGTCGCCGGCTGCGCGATCGGGACCGCCGTGTGGCTGTGGCCGCGCCGCACGCTCGGGCAGCGCGCGCGCCTGCCGGCCCGCGACACCACGCAGGCGCCGTCGGCGGCCGCCGTGCTGGATCCGGAACAGCCGGCGTCGGCAACGGTGCTGCCCGGCGCGCCGGCCGCGTGCGTCGAGCCGTTGCCGGTCGGCAGTTCCGGCGAACGCGCGGGCGGCTGGTGGGGCGTCATCACGCTGATCGTGACCGAGGCCGGACTGTTCGGCTACCTGCTGTTCTGCTATTTCTACCTGCAGTCGCAAGCGGCCGCGCCGTGGCCGCCCGAAGGGATGCCGAAGCTCGGGCTCGCGGCCGGGAATACGGTCGTGCTGCTGTCGAGCAGCGGGTTCGTGTGGCTCGCCGAGCGCGCGGTGCGGGCCGGCAGGCAGACCCGCGCGGTGGCCGCGCTCGCCGTCGCGCTCTTGCTCGGCGTCGCGTTCGCGCTCGTGCAACTGCACGAGTGGCGCGACCATGCGTACGGCCCGACCGCGCATCTGTACGGCAGCCTGTACTTCACGATCACCGGCTTCCACCTCGCACACGTGGTGGCCGGCCTCGTGATCCTCGCGCTGCTCGCCGGGTGGACCGCCGCCGGCTTCTTCGGCCGCGAGCGACGCGTCGCGCTGACGGTCGGCGGGCTCTACTGGCACTTCGTCGACATCGTGTGGCTGTTCATCTTCACCGCGCTGTACGTGTCGCCGTACTGGCTCAGGAGCCCGGGATGAACGGCGCGCGACGCTCGTGGACGCCATGGCTCGCGATCGCGGCCGGCCTGGTCGGCGCGCCCGCGCTGTGGTTCGCGCAGATGCTCGCGTCCGAAACGCTCGCGTCGACCGCGTGCTATCCGCTCGGCGTCGCGCAGGCGGTGCCGCGCTGGGCGCACATCGGCGTGTGGCTCGCGCTGATCGCCGCGTGCGCGTTCGCGCTGGCGGCCGTCTTCGCCACGTGGCTCGTGCGCACCTGGCAACGCCGGCATGACGCCGATGTGCAGGCCGCGACGCGCGACGACAGCACGCGATTCCTCGCGCGCTGCGGGATGCTCGCCGCGCTCGGGTTCGTGATCGGTCTCGTGTTCACGGGGATCGTCACCGCTTTCCTGGGGCCGTGCAGTCCATGGCGCTGATCTCGTTCGCTTCGTGGGTGTCGTTCGCCGCGCGCATCGCGTCGGGTCGCCGCGCGGGCGTCGTGCTCGCCACGTGCGCCGTGGGCGTCGCGCTCGCCGCATGCGACTCGCAGCAGGACGACCAGGCGAGGTCCGCCGGCGATGCGGCCGACGCCGCGTCGGCCGCGGACGCGCCCGATCCCGCATCGGGCTGGCGTTACGTGCGGATCCGCGCAGCGGCCGCCGATGCCGGCGCGTCGATGTCCGCTCGCGCGAAGAGCGATCCGCGGCTTTCCGCGCCGCCGACGGAAACGCCGGGGGCGTCGGGGGTATCGGAAGCCGCTGCAGCATCGGCTGCCGCATCGGCTGCGGCACGACAGCATGCTGCGTCGGCGACGACATCGCGTCGCCCGACCGTCGCCGCGGCCGCGGCCAGCGCCGACGCCGCCACCATCGCGCGCGGCCGCTATCTCGCGTTCGCCGGCGACTGCGCGGCCTGCCACGACGCGGCCGACCACACGCCGTACGCGGGCGGCCAGCCGGTGAATTCCCCGTTCGGACCGATCTATGCGCCGAACATCACGCCGGACACGACGCACGGCATCGGCGACTACACGCTGCGGCAGTTCGACGACGCGCTGCGGCGCGGCGTGCGCGCGGACGGCAGCCGGCTGTATCCGGCGATGCCATACCCGTCGTTCGCGCGCATGACCGACGATGACGTGCGCGCGCTGTATGCGTATTTCATGCGCGGCGTGGCGCCCTCTCCACACGCGGCAACGCGCACGCAGCTGCCGTTTCCGTTCAACCAGCGCTGGGCGCTCGGACTGTGGCGCCTCGCGTTCGCGAACCGCGACCGCTTCGCGCCGCAGCCGTCGCAATCGGCGCAATGGAATCGCGGCGCGTATCTCGTGCAGGGGCTCGGCCACTGCGGCGCATGCCATACGCCGCGCGGCCCGGCCTACAACGAGCGCGGCTACGACGAACGCAGTCCCGTGTTCCTGACGGGCGGCATCAACGATCACTGGTTCGCGCCGAACCTGACCGGCGCGGATGCGGACGGCCTCGGGCGCTGGACCACCGACGACCTCGCCGCGTTCCTGCGCAGCGGCCACGCGGTGCGCGGTGCGGTGTTCGGCGCGATGGCACCGGTCGTCGGCGAGAGCACCGCGCGACTGACGGATGCGGACCGTCACGCGATCGCCGTGTACCTGAAGTCGTTGCCCGCGCAACCGACTGCCGCGACGAATCCGCTCGGCGTCGGCGTCCCGCGGCTGACGGCCGCCGGGCCGCGGCCGGAAGGCGGCCAGCAGGCGCCGGGAGCCGGCGTGTATGCAGGATTCTGTGCGCGTTGCCACGGCGCCGACGGCGCGGGCGTGCCCGAGCGCGGGCCGCCGCTCGCCGGCAATTCCGCCGTGCTCGCGGCCGATCCGACCAGCGCGATCCGGATCGTCGTCGAAGGCGCACGGCCGGCGCCCGGCACGCACGGGCCCGTGCAGCGGATGCCGGCGATGCGCGGCGCGCTGACCAGCAGCGAGATCGCCGCGGTGGTCAGCTATGTGCGCGGCGCGTGGGGCAATCGCGCCGCACCGGTGTCGGAGCAGGACGTGAGGCGGTTGCGGGCGGCGATCCACCGCTGAACCGCGGGCTCGCCGCCTTCGGGCGAGCCGCGGCATGCGCCACCCGCCGCCGGCTCAGAACATGTGGCGAATCCCCGCCATCACGCCGACCTGGTTCTGGCCCGGCGCGGGCGTCGTGCCGCCACCGCCGGCGCTGATCGTGAAAGCCGCATGCGCGCTGTTCGCGAGGTACGCGCCCTGCAGGTACACGGCCGTCTGCTTCGACAGGAAGTAGGTGCCGCGCAGCACGCCCAGCGTCGCGCGCGCATCCTGGCCGGACACGTTCACGTGATAGACGCCGCCGTCGGCGAGGAAGGCCGGGGTCACGTAATAATTCGCGGTGAGGTAGTAGATGTTCGAGTGCAGGTTCGGGCCGCCCGAGGCGCTCGTGTCGACCCAGCGGCCGATCCAGCCGCCGCCGAACCTGACGCCGAACGCACTGACGTAGCCGTTGACCTGCGCGCGGTCGTCGCGGTCGCCATTCGACGTGAGCTGCACCGGCTTCACGCCGTCGAAGAAGTTCGCGGCCGCGGTCGCGCCGCCGCCGCGTTGCTCTTCATACGACGCGGCCGCGCCGAACGACGTCGAGTCGTACTTGAGCATCGCGGACCACAGGCGGCACACGGTCGTCTCGCCGGGCGTCGGCCCCGCGCAGGTGCCTTGTCCCGGCGAGTTGCCGGTGCCGGCCGAATCGCGGCCGAACGAATACATCGCTCCAGCCGTCACGCCGCCGAACTTGCCGCGCCATGCGACGGCGTTGTCGGCGCGGCCGTTCGGAATGTACGCGTCGAGCGACGGCAGCCCGTAGATGTTCGGGCCGAGCAGGTCCGAGTCGAGCACCGCGTAGTACGTCATCGTGTACTGGCGGCCGAACGACAGCATCCCGTAAGGGCTGTCGATCCCCACCCAGCTTTGCCGGCCGAACAGGCGGCCGCCCTGCCCCAGCGTGCCGTTGCCGACGTTGAAGCCGCTTTCGAGCGCGAACACGGCCTTGTAGCCGCCGCCGAGATCCTCCGTTCCGCGCAGCCCCCAGCGCGACGGCAGCTCGCCGGTGATCGACGGCATCCGCACGATGCCCTTGCCCTGGGCGTTCGCGTGCGACACGTATTCGACGCCCGTGTCCAGCACGCCGTACAACGTCACGCTGCCTTGTGCAAAACCGGTCGTCGCGAATCCGAGCAACGCTCCGCCAACGAGATGCTGAAATCTCATGCTGTCTCCAAACCTGAACAGGATTATCGTGATTGTTACGTATGACTAATCGAACCGTTCGAACCGGACCAGCCGGTTCACGCGCTCAGTGCGGCATCGCCGGCGCCGCTTCGACGTCGGACCGCCCCAGGCGCAGGCAGAGCGTGGCAAGCGCGGCGCCCGCGAGCGGCACGGCCAGCGCGAGGAAGAATCCGGACGGCCCGCCCCACGCCAGGAACGTGCCGCCGACGGCCGAGCCGGCGATCGCGCCCGCGCGGCCCATCCCGATCGCCCAGCCGGTGGCGGTCGCGCGCAGCGCGGTCGGATACGCGCCGACGATCAGGTAGTTCAGCGCGATCTGCTGTCCGCCGATGCCGAACCCGGCCGCGCCGACGAGCGCGAACACCAGCGCCCAGTTCGTGCCGGCGTAGCCGAGGGCGATCGCGATCGCGATGCCGGACGCGAACATCGCGCCGAGCAGGTTGCGCGTATTCACGCGCGGCAGCACGATCGACAGCGGGATCGCGCAGACGATGAACACCGCGTTGACGATCACGGTGCCGACCGGCGCCTGCTGCGCGGTCAGGCCGGCCGCCTTCAGCACCGTCGGCAGCCACGACAGCAGCATGAACCAGGCGATCCAGTTCAGCAGGTAGATCGCCCAGATGCCGAGCGTCTTGCCCGCATGGCCGTCGCGGAACAGCGCGGCGACGCTCGCTTTCGTCGTCGCCTCTTCGGGCACGGACAGGCGCGCGTCGGACGGCAGCGCCTGCGCGACGATCTTCGACAGCGTCGCCCGCACCCGCAGCTGCGCGCGTGCGTCGTCACGCGACGCCAGATAAAACAGCGACTCCGGCAGCAGCAGCGCGACGAGGCCGAGCACCGCGAGCGGCGCTGCGCCGCCCACGACGAAGATCCCCGGCCAGCCGATCACCGGCAGCATGCGCGCGGCGAGCAGCCCGCCAAGCATCGCGCCGGCGGGCAGGCCGAGCAGCACGCCCGTCATCACCGCGCCGCGCCGCCGGGCCGGACAGTATTCGGCCGCGAGTGCGAGCAGCACCGGCGTGCAGCCGCCCATCCCGAGCCCCGCGACGAAGCGCAGCGCGAGAATGTGGCGCGGGTCGCCGGCCCACGCCGTGGCGAGTGTCGCGCTGCCGAACAGCGCGAGGCCGATCATGATCGCCGGCCGGCGGCCGATCCGGTCGCCGACGAGGCCGAGCGTCATCGCGCCGATCGTCATGCCGACGATCCCGGCGGTCAGGATCGGGGCGAGCGCGCCGGCCGGCAGCCGGAACGACGCGAGGATCGCCGGGCCGGTAAACGCGATCGCCTGCGTGTCGAAGCCGTCGAGCAGCGCGATCAGCACGCACAGCGCGAGTACGCGAATCTGCAACGCGCCGAGCGGCGCGTCGTCGATCAGCGCGGGAATCGAGCGAACGGAAGCAGCAGTCATGAAAGCGTCTCCAGGATCGACCCGTCGTTGCGGGGCGATCCGTTTATCGTTTTTGAAATACGGCGTGAAGGGGGCGCGTATCAGTCCGCCTGCACCGCGACGGCCTTGATCTCGACGATGTAACCGGGCGAGCCGCCGAGCATGTGCGCGCCGACCGCGGTCCACGCGGGCCGCGGATGCGCATGCAAATAGCGGTCGCGCACCTCCATGAACAGCGGCAGGTCGCGCATGTCGGTGTGGAAGGTCGTCAGGTCGACCACGTCGTCGAGCGATGCGCCGGCCGCCTCGAGCACCCGCTTCAGGTTCTCGAACGCCTGCACGATCTGCGCTTCGCGGTTCTTCACCAGCTGCATTGCCGCATCCCGGCCGATCTGGCCGGACACGTACACGGTATCGCCGACCTTGATCGCCGGCGCATAGCCGATTTGTTCGTACACGGCTTCCATTCCGGCGGGGATGATCGCTTCGCGTTTGGGCATGAGTGTCTCCGGGGCCGGCGTGTCGGCGCAGGCCGGTTGTTGGACGGTTGTTGGATGGTCGTCGCGCGCACGCCGGGCTGCGGCGCGCACATGTCGGAAGAAGCACGCGGCTCGGCGCGCGCGCCGCTCAACCCGTATCGCCGCCCGCGACCGGCAGCACCGTGCCGGTGATGTAGCTCGCCTCGTCCGACGCGAGGAACAGGATCGGCGCGATCTGCTCGTCGAGGGTGCCGTAGCGCTTGAAGAACGTCGAATCGGTCACCTGCCGCACCGCTTCGGCCATCCACGCCTGCTCCTGCGCGTTGTCGCCGGCCGCATTGCGCGGCACGCGGCGCGGCGGCGCCGTGGTGCCGCCCGGCGCGGTCGCGACCACGCGGACGTTGTGCTCCGCGTATTCCATCGCGAGCGCCGCCGTCAGCGCATTGACGCCGCCTTTCGCGGCCGAATACGGCACACGTCGAATCCCGCGCGTCGCGTTCGACGATACGTTGACGATCGTGCCGCCGCCCCCGGCCAGCAGGTGCGGCAGCACCGCGTGGCAGCTGTAGAGCGTCGGCATCAGCGAGCGGCGGATTTCCGCGTCGATCTGCTCGGGCTCGAACTCGGCGAACGGCCGCATCCGGATCGCACCGCCGACGCCGTTGATCAGCACGTCGATCCGGCCGAACCTCGCGACCGCGCACGCCATCGCCGCGCGCGCGCCGTCGTAGGTCTCGAGATCCGCGACGAAGCCTGCCGTGTTGCCGCCCGGCGCTTCGGCGGCCACCTCGGCCACGAAGTCCGCACGATCGACGAACAGCACCCGGCCGCCCTCGGCCGCCGCGCGCAGCGCGACGCCGCGGCCGATGCCCTGCGCCGCGCCGGTGACGACGACGACCTTTCCGGAGAATCGTTGCATGGTCATGCCGCCTTTGCCGTCACGTTCGGCGTGAACTTCTCGTAGTGGAAGCTGTTGGGCTTCACGCCTTGATCGTCGAAGTACTGGCGCACCGCGTCGACCATCGGCGGCGGGCCGCACAGATAGACGTCCACGTCGCCGTCGTTCAGCGCGTCGGCCGGAATGTGCTGCGTGACCCAGCCCTTGCGCGCGTGGCTCGACGCCGCATCGGCGACGACCGTCGCAAAGCTGAAGTTCGGCAGCTTCGCCGCATACGCTTCGATCGCGTCGACCAGCACCAGGTCGAGATCGCGCGTCACGCCGTAGATCAGGTGCACCTTCTGCTGCGAACCGCTGCGCGCGAGCACCTCGAGCATCGACAGGAACGGCGCGAGACCCGTGCCGCCCGCGAGGAACAGCAGCGGCCGCGCGACGTCGCGGAGGTAGAAGCTGCCGAGCGGCCCGTTCAGTTCGAGCGTGTCGCCGGGTTTGGCCGATTCGAGCCACGTGCTCATCACGCCGCCCGGAATCTTCTTGATCAGGAATCCGACCTTCGTGTCGCCCGGCGCCGACGAGAACGAGTATGAGCGGTGCTGGCCGCTGCCCGGCACGCCGATGTTCACGTACTGGCCCGGCAGGAACACCGGTGCGGCCGCGTCGACGTCGAGCTCGAGCACGATCGCCGCGTCGTTGTGCTGGTCGACCTTCGTCACGGTCGCGGCGAACGCGCTGTGGCCCGTCTTGCACGCGACCGACGACGTCGGCACCGCGATCACGCAATCGCTCTCCGGCACCATCTGGCACGTCAGCACGAGGCCGCCGTCCTTCTCGTCCTCGGTGAGCGCGTCGTCGATGTAATCGTCGCCGAGGTCGTAGCTGCCGCTTTCGGCGCGGCACTTGCAGGTGCCGCACACGCCGTCGGAGCAGTCCATCGGCAGGTTGATCTTCGCGCGGAACGCGGCGTCGAGCACCTTCTCGCCGTCCTTGCAGTCGATGAAGCGGGTGACCCCGTCCTCGAAGTTCAGTGCAATCTTGTAGGTGGACATGACCTCGTCTCCCTGTGTTACTGGTCGAAACAATCGGCGTCAGACGTGATACACGTCGAGCACCTGCCGGATGTAGTCGTTCTTCAGCACGATCTTCTTGTTCGAGATCAGCAGCGCGTCGCCCACCTGGCGCAATGTGACGAACATCGTGCCGAAGAAGTGATCGGTCACGCGGTAGCGGTGATTCAGCGTGTGGAAGTTGTAGCGCACGTCCACCTCGCCGTCGCGCTCGGCCAGCACCTCGACGTTCGTCACGTTGTGGCTGGTGCGCGGCTCGGGCGTCGACGCACCGCTGCGCTCGGTCTTGATCCGGAACACGCGATCCTCGAGGCCGCCGCGATCCGCGTAGTACATCAGCGAGATCTGGCTGTGCGGATCGTCGGTCGGACGGTCGTCGTCGTCCCACGCGGGCATCCAGTACGTGACGTCTTCCGTGTAGCAGGTCAGCCATGTATCCCACTCGCGGTCGTCGAGCAGGCGCGCTTCGCGATACAGCGCCGCGCAGATGGTCCGGTAATCGATGTTCATGCTTCCACCTCCCCGCGCTCCTGCTTCAGTGCATCGCGCATCACGTGCACCCAGTGTTCGTGCTGGCACACGAACAGCCCTTCGTCCTCGCTGCGCTCGCCCGACATGCGCGGGTTCAGCCCCATCCTTTTCGCGTTCTCGTCCGGCCCGTCGATCCACAGCGGCGCGCCGCGCGACAGGTCGTTCCACATCGCCGTGATGCCCGCGTAGCCGGCCTGGCACGCGCGGAATTCCTCGAGGTCGTCGGCCGTACCCATTCCGCTCACGTTGAAGAAGTCCTCGTACTGGCGGATCCGCGTCGTGCGGTCGGCGTCGCTCTCGCCCTTCGGCGCGAAGCAGAAGATGCTGACTTCGGTCTTGTCGACGCCGAGCGGGCGCACCACGCGGATCTGCGTGCTGAACTGGTCCATCAGGAACACGTTCGGGTACACGCACAGGTTGCGCGTCTGGTTCACGATGAAGTCGGCCTGTACTTCGCCCACGCGTGCCTTGATCTCGTCGCGGTGCTGGTACACGGGCCGCACTTCGGGGTTCATCGTCTTGGTCCACAGCAGGATGTGGCCGTTGTCGAAGCCGTACACGCCCGCGACCGACTTGCTCCAGCTGTTCGCGTCGACGGCCTTGGTGCCGTCTTCCTTGCGGCGGCCCATCGTCGCCGCGTAGTTCCAGTGCACGGTGCTCACGTGATAGCCGTCGCAGCCGTTCTCCATCTGCATCTTCCAGTTGCCTTCGTAGATGTAGGAGGAGTTGCCGCGCACCACTTCGAGCCCGTTCGGCGCCTGGTCGACGATCTGGTCGATGATCACGCGCGCTTCGCCGAGGTAGTCCTCGAGCGGCAGCACGTCGTCGCTGAGGCTGCCGAACAGGAAGCCGCGATAGTTCTGGAAGCGCGCGACCTGCTTCAGGTCGTGCGAGCCGTGCGTGTTGAACTGCACCGGATACTCGGTCGTCTTCTCGTCCTTCACCTTCAGCAGCTTGCCGGTGTTCGAGAAGGTCCAGCCGTGGAACGGGCACGTGAAGCTGCCCTTGTTGCCGTGCTTGCGGCGGCACAGCATCGCGCCCTTGTGCGCGCACGCATTGATCACCGCGTGCAGCTCGCCGGTCTTGTCGCGCGTGATG
This sequence comes from Burkholderia sp. BCC1993, assembly GCF_905339865.1. Lineage (NCBI taxonomy): Bacteria > Pseudomonadati > Pseudomonadota > Betaproteobacteria > Burkholderiales > Burkholderiaceae > Burkholderia > Burkholderia sp. BCC1993. Next base: position 446,490 of record NZ_CAJPGZ010000002.1, on the reverse strand, counting down.
ACGACCGGCTGGCGGCCGATCCACGTCGTGTAGTAATCGTTGTTGTTCGGGATCTGGCTTTCGTGCGCGAGGTACACCCAGTTGCGCTCGAAGATGTGCTTCATCTCGAGCTCGTACAGCGCCTCGTTCGTGAAGATGTCGCGGCGGCAGCGGAAGATGCCGGCCTCCTTGTCGTCCTGCACGGCGGTGGCGAGCAGGTGGTCCAGTTCGGTGGTGGGGTCGATCGTGGCGGACATGTTGGTTCCTCCAGTGCGCGTGCCGGGTCCTGCAAGCACGCTCGCATCGGTATCGATTGAATCTCGCGGGAGCCCGGCCGGCGGCGGCGCCTGCGCGCCGCCGAGCCGTCGGGCGGTTATGCCGTGGCGGAAGCGCGCAGGCGTTCGACGATCTGGTTGTCCTTGCCCTCGACGCGCGGCGTCAGGACGAAGTTGAACTCGATGTCCTGGTACGCGTCGGCCTTCAGCCCGAGCGCGGCGCCGCCGGTCTTGCCGCTGACGGGCGGGATCAGCTCCTCGCGGGTCGCATACGCGAAGTCGTCCCAGATCAGCGGATCGCCGTCGATGTTGAACTGCGTCGTCAGCTTGCGGTGGCCGTCGCTGGTCACGAAGAAGTGCACGTGCGCCGGGCGGTTGCCGTGACGGCCGAGGCGGTCGAGCAGCTGCTGCGTCGCGCCCTGCGGCGGGCAGCCGTAGCCGACCGGCATCAGTGTGCGGAATTCGTAGGTGCCGTCCGCGCCCGTCTTCACCGCGCCGCGCAGGTTGAACTCGCTCTGCGCGCCGGTCGGGTCGAAGTGCGAATAGAAGCCGTGCGAGTTCGCGTGCCAGCACTCGACCAGCGCGCCGGCCACCGGCTTGCCGTCGAGTCCCTTGACCGTGCCGCGGATCACGAGCGGGCCCGCGCCTGCGTCCGCATCGAGGTCGATCTTCGCGACGCCATCGCGCACCGGCGCGCCGGCGACATACAGCGGGCCTTCGATCGTGCGCGGCGTGCCGCCGTCGAGGCCGATCGCCTCGTCCTCGGCGTCCATCCGGATGTCGAGATACTTCTCGAGGCCGAGGCCGGCCGCGAGCAGCGCCGCTTCGCCGTCCTGGCCGAGCTTGTTCAGGTAGTTCACGCCGGCCCACACTTCGTCGGGCGTGATGTCGAGGTCGTCGATCGCCTTGAACAGGTCGCCGAGCAGCCGCAGCACGATCTGCTGCGTGCGCGCGTTGCCGCCGTTAGCTCCATTGGCGCCCGCGTTCGACGCGGCCTTCAGCAGATCCTGCACTTCCTTGGTTTCGAAAACTTTGACGCTCATGATGGTGTCTCCACGTGTATTTGGGGAAAGGTGACCCGGGGTGCTCGCCGTTGCAGCAGCGGCGGCTCCGTGGCTCAAACGTCGCCGTCGTGTATCGACGACGGGTGGCGACACAACGGCGTCACCGAAATCTTCATGTACGGGAACAGCGGCAGGCCGGTCAGGATCTCGTGCAGCTCGGCGTTGCCGGACACGTCGAACACGCTGTAGTTCGCGTATTCGCCGGCGATGCGCCAGATGTGGCGCCACTTGCCGCTGCGTTGCAACTCCTGCGAGTACGCCTTCTCGCGGGTCTTGATCTCGTCGGCCCCCCCGGCCGGCATGTCGGCCGGGAGGTTGACGTCCATGCGTACGTGGAAAAGCATCGTGATGTCCTGGTACGTGAGCGGGTTGTCGCGGGTATTAGCGGGTCAGCGGGCCACTTTCGTCAGCCCGTCGCGGGTGAAGCGCGCGACCTTCGCTTCGTCGAGTTCGATGCCGAGGCCTGGGCCGCTCGGCACGGTCAGTTCGAAATCGCTGTAGTCGAGCGGGGTCGCGAGAATCTCTTCGGTAATCAGTAGCGGTCCGAACAGTTCGGTGCCCCACTGCAGGTTCGCGAAGCTCGCGAACAGATGCGCGGACGCGACCGTGCTGAACGCGCCTTCGAGCATCGTGCCGCCGTACAGCTCGATGCCGGCCGCATCCGCGATCGCCGCGACGCGTTGCGCCGCGAACAGGCCGCCGCTCTGTTCGATCTTGATCGCGAACACGTCCGCGCCGTGCTGCTTCGCGATCTCGAACGCGCTGTCCGGGCCCTGCAGGATTTCGTCGGCCATCAGCGCGACCGGGAAGCGGCGCATCAGCCGTGCGAGCGCCGCGGCCGACGCGACCGGCTGCTCGACCAGTTCGCAGCCGGCATCGGCCAGCGCCGGAATCGCGCGCGCGGCCTGCGTCTCGCTCCATGCCATGTTCACGTCGACGCGCACCGAGGCGCGCTCGCCCACTGCCCGCTTGATCTCGGCCACGTGCCGGATGTCCGCGTCGAGCGCCTTCGCGCCGATCTTCAGCTTGAACACGTTGTGGCGGCGCAGGTCGAGCATCCGTTCGGCTTCGGCGATATCGGTCGCGGTGTTGCCCGATGCGAGCGTCCACGCGACCGGCAGGCGATCGCGCCGGCGGCCGCCGAGCAGCTCGCTGACCGGCACGCCGAGACGCTTGCCGTGCGCGTCGAGCAGCGCGGTTTCGAGCGCGCTCTTCGCGAAATGATTGACCTTCGCGAGCTTGCCGAGGAACGCCATCAGCGTCTGGATGCGCGTCGCATCCTTGCCGATGATTGCCGGTGCGAGATACGCGTCGATCGCGAGCTTCATCGCCTCCGGGCTTTCCGGGCCGTAGGCCATCCCGGCGATCGTCGTGCCTTCGCCGAGGCCCGTCACGCCGTCGCTGCAGGTCACCTTCACCAGCATCAGCGTCTGGCCGTGCATCGTGGCGACCGACAGCTTGTGCGGACGGATCGTCGGCAGGTCGACGAGGCGGGTTTCAATGCGTTCGATGGTGACTGAGGACATGGGGCACGCTGCGTGTGGGGAGTTCATGGGACGGATTTATACGCGGCGGGGAAATGGAGCGTCCAATACTTTTGGTCTCGCTTTTTGATACCTGATAGGTATCACGAACCGCTGTCGAGCGCGGAATATTGCGGCGCGCCATACCTGTTTTGTCTGGCGGGAGGCTTGATGGGGCTGGGGGATGGATTTAAGGACCCCGCTCGGCTGGCGGCGAAATGCGGGGTGGCCGGGGGTCGGTGGCGCCAGCGTAAACCGGTGTCCGAACGGGGGCAGATCAGGGTTTTCCTGACCGGAATATGCGACGAGCGCTTGAACCCGCCCGTAAGCCCGTTCGCGAAAAATCCATGGCCGATTGCCGTTCCGGTCGTGGGATACGAAACACAGATCAACGGATCGGATAGCGCGGCGTAGCCGGGTTTCCGGCACAGCAGCACCCGGGCCTCCCACTTCTCGGAAATCGTCGACTTGACGGTGCGTTGATCGCCGGTCAGTCACGACGCGCTCGCACCTCCTGCACACATTTGTCGCTTTCCGACGGGAAATTGAACGCGCACGCCGGATGTCGTTTACCACTCGTTTCCGGGCGCAACCGCGTGGGCTCGATCATTTTCTCGTCCATAGACTCGACGCAGCGCCGCGCAGCAGAACCGTACCGTCATGCCATGCGCGACGCTGTCGCACAACGCGACAAAGCAGTTCGATTTCGGTGCATTAGCAACGTCATGACCGGAACAAGCCCCGATACACGTCACGCAAATGGAGATACATATGACTTCGTTAGAAAAGGAAGTTGCTGTTTCCGCCGTACCGATTGAGTATCAAACATCTTCAGCGTTCAAACGACGCTTCATGATCAGGATGATCATCGTCCTTACCGGCGGTACGTTTCTGGACGGCTATATCCTCGGGATCGTCGGCCCGGTGTCCGGCAAGATGACCGCGGAACTCGGCATATCGCCGGTCTGGGAGGGCTTGATCGCGGCAGGGGCGTTGTTCGGCATTCTCGTGGGTTCCCCTTTGGGCGGATGGGCCGGTGACAGGTTCGGTCGCAAGCCGCTGTTCATGCTCGACATGGGCCTGTTCGTGCTTGCGTCCTTCATGCAGTTCTTCGTCGGCTCCATGCAGTTTTTTGCCACGTCGCCGATGCAACTGTTCGTCGTGCGCCTCTTGATGGGCATCGCGATCGGTGCGGAATATTCCGTTGGATGGCCGATGCTGTCGGAATTTTCCCCATCGAGAATCCGGGGACGGCTCATGGGCCTCACGCTCATCGCGTGGTATGCCGGGTTCATGTTCGCCTTCATCGTCGGTTACCTGTTGGACCGGTACACTGAACTCGGTTGGCGGAACATTCTCGGCAGCAGCACGTTCATTGCCGTGGCGCTGTTCCTCGGCCGGCTCGGCATGCCCGAGTCGCCGCGCTGGCTGTGGAGCAAGCGTCGTATCGACCAGGCCCGCTCGATTGCACACCGGTATCTGCCGAACGCCTCCGACATGGATGATATGGAGCACGAAACGCCCGCCGCGGGCGGTGGCTTCGGGATGCTGTTCTCCCGTCAATATTGGCGGGCCACGCTGTTCGTATCGCTGTTCTTTTTCTGTGTCGTCACGCCCTACTTCGCGATCGCCACGTTCGCCGACAGCGTGCTGCAGAAATTCGGTCTCGGCGGCGGACTCGCCGGCGGCGTCGGACTATCCGCGGTCGCGTTGGCCGGGAGCGTGGTGACGGTTCTGATGATCGACAAGGCCGGGCGCCGCGTGCTGACCGTACCTCCGCAGTGGATCATCACCGTGATCCTCGCGATTCTCGGCGTGTGGACGAACGCGCCCGCGATGGTCGTGCTGGGTCTGTTTCTCGCATTCTCGTTCTTCAACGCGGGATGCGGGACGCTGACCTGCATTTATCCCGGGGAGGTTTTCCCGACCGAGATTCGAGGGATCGGGACCGGCTTCGCCGCCGCCTTCAGCAGGATAGGCGCCGGCCTCGGCACGTTCCTGATGCCCTGGTCGGTGAGCAATCTCGGGCCCTCGGTGACCATACTGATCGCGGCCGGCATTGCCGCGGTCGGTGCTGGCGTATCCCAATGGTTGGCACCCGAAACCAAGGGCAAAAGCCTCAGTGAAACGGCCTCCGGGTTTTCGCACTAGTACCGGCAGGGCTGTTGGTGAAGCGGGGGGCAGCATGGCTTCGGACGAGCCATGGTGCCGCCGGCGCCTTGTCATTAACTGACGGCGCGCGATTGGCGACGATCCGCACGCCGATCAGCGCCGTCCACCGCCGCGCATGCCGAAAATCCGCAGCAGCGGCAGACTCCGTCACGGCCGATATGCCCGGTCGGCGCCGCCAGAATCAATGCGGTGGCGACAGACGTCTGAAGCGCTTCCACAGTTATTTCATTGTCGGATGATTGGCAGCCGCGCGGGCGGCCGGGAAACCGCGCGCAAAGGCCGCGCCCGGCGCCGCGACGGGCGCCGTTCGAGGCAGCGCCTTCAGAAGCCGCTCCGCGACGACGGCATCGTTGCGCCAGCCCAGATCGTCCTGAAGCCCGGTCAGCGCGTCGACATAAGACCGGACGGCCCGCCTCGCGCAAAGCGACGCGAAGAACTCGGTCGCGTACCGGACCTTCTTCACCGCGATCCGGGCACGGTGACGGAAGGAAATTTCGGGATATCCGTCCCATTCAAGGTCGTCGATGACATCGGCGAGCAAGTTGTGCTCGTCCGCATCTCCGCCTTCAAGTATTTCGATCTCTGGGCGGGCGAGTGGAAGTCACCAACGTAGACGCTACGTCGGGAAGCGGAGGCCACGGGTACAGGGAGGCCCGCGTCGGTCGCCAGGCGGCCACTTCCGGCCGCTCGCCCGCAAGATCGTGCGGACAATCGGGCGTCGGCTCGGCACCAGAGATCGGACGTCGGCCGCAGTCAATCCCCGCGTCAATTTGCGGGTTTCCGCTGCTCGGCACCGTTGCGCACCAATGCGTGAGGCGTGTTGCCTAAGCGACTAAAGGAACAGCCGAGATCTCCTATACTCGGAAAGTTCCTTCCGTGCCTCAGGCTAGGAGAATGTCCATGCGCATGCTTCTGAACATACGAATTCCCCACGAGCCATTCAATGCTTTCGTGCGCGACGGCACCATCGGGGCCGTGATGGCGAAAATACTCGAAGAAGCGAAACCGGAAGCGGCCTATTTTACCGAGCAAAGCGGAGGACGCGGAGCAATCCTCGTGATCAACCTTGATGATCCGTCGCAGATTCCCGCATTCGCAGAGCCGTGGTTTCTCACGTTCAATGCCGACTGCGAGTTTCGCGTCGTGATGGGACCGGAAGACCTGCAGAAAGCCGGGCTGGAGGCAATCGGTTCAAAGTGGAAATAGCACAAGCCGCACGCAGCAGCCGGGCTGCGGTCGACGATCGATTTCGCGTCTCCAACAAGCCATGGATGGTCGGCAAGAAGCGAATCCAGAGACGTCAAGTGCGCAACGAACTGCTCGCAAACGGTTGAAGCTGGCAATTTGCCAAGAACCTGCGCAGCCAGCTTCTGGCAGTACATGCGCTTTGCCACGATTCCGACCGGAATGCGCTCCCAGCCTGGTCGCCCCGTACACAGGAAGCTGACTGCCTTCGACAACGCGCTTGCGTCAGTCATCCGGAGAGCGGCCTCGTGCCAGTAGAGCGATTCGTCTGCCCAATCTTCCAGCAGCCATACCGGGAGCTTGCCGGCTCGAGACCGTCCTTTCGCCTGTCCGACGTCGGCCCCTCACGTGGGCAGTAACGGCCGAGTACGTGCCGGCGGCCGCGACCCTGCTCCGGGCAAACGCTTTCTCTTCGCGTGATGTTCGTCCTCTTACTCAAGCCTGATTTCGTCTTCGAAATCCACTTTCAGCTTGAGCCCCGGGACTTCCAGCGTAACTTTCGCTGGAAAGGATTCATTGCCCGCAATCGCGCTGCTGGCAATCGCCTTCGCGACTGCATGCTCTATTTCACGCTGCGAACTAACGCCGACCATTTTTAAAAACTTGCGTACGCTGAGGTTGAAGGTGTCGTCATTCATTTGGATCTCCAGTCTCCGGGGAAGGGTGCCTGCTGCGATGACGTAACGGAGAGCGCGTGCGGTGTCCGTCGGCCTCGAGTATGCGCGTAAAACTCGCGAGATTCGTCAAGCCAGATTGTTCGCCGGAACCCCGGCTCCATCTCCAATCGTGGAAGATACCGGGTTGCTTCAGGCACGCGATTCTGAACCGTTGTCTGCGAAAAGGCGGCGTGAACGACTGGAGCACTCCGTTACCTGCCCTTGAACCGCTCACACGGCGACCGGCGGGAGCGGGTCGGAAGCGGGCCTCCACGTGAGTCTGCAACCGGCCAGTTTCGGTCGGTCGACACCACCGATCGAATCGTCGACAATCACGGCCACTCACTGTCAAGGATGGTGGCCCGTGCAAATTCTTTCGACCGAGTGGAGACCGGCAGGCCGGGAGAACAATACTCAAACATTGGGATGACTGTGAGAACAACATTTGAACGAAGGTCCACACTCCCGGTAAGCGCCGCTGCAGCGTGGTCGCGTGTGACAACGCCGCAAGGCATCAACGACGAACTGTTTCCGTGGTTACACATGACGGTCCCTGCCGCTCTGCGAGGTAGGTCGATCGATCAACTCCCGCTTGGGCGCTGTCTCGGCCGGAGCTGGCTCCTTGTGTTGGGCGTGCTCCCGGTAGATTTCGACGACATCACGCTCGCTGAAGTGGGCCCCGGATTCCGATTCAAGGAAACGTCGCGAATGCTCGGCATTCGGACCTGGATTCACGAACGGACCATTCGCGACATAAGCGGCGGTTGTGAAGTGCACGACAAACTGACTTTTGAGTTGCGTTCGCCGACGCGATGGCTGCCAGGGTGGCCAAGTATGATTGGAGGCGTGCTCGTGCTTCTTTTCCGTCATCGTCATGCGCGGTTGTCCCGGTGGGCCACCGCTCATGCTCGCTAAAACACTTCATCGCAGGATCGACGGGCAGCAAAACGTTGGGCAAACGGCTGCTTTCAGACGACGCCCACGGCATCGTCGGGCCAAGCGAACGGTCGCTTTTTGTGTCGAACATCGCAATCTGTACATGTTCGCCAGCTTCCCGGGCTGATATCGTTGTCTACGAATAACACCGCAAATCGCTGACTAACCTCCCGCTTTGAACAGGCACATTTCATGAAACTGCCGATCTATCAGATTGACGCATTCTCAGATAAGGTGTTTAAGGGTAACTACGCTGCAGTAGTGCCACTCGAACGCTGGTTGCCCGATAGCTTGATGCAGGCAATCGCCGCTGAGAACAACCTGTCCGAAACAGCATTCTTCGTGAAAAATGCCGACGGAGCGTTCGACATCCGCTGGTTTTCTCCACTTACCGAAATTGCTTTTTGTGGACATGCCACGCTGGCAAGCGCATACGTGATCTTCAAGCGATGTGATGATTTGGAAGTCATCGAATTTGTTGCGAAAGCGGTCGGTCGGCTTGCCGTTTGCCTTACGCATGACGGTCTGATCGAAATGAGCTTCCCGCAGCGCCGGCCTGAAAAATTGGACGAAATACCCGCGAACTTGATCCAGGGGCTTTCGATACGGCCTCAAGAAGTGCTGATAAACCAGCAAGCCTATGTTGCGATCTACGGAACGGAACACGAGGTACGATCCGTCGTACCCGAACTCAATCTGCTGTCGGCACTTGGTCCGCTCGATGTTGTCGTGACAGCGCGCGGAGATGAGCATGATTTTGTGTCCCGCTACTTTTGGCCTGCCAATGGCGGAGATGAAGATCCGGTGACCGGATCTATTCACGCGGCGCTTGCGCCATTATGGTCCGACCGTTTGGGCAGGTCACAACTCGTGGCCATGCAGGTGTCACGCCGCAGCGGGTTACTTCATTGTCGCGTACAAGGCGACCGGGTATATATCTCCGGTCAGGCTGTTCAATATCTTGAAGGGACAATCGAAATCCCGGAAGCGTAGGTGCGGCCGTTGTAAACGGAAAGTGTGAGCCTGCGCTTTTTGACACGCGTTCGGCCAGAAGCAGTAAGGCGACGGTGCGCCCCAGATCATTGGGCTCCGCAAGGTGACAAACGTGGGAAATGAAGGTCCGCTATCGCGAAACCTGACCGGTTGAATCCACCACCAGTTTCGGTCATCGGCCCTATTTTCTTCAATGACCCGCTCGAATCCGAAAGCGCCCATTCGTCGATTTCACTGATGGCCGGCTGCGAAGTGCGTAGCGATGCGATCCGTCCGCGCGGGACGGACCGATGCGCCGCGGCCACGCAACACGCCGCCTTACGCCATCGCCGCAATCGCTTCGAACAATGCGAGATTCAGCAGTTTTACTTCGTCGTTGGTTGGTTGGGGTTGCGACGAGAATTTGGCGATTACAGTCTCACGCAGCGGATCGACATAGAGCCACTGGCCGTGAATACCGATTGCGAAGCACGCGCCACTGACATTGCCCACCTGATACCACTTGTTGCGATACTTGCCGTTCGGTAGCCAGCTTGAGAATTTGCCTTGTCGCCACGCCTGCGCACTGCCGCCCGTGAGCGTATCGGTCACCCAGCTCTCCGGTATCAGCCTGCATCCGTTGACGATGCCGCCCAGACGCACCAGTTCGCCGATCCTGGCCAGATCGCGCACTGTCATGCACAAGCCACCGCCGGAACGCGCCGTGCCGACAATATCCACCGTGACACTGCCGTCTTGCCGTAATTCTAGTGGTCGCCACAGACGGGCAGCCGCGAAATCGGCATAGCGCTGGCCGGACGCGCGCTCGATCACGAGGCCGAGTACGTCCGAGTTGGGCGAGCAGTAATGAAACGGGCCACCGTGCTCGCCCGCACCTTTCGTTAGAGATGCAAGCAGATCGATCACCGTCTCCGGTGGTTCGCCTTCACGACGCGGATCCAGGAGACCAGCTCGCCGATAGCGTGCGTAGACGCCGTCCGGATCGAGATAGTCCTCGTTGAAGGCAAGACTGGTCCGCATATCCAGTACATGTCTGACGCGAGCATCGCCGAAGGCGGAGCGAGCGAGTTCGGGAACATACTGCGCCACGGGAGCTTCAGGGTCCAGAAGGCCGTCACCGACCAGCATGCCCGCGAGAAGGCCAGCGACTGACTTGCTGGCCGAGAACAGGATGTGTCTGCTTTGCAGCGTGAAGTGCGGCGCATGATAATCGGCGACGAATCGTCCGGCTCGCATTACCGTGATGGCGTCGGTCGAGGACTGTCTCAGGATCTGCCCGACCGTGCGACGTTCGCCATGGACCATGAACTGGTGCTCGGTCAGCGCGTCGGCGGCGACTACGGGCTCTTCAACGAGCCCCTGTACGGCAGGAATCCGCGCTGTCGGGATGATTTCATGCACATGGCGAAACGCCCAAACATTCCATGGTGCTTCGCGCCAATTATCATGCCGCACACTGTCGCGGCGAAAGCCGTAGTCGTTTTCAAAACGTGACGGGTTCATCTTGACTGCAGACTCCTATGTCATACAGCGAGAATTGCACGGACTCAATGAACATGCTGAAGGAACTCGCGGAAGCGCTCTCCGGGCGGTGCGGACAGCATCTCGACAGGCTTGCCGTCGTGCAAGACACGGCCGGCTTCCATAAAGAGCAGCCGTGAACCCACGCGTTGTGCAAACCCCATTTCGTGAGTCACAACGACCATCGTCATGCCCTCGCAAGCGAGCGTCTGCATGACCTTGAGAACTTCCTGGCGCAATTCGGGGTCGAGTGCCGAAGTCGGTTCGTCGAAGAGCATGAGCTTCGGCTGCACGGCTAGCGCACGCGCGATTGCCACACGTTGCTGCTGCCCTCCGGACAGTTGCGACGGATAGTGATTCATCCGCGCGGAAAGTCCGACTTTGTGCAGAAGCGCGCTTGCGATGTCGCGTGCTTCGGCTTTTGACTGGCCGCGCGCGCGAAGCGGTCCAAACATGACATTCTGTATCGCGGTCAGATTCGGAAACAGATTGAACTGCTGAAACACCATGCCGGCTTCAAGCCTGATTCGCCTGACGTCGCGTGCCGAGCCCAGCACGCTGACGTTGTCGACGCGCAGATCGCCGGAACTGATCGTTTCGAGCCCGTTGATACAGCGTAGCAGCGTCGACTTGCCGGAGCCGGATGGGCCGACTATGACGGCGACCTCCCCTCGTTCGATCGCGAGGTCTAGCGGATGCAGAACCACGTGCTCGCCGAAACGCTTCGAAGCTTGCTTGAATTCGATCATGCTCATGGCAGGCGCACTCTCCGTTCTAGCACTAGCAGACCCATCGCGAGCAGACTGATGACGAGCAGGTAGATGATCGCGACCGCCGTCCAGATTTCCACCGCCCGAAAATTCTCGGCCATGATTTCCTGTCCTCTGCGAGTCAGTTCGCCCACACCAATGACGAGAAAGATCGAGGTGTCCTTGACCAGATTGACGAACTGGTTCCCCATCGCGGGCAGCGCGCGCCTGAACGCGATGGGGGCGATAACATGCGTCAGCGTGCTGTGAAACGGTAGACCCATCGCCATGCCGGCCTCGCGCAGTCCACCCGGCACGCCATCGAGCGCGCCGCGGATGATCTCCGCGTTATAGGCGCCGGAATTGATGATCAACGTGATGATCGCGGCGCTGGTCGCGCTGATTCGTATGTTCATCATGATCGGTAGTGCGAAATAGACGAACATCACCTGAACCACGATTGGCGTGCCGCGAATCAAGGCGACATACATCCGTGCCGGTAACGTCGCGGCCCGGCCGCCGTAGGCCAGCGTCACACCCGCAATGACTCCGAGCGCGAGGCCACCGGCCAGCCCGGTCAGCGCGATCAGCAGGGTCAGCCGAAGGCCCTGTAGCAGATCCGGCAGCGCGGCAATGAGAGCCGCCCAGTCAAAGCTCATGACAACGCCTCGCCGAACCATTTCCGGTTGAGCGCCTCGAGCCGGCCGTCGGCTCTCATCGTCGCGAGTTGAACGTTGGCTGCTGCGACGAGCGGGCTGCCCTTCTGAAAGCCCATGCCGACGTCGAGTCCTTCCAGCGCGGGCAGGATCACCCTGACCTTGTTCTTCCCTGCGGTGTTGGCATAGTAGAGAAGTTGCGGCTTGTCGTAGACGACGACGTCCGTACGGCCCGCTTCCAGCGCGAGCAAGGCGTTATTGATGCTGGGCATCTGCGCCAGCGTGGCGTCCTTGATGTGATCCTTGATGTAGTTGACCGCGACCGTGCCAGTCTCGGTGCCGATACGTTTGCCAGCGAGATCGGCCGGCGTTCGGATGCTGGTGTTGTCAATGCGTGTCAACGCGATCAGCCCGCTTTTGTAGTACGGCGTCGAAAAATCGATGACCTGCTGCCGCTCCGGCTTGATGAACAGTTGCGAGACGATCACGTCGAGATTGTGGGTCTGAAGCGCCGGAATCAACGCCCCGAATTCCATGGGTTGCAAGCGCCACTTCCGGTTCAATCCCTTCGCGACTTCGCTCCAGACCTCGACATCGAAGCCGGAATAAGAGTCGCCCTGTTTGAACGCGAACGGCGGCGCGCCCACGTTGGAGCCGACCACCAGTTCAGCATCGGCCGCCCGCACGGAACGGGCCAATATGACGGCGGGCCCGACGGCGAGGCCCAGTTGCAGCAATTGACGGCGATTCATGGTTTCCTCCATGTTGAGTGATCGTGCCGGAGATGCCGCTTTCGGGGCTACCCGGCGTCTTGTTGTGGCATTGCGCTACGCTTCATGAGGATCGGGCCCATGCGCGAGTGAGACGGTGAGTTCGATTTCGAGCAAGCCACCACCTGGCAGACCGGCGACGCCGATTGCCGATCGCGCGTGCAAGCCCTTGTCGCCGAAAATTTCGTGCAGCAAGAGCGAAGCCTCATCCATCACCTGGCTGTGGTTCACGAAGTCGGGCGCGGCGTTGACGAAGCCTCGCAAGAAGAGGATGCGTTCAACCATCATCGTGGTCGGCAGCGCCGCAGCGAGGGCGCTCAGCGCGCGCAGCACGCAAGTTCGCGCCGCATGCCGGACTACGTCAGGTGGCGTGGCGTTATCGACCGGCCCGGCGATAACCTGTTCGCCGACTCGGCTGACCTGGCCGCTGACGTAAGCGATGTCGTGATGGATCACCACGCTCACGTAGGCGCCTCGCGGCGACGGCGTGGGGGGTAAGGCCATACCGAGTTGCGCGAGCCGGTGCGTAAAATGAATCGTCATGACAGAGCCCCGACGCGTGTTTCGAAGCAAACCGGTCCGCCGAGCCAGCAGCCGTTCACGCGGCCGGACTCGACGCTGAACCGCACCGAGATTTGCGACGGGCGCTTCATTGAACGTCCCTGTCGGACCGTGATGGTCCGCGTAGACGCTTCGACCATGCCATTGGCGAGCAGGCCGAACGACAGCGCGGAAGCCGCGATTCCGGTCGCCGGATCTTCCGGATAGCCTGAAGCGCGCGGGAACTGTCGAGCATCGAAGATTTGCCGGCCGGCATCGGCAATCGCGTAAGGGTAGAGGCCGGTTGAGCCGATTCGCTCGCACACCGCTTCGATCTTGTCGAAGCGCGGCCGTAGGGCGTCGAGAACGGCGGAGCTGATGAGCGGAATCAGCGTCTTGACCCGACTGGTACAGGCGTTCTGGATCGGCAAGGGCGCGATCTGCGCGCGGCTGATGCCGAGCGCGTCGAGAATTGCATCCTGGCTGAGTTGCGGCTGGGGCAGCGGTTCGACGCGCCCCACAGGTTGAGAGATTTCGACGGCAGCACCCTGATTCGTATATCCGCTGATGCGGACCGCGACCTCGCCGCTGCGCGTCTGAAGAGTCAGCCGGTCACGGCGGAGATGCCCCTTTTGATGAAGTAGCCAGACTGCACCGACGGTGGCATGGCCGCACATCGACATTTCGTGGTTCGGGACCCAGAAGCGGAACTCGTAATCGCAGTTGGAGCCGGGTGCGGCGGGCAGGACGAAGCCGCTTTCGTGACCGTAGCGCCGCGCGACGGCCTGCATTTCCGTGTCGGACATGCCGGCTGCGTCGATTACGATGGGCGCCGGGTTGCCGCCGCCGGGACCGGCTGCAAACACGCTGACGAGTTCGACTTGATGGCGCAAAGACATGGCGGCGTGAGCCCCGCTGACCGGGGGATGTGTTGCTGTCCGCCCAGAATACGGAGGATGGCGCCGCGACGCGCGTTCGAACGGGCCCTACGTTTTGACCGAACGGGCCAATTTCGCGCGCAGACTGGAAGGTGAATGGCCGCCGACGCGACGCATCGCGCGCGCGAGGGCCGCACCGCTTTCGAAGCCGACGCGAAACGCCACCTCGCCGATCGGTAGATCGGTTTCGGCAAGCAGGCGGCAAGCATTGTCGTAACGCTTGCGCTGCTGGAATTCGCCGATCGAGAGTCCCGTGCGTTCGCGGAACAGACGCGTGATGTGACGCCGGGAAACGCCGAAGCGCGCTTCCAGCAGGTCGAGCGGAATCTCCTCGTCGGCATGGCCGGCAACGAAGGCTTCGATGTCGGCGACCACCGCCAGGCCGTGCTCGCGCGGTGATGTCCCCATTTCCGTCTTTCCGGCGATGACCTCGCCGATGCACTGCATCAACAGTGCCGACGACAACGCCTGGCGGGTTGCCGCGCTGCCGTAGCCAGCCATGTCGTTGCGCTGCGAAAGCTCCTGCAGCGCGCGAATCGCGGCGGTCCTGCGTACGAGGACCGGCGTGTGGGTGCGTCGGCGGAATTCGCTAAGCGAGCCGACGCCGGTATCGAGCTTATGCAGCGCCTCGTCCGTTACATAGACAGCTACATGCGTGTGTGTCGCGCATCCGGCGCGCGTCTGATGTGCCCGCCCTGAAGGGACCACCGCAAAGCGATCCTGCGAGAGCCACGTGCCCGCGCGCCGGCCTTCGTGGCAAAGTTCGACGGCGCCATGGCCAGGCAGGATGAACATCAGGCAGTCGTGCCAGTGCCATGGCATGGCGTACGTGCCGCTGCCAGTGAGCGTCGCGTGCCCTTCGTCGGCAGCCACGAGCAGCGCCTTGTTTGCAGGCTGACAAAGCTGAGTGAACGGTCGCAGCATGCCGATGCTCTTTGCGAGTCAGAAGAAGGTCGGACCGTGACCCGCTCGCGATTGAAGCGTCTTGTTCAGCCTGGAGTCGCGAGTGATGGACACGGCATCGACGGGATATCGGACAGGATAGCAGCACAAAATACCGCGCGGCGTCCAGTGCGCAGTTGCGATCCGAAGGAAGGCTGGTATGGCGCTCCATGATCCACCGGCCCGCTTCGGGAAGCAACTGGCTTCCCCGCCATGATATTGGAATGACCGGTTCACTCGGATACTTGGCCTCGGAGCGGTAAGGATCGAGCGACAGCGATGGGTTGGTAACTGCCGATCCGGAAAATCATGAGCGCAGGTCTTGGCACGGGTTCGCGCGATGAGCGTTGTCAGACACGGCGCAGTTCCCACTGCACCAACAATCCCCGCAGCATCATCAGACGACGTGCAGCAACAACCCCCGCACCGACTGTTCAGTTTCCGCACACCGAATCACAGAGACCCACCGATCCGCGCGGCCGCGCCGGGTGGGAATAAACCCGTATAGCCCCGCTTCTCCTCACCCACCTAACCTCGCGCGCATGCCGGTCGGGCGGCGCAACGCCCGCTCCGGCCGATCGGAATTTCGTGAGGAGACTACATGGATAGCATCATCGACACCGCACTGTTCGACACCGACATCTGGCGCGGCAAGACCTTCACCGGCCGCTGGCACGCGAGCCCGCACACGGCCGACGTGATCGAACCGGCGACCGGCAACACACTCGGCCGCATCGGTCTCGCCGACACCGCGGCCATCGCCGACGCATCGGCCGCCGCCCATCGCGCGCAGCCCGCCTGGTTCGCCCTGCCCTACGACGAACGCGCAGCGGTCCTGCGCCGCGCGGCGGCCGTCGCCGAAACGCACTTCGCTGCGATCGTCGACTGGCTCGTGCGCGAAAGCGGCTCGACGCGCGCGAAAGCGTCGTTCGAAACCTCCGTCACGATCAAGGCGCTGCACGAAGCAGCCGGGCTGCCGTCGCGCGCGGCCGGCGAAGTGCTGCCGTCGGCGGCCGGCCGGCTGTCGCTCGCGCGCCGCCGCCCGCGCGGCGTGGTCGGCGTGATCTCGCCGTTCAACTTCCCGCTTTACCTCGCGATGCGCGCGGTCGCACCGGCGCTCGCGCTCGGCAACGCAGTCGTGCTGAAACCCGATCCGCGCACGGCCGTATGCGGCGGCGTCGCGATCGCGCGCGTGTTCGAGCTCGCCGGCCTGCCGGAAGGCGTGCTGCACGTGCTGCCCGGCGACGGCACGGCCGGTGCGGCGCTGGTCGCCGATCCGCACGTCGCGATGATCCAGTTCACCGGCTCCACCGCGGCCGGGCGCAAGGTCGGCGAAGCGGCGGGCCGCCACCTGAAGAAGGTGTCGCTCGAACTCGGCGGCAAGAACTCGCTGATGGTGCTCGACGACGCCGATCTCGATCGCGCCGTCGCCAACACCGCATGGGGCGCGTATCTGCATCAAGGCCAGATCTGCATGGCGACCGGCCGCGTGCTCGTGCAGCGCGCGATTCACGACCGCTTCGTCGCGAAGCTCGTCGAGAAGGCCCAAAGCCTGCGCGTCGGCGACCCCGCGACCGCGGACGTCGGCCTCGGCCCGCTGATCAACGCTGCGCAGCGCGATCATGCGGCGAGCGTGGTCGACGCGGCCCGTCGGGCCGGCGCACGCGTCGAGACAGGCGGCGGCCATCGCGACCTGTTCTTCGAGCCGACCGTGCTGAGCGGCGTCGCGCCGGGCAATCCGGCATTCGACGAAGAGATCTTCGGGCCGGTCGCGATCGTCGTGCCGTTCGATACGGACGAAGAGGCGATCGCGCTCGCGAACCGGACAGAATACGGGCTGTCGATGGCGATCCTGTCCGCCGACGTCGGGCGCGCGCTCAGGATCGGCGAGCGCCTGAACACCGGGCTGCTGCACATCAACGACCAGACGGTCAACGACGAAGTGATCAACCCGTTCGGCGGCGTCGGCGCATCGGGCAACGGCTCGAGCATCGGCGGCAGCGCGAACTGGGAAGAATTCACGCAGTGGCAGTGGCTGACGATCAAGGGTGAAGCGCCGCTTTACCCGCTTTGACGAGGAGACCGACCATGTACACCGAAAACGATACGCGCGCCGTCACCGCGGCCGTCGCACGTGCCGCCGGCGCGCTCTTCTCGATCGAATCCGCCCGGATCCGCGCGCCGCGCGGCGACGAGGTGCTGGTGCGCGTCGTCGCGACGGGCCTGTGCCACACCGACCTGATCGTGCGCGACCAGTACTACCCGGTGCCGCTGCCGGCGGTGCTCGGTCATGAAGGCGCCGGCGTGGTCGAGGCGGTCGGCCCGAACGTGAAGACGCTCGCCGCGGGCGACCACGTCGTGCTCACCTACGGCGCGTGCGGCCACTGCGCGTCGTGCGTCGGCGGTCACGGCGCGTATTGCCGGCAGTTTTTCGGGCTGAACTTCGGCGGCGCCGACGCGGACGGACAGACCGCGATCCGCGACGCAGCCGGGCAACCGCTGCACGATCATTTCTTCGCGCAGTCGTCGTTCGCGAGCTACGCGCTCGCCCGCGAGAACAACGCGATCAAGGTGCCGACGGAGGCGCCGCTCGAACTGCTCGGGCCGCTCGGCTGCGGGATCCAGACCGGCGCGGGCGCGGTGATCAATTCGCTCGCGGTGCGCACGGGCAGCAGCTTCGCGAGCTTCGGCGCGGGCGCGGTCGGCATGAGCGCCGTGATGGCCGCGCGCGTCGCGGGCGCCACTACCATCATCGCCGTCGACATCGTGCCGTCGCGGCTCGCGCTGGCGCTGGAGCTCGGCGCGACGCACGCGATCAACAGCAAGGAAGTCGACGTCGTCGACGCGATCCGCGAGATCACCGGCGGCGGCGTCGACTACGCGCTCGAGTCGACCGGACTGCCGGCCGTGCTGTCGCAAGGGATCGACGCGCTCGGCTCGCGCGGCACGATGGGCGTGGTCGGCGCGCCGAAGCTCGGCACCAAGGCCGAATTCGACGTGAACAGCCTGCTGCTCGGCGGCCACACGATCCGCGGCATCGTCGAAGGCGACAGCGTGCCGCAGACGTTCATTCCGCAGCTCGTGCAGCTGTATCTGCAAGGACGGTTTCCGTTCGACCGGCTGGTGAAGTTCTATCCGCTCGACCAGATCAACCAGGCGGCTGAAGACAGCAGCAAAGGCATCACGCTCAAGCCGATCCTGCGTTTGCCGCATTGAGCGCGGGGGGAGCCGCCGGCCGCCGACGCCCTCGGCGGCATGCGGCGGCGCCCCTTCGGGAAAATGCCGCGCTGCGGGCGCCGGGCTATATTACGCATTCGCGCGACACGCCGGGCCGCCACGCCCGGCCCCGGACACTCGACCCCCAAATGGAGCGCAGCGTGAAGACGGCCCCCGAACCCCTTGCACGACCGGTCGACCTCGACCGGCTCCGCGCCCGCTTCGCGGCGGGCGAGCCGCTGCCGGAAACGGCATTGCCGGCCAGCGTCGCGCGCTCGTGGCTGCGTTCGCGCGACGCCGGGCTCCGGCCGTGGCAAACCGCCCGCTACGAAATGCAGCGCGAGTTCGACGAACCACGCGCGGACCGGCGGC
Organism: Burkholderia sp. BCC1993; assembly: GCF_905339865.1. Lineage (NCBI taxonomy): Bacteria > Pseudomonadati > Pseudomonadota > Betaproteobacteria > Burkholderiales > Burkholderiaceae > Burkholderia > Burkholderia sp. BCC1993. The sequence goes on along the minus strand of NZ_CAJPGZ010000002.1, from coordinate 427,943 downwards.
TGCTGCGCTGCGTCGCGCAGGAGATCGAGCAGCTGTGGGCCGCGTTCGGCGGCAGCGAGTGGACGATCTTCTGTGTCAATCCGCGCGGCACGATCATCCATGCGCGGCGCAGCCCGCAATGCGACGACACGCTGCTGACGCCGATCGTCGCCGGCCGCCGGATCGTCGAGCCGAACATCGGCACGACCGCGCCGAGCTGCGTGATTCACGACGGCACGGAGGCCGTCGTCGCCGGCGCACAGCACTATCTCGACGAGTTTTCGCGGGTGTTCTGTCTCGCGGTGCCGCTGGTCGGCTTCGACGGCGAAGTGATCGGCGCGCTCGACATCACCGGCATCGGCCGGCGTAACGTCGTGCAGCTGCGCGAGCAGTTCCGGCATGCGGCGCTGTCCGCCGAGCAGCGGCTGTATGCGATGCTGCGCGACTGCCATCTGCTGCAGGTGCAACACGATCCGCGCTGGCTCGGCACGCCGCTCGCCGGTGTCGTCGCGCTCGACGAAGCGGGCCGCGTGCGCGCGGTGAGCCGGCTCGCGCGCCAGATGCTCGACCTCGAGCCCGATGGGCCGGTCGCGCCGGTCGATCTCCGCCAACTGTTTCCCGGTGCGACGCCCGCGCAACAGCGCCGCCTGCTGACGCCGGCGCGCACGCCGCAACGGATCGCGCGCGACGATGGTAGCCACATATGGGTGCGCACGGTGCGTGCGCCGCTCGATCGGGCGACGACGGCGCGCCACGCCGACGTGCTCGAAGAAGCCGCCGACGTGTGCAACGCGGCGCCGGCCGCCAGCCCTCAGGCGAGCCTGCACGAACAGTCGCTCGACGCGATCCGCCGGGCGCTCGGCGAGCACGACGGCAATGTGTCGGCGGCCGCGCGGCAGCTCGGTATTTCACGTACGACGCTTTATGCGAAGCTCAGGCAGCTCGATGCGGCGGGGCTCAGGACTGGCGGGCCGCATTGACGCGGTTTGCGGTTTGCGGTTTGCGGTTTGCGGTTTGCGGTTTGCGGTTTGCGGTGTGCGGCTTGCGGCTTGCAGCGATCAGCGCAACACGCTGGCGGCACGATCGCCGGCCCGGCCGCTCCAGTGGCGGCTACGCCAACGCCCGCCGCTCATGCAGCCGCAACGCGGCCCACGCGATTCCCGCCGAGAAGATCCCGACCACGCCGCCGAACGTGCCGATCCACGGCAGGCCGAAATCCCCGGCGATATGGTTGCCGAGCAGCGCACCGGCGCCGATCCCGACGTTGTAGAGCCCGGAAAAGATCGACACCGCGAGATCGGTCGCCTCCGGCGCGAGCTTCAGCACCCACGCCTGCATCGCGAGACCGAAGCAGACGATCGCCCCGCCCCACACCAGCGTGTGAACCGACAGCGTGACGATGTTCAGCGCGCTCGGGAACAGGATCAGCAGACAGGCCGACAGCGCGATGATCGACGCGAGCAGGAAATCGGCCGGCCGTTCCGGAAACACGCGATTGAAGCAGAGCGCGGCCGGCATGCCGGCCACGCCGAACAGGATCAGCACGTAGGTAATCCGGCTGCTGCTCGCATGATTGACGCTCTGCACGAACGGCTCGATGTACGTGTACGACGTGAAGTGCGCGGACACGACCAGCACGGTGATCGCGTACAGCGACACCAGCGCCGGCTTCCTGAGAAACGCGCCGATGCTGGAAAGCGATCCGGCGCCCTGGCTCGGCAGCACCGGCAGCGTCATGCGCAGCATCAGCAGCGCGACGGCCGCCGCGCCGCCGATCACGAGGAACGTCACGCGCCAGCCGAGCGCCTCGCCGATCACGCGTCCGAGCGGAATGCCGGCGACCATCGCGATCGCCGTGCCCATCGCGAGCAGGCTCAGCGCGCGGCTTTTCCGGTCGCTCGGCGCGAGCCGCACGGCCAGCGGAACGGAGATCGACCAGAACACCGCGTGCGCGCATGCGATGCCGAGCCGGCCGATCATCAGCACCGTGAAATTCCACGCCACACCGGTCACCACATGGCTGCCGATGAACACCAGCAGCGCGCAGCTCAGCAGCTTGCGACGCTCGACGTGGCGCGTGACGAACGTGAGCGGCAGCGACACGACGGCGACGGCCCATGCGTAGATCGTCAGCATCAGGCCGACGTCGGTCGGCTGCATCCGCAGGCTGTCGCCGATCGCGCTCAGCAGCGCGACGGGCACGAATTCGGTGGTATTGAAGATGAAGGCAGCGAGGGCCAGGGCCAGAACGCCCCACCACGACTGTTCGGAACTGACGGCGTCCGGGGTTGCCATACGGGAATTCGACGAAGGTTGGGGGCGCGTGCGGCGCGGGCAGCCGGCCCGGCGCATCGGCGCGATTGTACCAGCGGCACATGACATGCCGCGGCGGGCCGCACCGCCGGGACATGGCAATGACACGGCCGCGCGCCGATAATGCGTCGAAGGATATTTCGCGGACGATTTGCCCGAACGTCATCGGGCTGGGAGATTCACATGCGCATTGAAACGTCGTTTCTGTTCGATCTCGACGGCACGCTCGTCGACAGCGTCTATCAGCACGTGCTCGCGTGGAAGGAAGCGCTCGATGCCGAAGGTATCGAACTGTCGGTATGGCGCATCCACCGCAAGATCGGGATGAGCGGCGGCCTGTTCCTGAACCAGCTGCTGCGCGAGACGGCCGGCGACATCGACGCCGAGCGCGTCGAGCGGCTCGCGCGGCTGCACGCGGCCGCGTACCAGCGGCTGCGCGCGCAGGTCCGGCCGCTGCCGGGCGCGCGCGAGCTGCTGGCCGCGCTGTCGAACGCGGGCATCCGCTGGGCGATCGCGACCAGCGGGCGGATGGAAACGGCCGCCATCAATCTCGAAGCGCTCGGCGTCGATCCGGCGAAGAACGTGGTCGTCACGCGCGACCAGGTCAAGTATGCGAAGCCGGATCCCGACCTGTTCCTGACGGCCGCCGTGAAGCTGAACGTGCCGATCGAGCACACGGTGGTGGTCGGCGACAGCATCTGGGACATGCTCGCCGCGAGCCGCTGCCGTGCGCTGGGCGTCGGGCTGCTGTCGGGCGGCTACGGCAGCGACGAGCTGGAACGCGCGGGGGCGCTGCGCGTGTACGACGATCCGGCGGATCTGCTGTGGCATCTCGACGAGATCGCGGCACGGCCGTAGACCTGACGCATCCCGTTCGATCGCGGACCTTACGGTGTTTGCAGCGTGCCGTCCTTCAGCCGCGTCTGCGTCCAGGTCGTCACCGTGTTTTCGCATGGATATTTTGCTGCCTCTGCTTCATCGATATCCACGCCCAACCCGGGTTTTTCACTGGCGTACACGTACCCGTTCCGGAACTCGGGAAGACCGGGGAATACGTCGAGCAATGCCGCCCTCGGCCCCTTGAGTTCCTGAATCACGAAATTGGGCGGCTCGGTACCGGACCATTCCTGCACACCGAAATTGCGCGATGCGAGATCGATATGAATGTTCGCCGCATGCCCGAGCGGCGACATGTCGCCCGGGCCGTGCCACGCCGTTCTCACGCCGAACTGCTCGGCGAATATCTGCAACTTGCGCCCAGCGGTAATGCCGCCGATCTGGCTCAGGTGAACCCGGATGAAATCGATCAACCGCTCCGTGATCAGGAAGCGCCACTCATGAGGATTGTTGAAGAGCTCGCCTTGCGCAAGCGGGGTAGACGTCTTCTCCCGCAGTTGGCGAATCCATTCGCCCTCTTCCAGCGCGATCGCATCCTCGAGGAAAAACAGGTCGAATGGCTCGAGTTCACGCGCGAAGCGAATGGCCTCGACCGGCTTCAGGCGTTCATGAACGTCGTGACACAGTTCGACTTCGAAGCCGATCTTGTTGCGGATACCATCGAACAGTTTCAGCGTATCGCGCATGTATTGCTTGCTGTCCAGATAGACACCGTCGGCCGCACCGTGCGGCGCACTCGCCGGCGCCTTGCCGTATCCGCCGCCGCCATAGCCGCCACTCTGGCAGCGGATGTGCGTGATGCCTTGCTCGCGATACCGCTGTATGTTCTCGCACAGCTCACCCAGGTCGCGCCCGTCCGCGTGCCGATAGACCGGGACGCCTTCGCGACACTTTCCGCCGAAAAGCTGATGGAGCGGCATGTTCGCCATCTTGCCCTTGATGTCCCACAGCGCCATGTCGATGCCGGAAATCGCATTGTTCTCGATCGGGCCATTGCGCCAGTAAGCGTTCTGGTGCATCAACTGCCAGAGCTCCTCGATGGCCTCCGCATCGCGACCGATCAGCAGTGGCCGCAAATACGCTTCGATCACGCATTTGACGGCAACATGCCGGTATGCAAACGTTGCGCATCCTAGACCATACAAGCCCGGCTGGTTGGTCTCGATCTTCACGACGATCAGATTGATGCCTTCCGGGGCGGTCAGGATGACCTTGACATCTGTAATCGGGGTGGTCATTTCTTGTCTTCCAGAATCCAGTCAATGAATCGAACGATGCGGCAGATCATGTGCGGCGCAGCGAGATGGTCGAACCGTCCGTCGTGCGCTGCTCGGAACGTGCCGGAACCGTGATCATCAGGATCACCGATACCAGCAGCGCCAGCGCCATGAACATGTACGAAGCCGACGGGCTGCCAGTCGCACCATTCAGATATCCGACGACCCACGATCCGAGAAACGCGCCCAACGCGCCACTCGAATTGATGATGCCGATCGCCCCACCCAGCACGTTGCTCGGAATCAGCTCGGGGACCAGCGCAAAGAACGGTCCATACGGCGCATACATCGCGGCACCGGCAATCACGAGAAGCGTGAACGAGATCCAGAAGTGCGATCCGCCAACCAGGAACGACGCCACCAGCGCAATCGTCCCGACCAGCAGCAGCGGCCAGACGAACAGCTTGCGGTTGCGTGTCTTGTCCGACAGCCACGACGCCAGCAGCATGAGGACGATCGCGGCGAAGTACGGAACAGCGGCGAGCCAGCCAACCGATACGATGTCGCTCTTCGACGCGCCCTTGAGGATCGACGGCAGCCACATGATGAAGCCATAGACCCCGATGCTCCACAGTGCGTGAATCGCACAGCATTTCAAGACGACCGACGAACGGAATGCGGCCCTGTAGTCGCGAACCGGTGCGATATGAGCCTGCTCCGCTTTCAGGCGTGCATCGAGTTCGGCCTTTTCTCCGTCCGTCATCCATGGCGCATCAGCCGGACGATCCTTGACGGTGAACCACCAGACGACGGCCCAGGCAAGCGCGGGCAATCCTTCGATGACGAACATCTCGCGCCACCCGAAGCTGCGCACCAGATAGCCCGATACCACCGACATCCACAACACCGTCACCGGATTGCCGAGAATCAGGAACGTATTCGCGCGGGAGCGTTCGGTGCGCGTAAACCAGCGGCTGATGTACATCAGCATCGACGGCATGACGGCGGCCTCGACGACGCCGAGCACGAAGCGCAGGACCATCAGCATTGGAATGTTGCTGACCATCCCGGTCGCAGCAGCACACAGGCCCCACAGAATCAGGCTGACGAAGATCAGCTTCTTCACGCTGTTTCGCTGTGCATAGATCGCGCCTGGCACCTGGAACAGGCAGTAGCCAAGGAAAAACAGCGAGCCGATCAGCGACGACATGCCGTGGGTGATGCCGAGGTCCTTGTCGATCCCGGCTGCGGCGGCGAAACCGTAGTTGGCGCGATCGAGGTAGGCGAGGCTGTAGGTGATGAAGATGATGGGCATCAGATACCACCATCTCTGGGGGGCTACGGGTTTGGTGCTTTCCATGATGTCTCCTGACAGGTGTGGCGCTTCGGCGCTTGACGATTGCGCGGGCGGCTTTTCGTATGGGTGTTGATCGCGTGGATCGGCTTTCAAAGGACGGCCAGCCAGCCGCCATCGACATAGATGATCTGGCCGTTCACATAGCTCGACGCCGCCGATGCCAGGTACACCGCCGTGCCGACGAGTTCCTCCGGCTTGCCCCAGCGCTGCGTCGGATTGCTGGCCTTGACCCACGCGTCGAACGCCGCGTTCTCGACGAGCGGTTTGTTCATGTCGGTCAGGATGTAGCCTGGGCCGATCGCGTTCGCCTGAATATTCGACGACGCCCATTCGGCGCTCATCGCGCGGGTCAGCATCTTGATCCCGCCCTTGGCGGCCGTGTACGCGCCGACCGTCGCGCGCGCGGCTTCGCTCGTCAGCGAGCCGATATTGATGATCTTGCCGCCGGTGCCACGCACGATCATGCGTCGCGCCGCTTGCTTGGCGACGATGAACGCACTCGTCAGGTTGGTGTCGATCACCCGTTGCCAATCGCCCAGTTCGAGTTCGACGAGCGGCTTGCGAAACTGGATACCGGCGTTGTTGACGACGATGTCGATCTGCACGCCTGCCACGTCCCAGTGCGAGAACGCATCGGCGACAGCGTGCTCGTCCGTCACATCGAATGCGCGACCCTGCGCGTTGAAGCCTTCGTCGGCGAGTTGTCGGACCGCGGCGTCGACCGTCTCGGCCTGTGTTCCGTTCAGAATCACACGCGCACCAGCCGTCGCGAGTCCTTTTGCCAGCGCGAAACCGATGCCACGCGCCGAACCGGTGACGAGCGCCGTGCGTCCGCTCAAGTCAAATAGTGAAGTCATTTGATCGCACTCCTATTGATTGTCGGAAAACGGGCGCGAGTGCGCCCCTCGCGACCGTCTTCCGGTCGCGATGAAGTCAACGCCGAATCTGCTGTCAGGGTTTCAGGCGCGTTCGTCGGCAGCGGCCTTGTTCAGCGCGGCGCGATCCTCGAAGTCCTGTTCGGCGCGCCTGATGAGCGTGAGCACCGCTTCTTCCGCGGCAGCCTCGTCGCCCTTTTCGATTGCGACGCAAAGCGCTTCGTGCATCGGCAACGACCGTGCCGGACCACCGGCGATCTCCGAACTGAGCTCGAAACTCGTTTGCAGGATGGACGACAGCGCGTTCTGCATCTGCTGGACGAACTGGTTGTGACAGGCCGTGAGAATCGCGCCGTGAAACGCGAGATCGGCAGGGACATATTCGCCATTGCCGGCGACCGCACGCTCCATCGCCCGGTAAGCACGCCGAATCGCGATGCGGTCTTCATCGGTCGCGCGTTTCGCGGCGAGTCTGGCCGCGTTGGGCTCGATGATCAGGCGAAGCTCCATCAAATCCTGGATCAACCCCTCATCGACCGTGCCGGCACGCGCGCGCCAGGTAATGACGTCGGGATCGAACAATTGCCATTGCGCACGCGGCAGCACGACCGTGCCGTAGCGCCGGCGTACTTGCAGCATGCCCTTGGCGGACAGCGACTTGACCGTCTCGCGGATGGTGATGCGGCTGACCTGCAACTGTTCGGCCAATTCGTCTTCGGACGGCAGGATGTCGCCGGGTGCGAACTGGCCGGAGCAGATCCGCTCGCCCATCTGATTCAGTACCTGCCGATGGAGGGTTGCCATAAAGACTCTCTAGATCATACGTATGATGTAGAAAGATAGGCGGACAGCGTATCCGCGGCAATCGGGGTTGACCCGAGGCAGATCCGGAAAATGCTCGGATCGTTCGTCATCCTCCCGGCGCGGCGCCGGCACGCGGTTACAAATGGCACGAACCGCGCCCCGGCGCCTTGCCGATCGGATCGGGTCGCCCCGGATCAATCGTCATCGACCCGCTTGTCGATCAGATAACGCCCGCGCTCGACGCCCGCGCGCAGCGCCTCGTCCTCCGTCGACCATTCGGAGCCGGCCGGCTCCGGCACGATCAGCTCGATGCGGGCGCCGTCGACATAGACCTGTACCTCGTCGTCCCACGCGCCGCGCGCGTTGCGCCGCGCCCATACGCGAATCTCGTGGCCGCGATACGGGTCGCGAACCTGTGCGTCCTGTTGATGTTGCATCCTGGCCTCCTGTACTTATCTGCGATGGCGATGCAAAAAATGCGCGCCGCATGACCGCCGCGCGCGCCGTCGGCCCCGCGCGCACGCGCCGTGCCCGCTATCGGCCGCCTCGGCACGTGTCTTGCGTTCCTGTCCGGTATCGAACCGCTCCGGTCCGCCAGACAACCAGGAGGCCGCGATGATCGGCCATATCGAACTCGTCGGGCGCCTGCTGCTCGCCGCGCTGCTCGGCAGCGTGATCGGGCTCGAACGCGAACGGCTGAACTGGGCCGCCGGCTTGCGCACGCACATGCTGGTGTGCGTCGGCTCGGCCCTCGTGATGCTCGTCTCCACCTTCGGCTTCGAGGACGTGCGCGGGCAATACGGCGTCGTGCTCGATCCGTCGCGGGTCGCGGCCCAGGTGGTCTCGGGCATCGGCTTTCTGGGCGCCGGTTCGATCCTGCTGCGCGGCGAAGTCGTGCGCGGGCTGACGACGGCCGCGAGCCTGTGGGCGGTGGCCGGCGTCGGCCTGGCCGCGGGCGGCGGCATGTACGTCGCGTCGATCGGCGCGACGGCGATCGTGCTCGCGATCCTCGCGGGCGTGAAGCCGCTCGAGCGCCGCTTCATCGCGCAGCGGCAGCAGCGCACGCTGCGGCTCGTCGTCGAGCGCGGCGGCCTGACGCTCGGCGTGCTGCACGACACGCTCGGCGCGGGCCGCGTGCGCGTGAAGCGGTTCATCGTCCAGCAGTCCGACGACGATCCGGAGACCGACGACATCTCGGTGTCGTTCTCGCGCACGAGCGGCGCGGAATTTGCGACGATCTGCGCAGCCCTGCAAAGCATCGCCGGCGTGCGGGCCTGCAGTCCCGACACCTCGTCAAGGAGTTTCGCGTGACCCGGACCAACCTGCTTTCCTATCTTGTGTCGAGCCAGCTGGCCGCGCGCATGCGCGGCGGCACCTGGCTCACCACCAGCCAGGTGGTCGGCGCGCTGCGCGCCTGGCTCGCGTGCCATCACGCCGAATGCGGCTGGCTCGACCGGATCCGGATCGCGAACGCGTCCGCGACGATCGCGCAACGCATCGACGAAATCACGGCCACGTACGGCGATCCCGACCGCGGCGAACGCGTCCGGCTCGACGCCGGTTCGCCGGAACTGCAGGCGCTGCGCGCACGTTGCGACGCGCTGCTGCAACGCATCGACGGCGGCCGGGACGTCGACGCACAATGATCGCGCCGGACCGCAAGCCGCGCGCCGCCGTCGCGACGGCGGGCCCCGACGACGCGGCGGCCGCCCCCTCGCGCACGGCCGAACCGGTGCGATACGGTCTGCTCGAATGCGGACGCAACTGCGACACGATCCGAAGCACGGACCGCTTCGCGATGCTGGTCGACGGCGCCGCGTATTTCGCGACGCTGCGCGCCGCGCTGCGGCGGGCGCGCCATACGGTGTTCATCGTCGGCTGGGACGTCGACAGCCGGATGCGCCTCGCGCCGGCCGACGCCGCCGGCGACGGCCTGCCCGACACGCTCGGCGCGTTCCTGCACGCGCTCGCGGCCGCGCGCCACAACCTGCGCATCTACGTGCTCGCGTGGGACTTCGCGATGATCTACGCGCTGGAGCGCGACTGGCCGCCCGTCTATCGCGCCGCGTGGCGCGCGCATCGCGGCATCCGGTTCCGCCTCGACGACACCCATCCGCGCGGCGCGTCGCATCACCAGAAACTCGTCGTGATCGACGACCGGCTCGCGTTCGTCGGCGGGCTCGACCTGACGCGCGAGCGCTGGGACACGCCCGCGCACGCGGCCGACGATCCGCGCCGCCGTGACGCCCGCGGCATGCCGTACGGCCCGTTTCACGACGTGCAGGCGATGTTCGACGGCGACGCGGCCGCCGCGATCGGCGAGCAGGCGCGCACGCGCTGGCGCAATGCGTGCGGGCGTCCGATCGCGATCCGCGCGCAGCGCCATCTCGAGCGTGACGAAGACGTCGATCCGTGGCCGCCCGGCGCGCGCGTCGACCTGCGCGACGTGCGGCTCGGCATCGCGTACACGGCGCCGCGCCATCGCGACCGCGAGCCGGTGCGACAGGTGCGCGCGCTCGTCGAGGACACGATTCGCGCCGCGCGGCGCCACCTGTACATCGAGAACCAGTATTTCACCGCGGCCGTGGTGCGCGAAACGTTGTCCGCGCGACTGGCCGACGCCCACGGGCCGGACGTGACGGTCGTGGCACCCCGCGTTCAGAGCGGCTGGCTGCAGGAAGCGACGATGGGCGTGCTGCGCGCGCGGCTGCACGACACGCTCAAGTCCGCCGACCGCTTCGGCCGCTACCGGCTGCTGTATCCGCATGTCGACGGCCTCGGCGACGCATGCGTGAACGTGCACAGCAAGATCCAGATCGTCGACGACGAATGCATCGTGATCGGCAGCGCGAACCTGAACAACCGGTCGATGGTGCTCGATACCGAATGCTGCATCGCGCTCGTCGCGGCGGGCGAGCCGCGCATCCGCACCGCGATCGCCGGCCTGCGCGACCGCCTGCTGGCCGAACATCTCGGCACGCCGCCGGCCACGGTCGCCGCTGCGTTCGCGCAAGCCGACCGGCCGAACGCCGCACTCGACCGGCTGCGCGCGAAACCGGGCCGCACGCTGCGCGTGCTCGACCCGGTCGTGACGCCGCAGTTCGACGCGTTGGTGCCGGTCAGCGCACGGCTCGACCCCGAGCAGCCGATCGAGCCGGACCGGTTCGTCCGCGAATTCCTGCCGCGCGAGCAGCATCGCCCGCTGACCGCGCGCTTCCTCGCGCTCGGCGCGGCCGTGCTGCTGATCGCGGCGCTCGCGTTCGCGTGGCGCTTCTCGCCGCTCGGCAAGGCGCTGAACGTCGCGGCGCTCGCGCAAGCGGCGGCCGGCGCCGCGGCACTGCCGGGCGCGCCCGCCCTGCTGCTGGCCGGCTACGTGGTCGCGGCGACGCTGTCGGTGCCGATCACGCTGCTGATCGCCGCGACGGGGCTCGTGTTCGGCGCGTGGCCGGGCTTCGCTTACGCGGCCGCCGGCACGCTGACGGCCGCCGCCGCGACCTACGGGATCGGCCGCTGGCTCGGGCGCGACGCGGTGCGCCGATTCGCCGGCGCGCGCGCGAACCGGCTCAGCGAACACATCGGCCGGCGCGGCGTGGTCGCGATGGCCGTGCTGCGGCTGCTGCCGATCGCGCCGTTTACGATCGTGAACCTGGTCGCCGGCGCATCGCACATCGGCCTGCGCGACTTCCTGGTCGGCACCGCGATCGGGATGCTGCCGGGCATCTTGCTGACGGTCACGTTCGCGCACCAGCTGACCGCCGCGTTCCGCCATCCGGGCCCCGGCGCATTTGCGTGGCTCGCGGCGATCGGTGTCGCGCTGGTCGGCGTGTCGGTGCTGCTCGTCAGGGTACTGCGACGATGGTGCTGAGCCGGCAGCCGGCCCCGCCGCCGGACATCGTCACGTCGGACGGCCCGCCCGCCGCCGCGCCGGGCGGGCGCGACCTGCGAATCGCGACGTACAACATCGGCGGCGGCTACGGTGCGTGGCCCGCGCGCGCGGCCGATCGAATCGCGGCGGTGATCCACGAGCTCGACGCGGACGTGATCGCGCTGCAGGAAGTGCCGCTCGGCGGCACGCGCGCGCCCGACGTGCTCGCGCACCTGCGCGACGCGACCGGCATGCACGGGGTGGCCGGCCCGACCATCGACACACCGGAGCGCCGCTACGGCAACGCGGTGCTGTCACGCTGCCCGATCCGCGCCGCGTGCACGCTCGACCTGTCGTTCCACCCGCGCGAGCCGCGCGGCGCGCTCGATGCGGACATCGACTGCGGCGCCGGCACGCTGCGCGTGGTCGCGACCCATCTCGGGCTATCGGCGAACGAACGCAGCGCGCAGGTGCAACGGCTGCTTGCCGCGTTCGACACCGGTGCGATGCCGGTGATCCTGATGGGCGACATCAACGAATGGTTCGTGCGCGGCCGTGCGCTGCAGGCGCTGGTCACGCGGTTCCGCCGCGCGCCGGCGCCGCGCACGTTCCCGACGCTGTACCCTGTGTTCTCGCTCGACCGGATCTGGATCCATCCGGGCGAGTTGCTGGTCGACGTGACCGTGCATCGCAGCATGCTGGCCCGGCGCGCGTCGGATCATTACCCGCTCGTCGCGCGCATGCGTGCGAGTTCCGCGCCCGGCACGCCGCTTGCGCGCGACGCGCACCGCGCCGACGAAACCTGACGGAGCATGCCCATGAGAACCGACGAACTCGGCGGAACGGCCCTCGACTACTGGTGCGCGCGCGCACTGTGCGCGGACGACGAAAACACGCTGTGCTTCACGGCCGTCGAGCCGCAGGTGATCGTGACCGCCGCGTGCGATGCGTTGCGGCGCCTCGACGCGCATTTCGCGCCGTCGGCGTCGTGGGCCGACGCGGGGGCGGTGCTCGATCGCGTCGGCGACCTGCGGATCGCGCGGCGCGGCGACGGCGTCGAATGCGACGCGTGCTTCATCGACGGCCCGTCGACCTGTGCGGCACGCGCGCCCGACGCGCGCACCGCGCTGCTGCGCGCGTTCGTGCGCGCGCGCTTCGGCGACGACGTCGATACCCCGCCGCCGTTTCCGCACCGGATCGAGCGCGGCGCGCCGGTGCGCTACGACCCCGGTGCGCCGCTTCCCGAAGCGGACGACGAACCGGCCACCGGCGACAGTTCGGACATTCGCTCGATTCCGCGCATGTGACGCCGCCGGAGGCCCCCGGCTGGGCCATGCGCGCGATGCAGTGATCATCCCGCGTTCATGTAAAAACGACAGGGTTCCCCCACGGCATCCCGCACGCACGGGCGCCGCGCCGCAGGCACGCGCGTTGCGGCGAACGACCGTTACCGTTCGCCGCCGCCCGGACCCGCCATCCCATGAACGCCACCCCGCCCTTCGCTCCCCACCTCTACTTCTGCGACGCGCGCCTCGTCGGCCCGCTCGACGCGTGGCCCGACACGTTCGCGCACATCGCGGGCATGGGCTTCGATCACGTGCTGATCGGCGGCTTCTGGGCCGCCAGCGTCGCGGGTTTTCCGCGCCACGTCGCCGACTTCCACCGGCCGGCCGCGACGTTCGCGACGCGCGCCGGCGCGCTCGAAACCTTCTCGCGGCTCGCCCAGCTCGCGCACGGCCACGGGCTGCGCGTGCTGCTCGAAGTCGTGCCCGACCGCATCGCGCGCGACAATCCGCTGCGCGCCGAGCATCCGGACTGGTACGCCGAGCGCGCGCACGACGACGCGCTGATCGATCCGCGCTGCGCCGCGCATGAACTCGACGTCGCCCATGCGCTGGTCGGCGACGACGCGACGCACGACGCGCTCGCCGCGTGGTGGTGCGCGCATCTCGCCGCGTTCGCGGACGCCGGCGCGGCCGGCTTCCTGATCGACGCGCCGCATCACCTGCCGGCCGCGTGGTGGCCCGGCTGGCGCGCGGCGCTGCATCGCGCGCGCCCGGACGTCGCGGTGCTGGCCGGCGTGCCCGGCCATGCACGCGACGCGCTCGCGCAACTCGAGGAGGCCGGCTTCGACGCGGTGTTCTCGTCGGTACGCTGGTGGGATCTGCGCTCGCCGTGGTTTGCGGACGAACACCGACTGCTGCGCCGCATCGGCTCGCCGATCGCGTTTCCCGACGCCTTCGACGGCCCGCGTCTCGCCGACGACTGGCACGACGCGCCGGACGAGACGGTCGCCCGCGCGTACCACCGCGCACTGTGGACCGCGGCTGCGCTCGGCACCGGCTGGCTCGTGCCGATGGGCTTCGAGCGCGGCGTCGCGCTGCCGCTGATGGTGCGCGATGCGGACGCCGCGCGCTATCGCGCCGCGTTCGACGGCGCGCGCTTCGACCTGTCCGGCGCGATCGCCGACGCGAACGCGTGGCGCCGCGCGACGCCGCTTGCGGCCGGGCGCGGCGAAATCGCGCAACTGAGCGCGCCCGGCGCGGCCGCGACCGCGCTGCTGCGCGGCATGGGCCCGTCGCTCGAGCACGACGACACGGCACTGCTGATCGCGCTGAATCCCGCTCTCGATGCCGACGCGCCGGTCGATCCCGCGACGATCCTGCCCGGTGTGCCGGGCGGCTTCACGCAGATCGCGACACTCGCGGGCACGCACACGCACGCACCGGACGCGCTGGCCGCCTTCACGCTCGAACCCGGCGGCTACGCGCTGCTCGACGCGCGGCGCGCGCAGCCCGCGATCACGCGCGCCGGCGCCGCGGACGAGCGCGCCGCGCTGTCCGCCGCGCTCACGGCCGACCGGATCGCGATCGAACGCGTCGAGCCGGCGGTCGACGGCGGCCGCTTCGCGATCAAGCGCGTGATCGGCGAAACGCTGGTTGTGCACGCATCGATCTTCACGGACGGCCATGCGCATCTGGCGGCCGCGCTGCAGTGGCGCGCGGACGACGAAGACGACTGGCGCGAAGTGCCGTTCGTCGCGGAACCGAACGACCGCTGGCACGCGCGCATCGCGCTCGACCGGCTCGGCCGCCACGCGTTCCGCGTGATCGCGTGGCGCGACGACTGGGCCTCGCTCGTCACCGACATCGCGAAGAAGCGCGCGGCCGGCCAGGACGTGACGCTGGAGGTGCGCGAGGCGCAGCTGCTGCTCGCGACCGCGCTGAAGCTCGCCGCGCCGGACGCTGCGCACGCGGTCCGGCAGATGGAACGGCTGGCGGCCGACTTCAACGACGCGTCGCACGAACACCGTCTCGCCCTGATCGGCGAACCCGCGCTCGCCGACGCATACGCGGCGCTGCGCTACCGGCCGTTCGTCACGCACGACGATACCGTCTATCCGGTCGAGGTCGAGCGCCGCGCCGCACGCTTCTCCAGCTGGTACGAGCTGTTCCCGCGCTCGGCGAGCAACGACCCGCACCGGCACGGCACGTTCGACGACGTGATCGCACAACTGCCGCGCATTCGCGACATGGGCTTCGACGTGCTGTATTTCCCGCCGATCCACCCGATCGGCACGAGCGCGCGCAAGGGCCGCAACAACACGCTGAAGGCCGGCCCCGACGACGTCGGCAGCCCGTACGCGATCGGCTCGCCGGACGGCGGCCACACGGGCGTGCATCCGCAGCTCGGCACGCTCGCGTCGTTCCGCGCGCTGGTCGATGCGGCGCACGCGCAGGGGCTGGAAATTGCACTGGATTTCGCGATCCAGTGCTCGCCCGACCATCCGTGGCTCGCCGCCCATCCGGGCTGGTTCGCGTGGCGGCCCGACGGCTCGCTGCGCTATGCGGAAAATCCGCCGAAGCGCTACCAGGACATCGTGAATCCCGACTTCTATGCGCCCGACGCGCTGCCCGGCCTGTGGCTCGCGCTGCGCGACGTGGTGCTGTTCTGGGTCGAAGCAGGCGTGCGGATCTTCCGCGTCGACAACCCGCACACGAAGCCGCTGCCGTTCTGGGCCTGGATGATCGCGGACGTGCGCGGCAAGCATCCGGACGTCGTGTTCCTGTCGGAGGCGTTCACGCGGCCCGGGATGATGTACCGGCTCGCGAAGATCGGCTTCTCGCAGTCGTATACGTACTTCACGTGGCGCGAGACGAAGCGAGAATTCATCGACTACCTGACCGAGCTGAGCGCCGGCCCCGCGCGCGAGTTCTTCCGGCCGAACTTCTTCGTGAACACGCCCGACATCAATCCGCGCCACCTGCAGAACGCGCCGCGCTCGCAGTTCGTGATCCGCGCGGCGCTCGCCGCGACGCTCGCCGGCTCGTGGGGCCTGTACTCGGGCTTCGAGATCGGCGAATCGGCACCGCTGCCCGACAGCGAGGAATACGCGGACGCGGAGAAATACGAGCTGCGCGCGCGCGACTGGGCCAAGGCCGCGCACATCGGCGGCGAAGTCGCGCGGCTGAACCGCGCGCGGCGCGAGCATCCGGCGCTGCAGACCCACCTCGGCCTCACGTTCGCCGACGCGGACAACGACCAGGTGCTCGTGTTCGTGAAGGCGACGCCCGCGCACGACAGCGTCGTCGCGGTCGCGATCAGCCTCGACCCGTGGCATCCGCAGGCCGCGAACTTCACGCTCGATGCGGCGCTGTGGCGCGGCCTCGGGCTCGTCGACGGCGAACCGCTCGACGCGCTCGAACAGGACGCCGCGCACGCCGAAACCTGGCGCGGGCATCGCCAGTACGTGTCGCTCGACCCGCACGTGCGGCCCTATGCGATCTGGCGGCTCGCGCCGTCTCCCGGCGCCGCGCGAGCGGCGGCGCCCGACCCGGGCGGTGCCCGGGGCCCTTCCGGAGCACACGCATGATGAAACGCGAAGACTCCCTCGACGACGTGCGGCGCGCGCAGTTCCCGTCGCTCGCCCCGGCCGGCACGCCGCGCCGGCGCCGTGCGCGGCGCCGCGCGCCCGCGCTCTGCGCGGACGATCCGCTGTGGTACAAGGACGCGATCATCTACCAGGTGCACGTGAAGTCGTTCTACGACTCGAACAACGACGGGATCGGCGATTTCCCCGGCCTGATCGCGAAGCTCGACTACATCGCCGAGCTCGGCGTCGACACCATCTGGCTGCTGCCGTTCTACCCGTCGCCGCGCCGCGACGACGGCTACGACATCGCCGACTACCGCGACGTGCATCCCGACTACGGCACGCTCGCCGACGTGCGGCGCTTCATCCGCGAAGCGCACGCACGCGGCATCCGCGTGATCGCCGAGCTCGTGATCAACCACACGTCGGACCAGCACCCGTGGTTCCAGCGCGCGCGGCGCGCGAAACCCGGCTCGATGCATCGCGACTACTACGTGTGGTCCGACTCCGACACGAAATACGCGGGCACGCGGATCATCTTCCTCGATACCGAAACGTCGAACTGGACCCACGACCCGATCGCCGGCCAGTACTACTGGCACCGCTTCTACTCGCACCAGCCGGACCTGAACTTCGACAACCCGGCCGTGGTGCGCGAGGTGATCCAGGTGATGCGCTTCTGGCTCGATCTCGGCATCGACGGGTTGCGGCTCGACGCGGTGCCGTACCTGGTCGAGCGCGAAGGCAGCAACAACGAGAACCTGCCCGAGACGCATGCGATCCTGAAGCGGATCCGCGCGACGATCGACGCCGAGTACCCGAACCGGATGCTGCTCGCGGAAGCGAACCAGTGGCCGGAAGACGTGCAGGAATACTTCGGCAACGAGGACGAATGCCACATGGCGTTCCACTTTCCGCTGATGCCGCGCATCTACATGTCGATCGCGAGCGAGGACCGCTTCCCGATCGTCGACATCATGCGGCAGACGCCGGCGCTCGCGCCGAGCAACCAGTGGGCCGTGTTCCTGCGCAATCACGACGAGCTGACGCTCGAGATGGTCACCGATTCGGAGCGCGACCTGCTGTGGCAGACCTATGCGAGCGACCGGCGCGCGCGGATCAATCTCGGCATCCGGCGCCGGCTCGCGCCGCTGATGGAGCGCGACCGGCGCCGCATCGAGCTGATCAACTCGCTGCTGCTGTCGATGCCCGGCACGCCGGTGATCTACTACGGCGACGAGCTCGGGATGGGCGACAACATCCACCTGGGCGACCGCGACGGCGTGCGCACGCCGATGCAATGGTCGTCGGATCGCAACGGCGGCTTCTCGCGCGCGGACCCGGAACTGCTGGTGCTGCCGCCGGTGATGGGCTCGCTGTACGGCTACGACGCGATCAACGTCGAAGCCCAGACGCGCGACCCGCATTCGCTGCTGAACTGGACGCGCCGCATCCTGTCGACGCGCCGCGCGACGCAGTCGTTCGGGCGCGGCACGATCCGCTTCCTGCGCCCGGAGAACCGCAAGGTGCTCGCCTACCTGCGCGAACTCGAAGGCCACGAGACGGTGCTGTGCGTCGCGAACCTGTCGCGCGCGTCGCAGGCCGTCGAACTCGACCTGTCCGAATTCGCGGGCCGCGTGCCGACCGAGATGACGTCGGATTCGCCGTTTCCGCCGGTCGGCCAGCTCCCGTATCTCCTCACCTTTCCGCCGTACGGGTTCCTGTGGTTCGTGCTGTCCGAGCATGGCCGCGAGCCGTCGTGGCGGCAGCCGCACGCGCAGCCGCTGCCCGAGTACGTGACGATCGTGATGCGGCGCGGCGACGCGCGGCCGGACGTCGGCCAACTGCATGCGCTCGCGCACGATGCGCTCGCGTCGTGGCTCGCGCGGCGGCGCTGGTTCGCATCGAAGGACCGCAAGATCGGTGACGCGTGGCTGAACGTCGTCACGCCGATGCCGGACGAGCCGTTCCAGTACGCGGAAGCATGGGTATCCGCGAGCAACGGCGGGGTCGAACGCTACGTCGTGCCGCTGGCCGCCGCGTGGGGCGGCGAGACATCGCAGCCGCTGTTCGCGCAGCTCGCGCTCGCGCGCGTGCGGCGCGGCCATACCGTCGGTTACCTGACCGACGCGTTCGCGCTGCCGTCGTTCGCGCGCGGGATGCTGCGCAAGCTGCGCGACGGCGCGACGGTGCCGACCTCCGACGGCGGCCACCTCGACTTCCTGCCCGAGCATGCGCTCGCCGCGCTCGATCCCGGCGACGACGCCGAAGTGCGCTGGCTCGCGGCCGAGCAGAGCAACAGCTCGCTCGTGATCGGCGATGCGATCGTGCTGAAGCTGGTGCGCAAGGTCGCGCACGGGATCCATCCGGAAGCGGAGATGAGCCGCCACCTGACGCGGATCGGCTATGCGAACACCGCGACGCTCGCCGGCGAAGTCGTGCACGTCGATCCGGACGGCACGCCGCATACGGTCGCGATCCTGCAGCGCTACGTCGACAACCAGGGCGACGCGTGGACGCGTTCGTTCGACTTCCTGAGACGTGCGGTCGACGAGCTCGCGCTGCCGGCCGTCGACGACGGCGACGCGGCAGAGTCCGGCGAGGAACCGGACGCGCTGCTCGGCTACGCGGCGTTCGCGGGGATCGTCGGCACGCGGCTCGGCCAGTTGCACGTCGCGCTCGCGCAGCCGTCCGACGACCCGGCGTTCGCGCCGGAGCGCGCGACCCCGGCACACGTCGACCACTGGCGCAGCGATGCGATCGCGTCGTTCGAGCAGGCGCTCGACGTGCTGGGCACGCGGCTCGATACGCTGGCCCCCGCCGAGCGTGCCGCCGCGGACACGCTGCTCGCGTCGCGCGACGCGGCCGTGCAGGCGCTCGGCGAACTGGTACCGCGCACCCTCGACGCGCGATGCACGCGGATCCACGGCGATTTCCATCTCGGCCAGGTGCTCGACGTGCAGGGCGATGCGCTGCTGATCGACTTCGAGGGCGAGCCCGCGCGCCCGCTGGAGCGGCGCCGCGCGAAGTCGCATCCGCTGCGCGACGTGGCCGGCTTCCTGCGCTCGCTGTCGTACGTGAGCGCGGCCGCGCAGTTCGTGATCGAGAAAGCGCCGCCGCAGGCGGCCGGCCGCAAGCGCGCGCTGTTCGACCGCTTCGGGCAGGCCGCCGCCGACCGCTTCGTCGAATGCTATCGCGCGGCCGCCGACCAGGCGCCCGAACGCTTCGTCGACCCGCGTTATGCCGATCGCCTGCTCGCGCTGTTCCTGATCGACAAGGCGTCGTACGAGCTGTGCTACGAAGCCGCGAACCGCCCCGACTGGCTCGGTGTGCCGGTCGGCGGGCTCGCCGCGCTCGTCGAACGCCTGCTCGACACGCACGGCGAACCCGACGACGGAGGCACCCGATGACCGACACGCTGTTCGACCGCCACGATATCGATGCGCTGCTCGCCGGGCGCCATCCGGACCCGTTCGCGTGCCTCGGCCCGCACGGGGATGCCGGGCGGATCGTCGTGCGCGCGCTGCTGCCCGGCGCGCGGCGCGTGCGCGCGGTGACGCCCGACGGCGACGAACTCGGCACGCTCGCGTGCGTCGACGAAGCCGGCTGCTTCGCCGGGACGATCGCGCGCGACGGCCACTACCGGCTCGCGATCGAGTGGCCCGAGACGCGCCAGGTGACCGACGATGCGTATGCGTTCGGCACGCTGCTCGACGACGCGGCGCTCGCGCGGTTCGCGGCCGGCGACCCGGCCGCCGTGCTCGAGTGCCTCGGGGCAACGCCCACGCGCGTCGACGGCATCGACGGCGTGCGCTTCGCGGTATGGGCGCCGAACGCGCAGCGCGTGTCGGTGGTTGGCGACTTCAACACCTGGGACGGCCGCCGCCATCCGATGCGGCTGCGGCGCCCGTGGGGCGTGTGGGAACTGTTCGTGCCGGACCTCGGCGCCGGCGAGCACTACAAGTACGAGCTGTGCGCGAGCGACGGCCGCGTGCTGCCGCACAAGGCCGATCCGTGCGCGCGCGCGACCGAAGCGCCGCCGCGCACCGCATCGGTGGTCGCCGACACGGCGGCGCTCGACGCGTTCGCATGGCATGACGACGGCTGGATCCACGCGCGGCCGCATCCGGAGCGTCGCTTTCGAGTGCCGTGGTCGATCTACGAGGTGCATCCGGAATCGTGGCAGCGCGTGCCCGAGGAAATGGACCGCAGTTCGACCTGGGACGAACTCGCCGAGCGGCTGATCCCGTACGTGCGGGGCATGGGCTTCACGCACGTCGAGTTCATGCCGATTTCCGAGTATCCGTTCGGTGGCTCGTGGGGCTACCAGCCGCTCGCGCAGTTCGCGCCGTCCGCGCGCTTCGGGCCGGTCGACGGCTTCGCGCGCTTCGTCGATCGCGCGCACGCGGCCGGCATCGGCGTGATCGTCGACTGGGTGCCCGCGCACTTCCCGAACGATCCGCACGGCCTCGCGCAGTTCGACGGCAGCGCGCTGTACGAGCACGCCGATCCGCGCGAGGGCATGCACCCCGACTGGAACACCTGCGTGTTCAACCTCGGGCGCAACGAGGTCGGCGCGTTCCTCATCGCGTCGGCGCTCGCGTGGGCGCGCCGCTACCACGTCGACGGGATCCGCGTCGACGCGGTCGCGTCGATGCTGTACCGCGACTACTCGCGCGGGGAAGGCGAATGGGTGCCGAACATCCACGGCGGGCGCGAGAACCTCGAAGCGGTCGCGTTCCTGCGCGCGCTGAACGACACGCTGCACGGTGCGCTCGCGCCACCGGGCATCGTCACCTTCGCGGAAGAATCGACCGCGTGGCCGGGCGTCACCGCGGCGACCGGCGACGGCGGGCTCGGCTTCGACTTCAAGTGGAACATGGGCTGGATGCACGACACGCTCGCGTATCTGCGCGAGGATCCGATCCATCGCCGCTATCACCACGACCGAATGACGTTCGGGCTCGTGTATGCGTTCTCCGAGCGCTTCGTGCTGCCGCTGTCGCACGACGAGGTCGTGCACGGCAAGGGCTCGCTCGCCGCGAAGATGCCCGGCGACGCGTGGCAGCGGCTCGCGACACTGCGCGCGTACTTCGGCTTCATGTGGGCACATCCGGGCAAGAAGCTGCTGTTCATGGGCAGCGAATTCGCGCAATGGGCCGAGTTCGCGCACGACGCGACGCCGCACTGGGACCTGCTCGACGCGCCCGCGCATCGCGGCGTGCAGCGGCTCGTGCGCGACCTGAATCGCGCGTACCTGGCCGAACCGGCGCTGCATGCGCTCGATTGCCACGCGGCCGGCTTCGCGTGGCTGATCGGCGACGATCGCGACAACAGCGTATTCGCGTTCGCGCGCCGCGACGACACGGGGCGTCTCGTCGTCGCGGTCTGCAACTTCACGCCGGTGCCGCGTTCCCGCTATCGCGTCGGGTTGCCCGCGCCCGGGCAGTGGCGTGAACTGATGAACACCGATGCCGCCTTGTACGGCGGCACGAATGCCGGCAACGACGGCGCGGTGTGGACGGAGGCGATCCCCGCGCACGGCGAGTCGTGGTCGGCCACCTTGCGCCTGCCGCCGCTCGCGACGCTGTGGCTGAGCCCGGCCTGACACCCGGCGCCCTCGACACGGAGACGATCCCCATGCCGACCGCCCTGCCCGCCCGTCTCGAACCCGGCCGCTGCCATCCGCTCGGCGCGGCCTGGGACGGCCTCGGCACCAACTTCGCGGTGTTTTCCGCGCATGCGCAGCGTATCCAGCTGTGCGTGTTCGACCCGACCGGCCGCAAGGAACTCGCGCGCCTCGACCTGCCCGAATGCACCGACGAGGTATGGCACGGCTACCTGCCGAACGCGCATCCGGGCACCGTGTACGGCTTTCGCGCGGACGGCCCGTACCAGCCGCAGCACGGCCATCGCTTCAATCCGACCAAGCTCCTGCTCGACCCGTACGCGCGCAAGCTGGTCGGCCACTTTCGCTGGTCCGACGCGCTGTTCGGCTATCGCGTGCATTCGAACCGCGCGGACCTGTCGATGGATCGCCGCGACTCGGCGCCCGCGATGCCGAAGGCCGTGGTAGTCGACGAGGCGTTCGACTGGAGCATGGACCGGCGCCCCGACGTGCCGTGGCGCAGCACCGTGATCTACGAGGCCCACGTGCGCGGTGCGTCGATGCGCCGCGCCGGGTTGCGCGCGCCGGAGCGCGGCACGTTCGCGTCGCTCGCGCATCCGGCGTTCATCGATCACCTGCTGTCGATCGGCGTGACGACGGTCGAGCTGCTGCCGGTGCACGCGTTCCTGCAGCAGCGCGCGCTCGTGAACCGCGGGCTGCGCAACTACTGGGGCTACGACACGGCCGCGTTCTTCGCGCCGGAGCCGGCCTACCTGTCGACGCGGCGGCTCGACGAGATGCGCATCGCGATCCGGCAGCTGCACGCGGCCGGCATCGAAGTCGTGCTCGATGTCGTCTACAACCACACGTGCGAGGGCAGCGAGCTCGGCCCGACGCTGTCGTGGCGCGGCCTCGACAACGCGAGCTACTACCGGCTGCGGCCGGACGACCCGCGCTACCACATCGACGAGACCGGCTGCGGCAACACGCTGAACCTGTCGCATCCGCGCGTCGTGCAGATGGTGATGGATTCGCTGCGCTACTGGGCGAGCGCGTTCAACGTCGACGGCTTTCGCTTCGATCTCGGCGTGACGCTCGGCCGCGAGGATCACGGCTTCGAGCCGGGCGCGGGATTCTTCGACGCGCTGCGGCAGGACCCGCTGCTCGCGCAGCGCAAGCTGATCACCGAGCCGTGGGATCTCGGCCCCGGCGGTTATCAACTCGGCCGCCACCCGCCCGGCTTCGCCGAATGGAACGACCGCTTTCGCGACACCGTGCGGCGCTTCTGGCGCGGCGACGCCGGGCAGCGCCCGGAACTCGCCGCGCGGCTCGCGGGCTCGGCCGACCTGTTCAATCATCACCGGCGCCGCACCTGGGCGTCGGTCAACTTCATCACCGCGCACGACGGCTTCACGCTCGCCGATCTCGTGTCGTATGCGGCCAAGCACAACGAAGCGAACGGCGAGGAAAACCACGACGGCCACGGCGACAACTGCAGCGCGAACTGGGGCGTCGAAGGCGCCACCGACGACGCGTCGATCCACGACCTGCGCGCACGGGTCGCACGTTCGATGCTCGCCACGCTGTTTACCGCGCTCGGCACGCCGATGATCGTGGCAGGCGACGAATTCGGCAGAACGCAGCACGGCAACAACAACGCGTATTGCCAGGACAACGAACTGTCCTGGCTCGACTGGGATCTCGCGCGCAGCGACGAAGGCATGCAGATGATGCGCTTCGTGTCGCGGCTCGCTGCATTGCGCCGCATGTACCCGGTGATGTCGGCGCCGCACTATCCGTCCGGCGACCGCGACGGTGCACCGGGCATGCACGAGATCGACTGGTTCGACGAGCGCGGCGACCCGCTGACCGTGCCCGCGTGGGAGGACGGCGAGCGCCGCGCGCTGACGATGCGGCGCGTCGGCACCGGCCGCACCGGGCGCACCGAGGCGTTGCTCGTGGTGCTGAATGCGTCGTCCCACGTCATCACGTTCAAGCTGCC
This sequence comes from Burkholderia sp. BCC1993, assembly GCF_905339865.1. NCBI lineage: Bacteria > Pseudomonadati > Pseudomonadota > Betaproteobacteria > Burkholderiales > Burkholderiaceae > Burkholderia > Burkholderia sp. BCC1993. The sequence continues at coordinate 404,153 of NZ_CAJPGZ010000002.1, read as the reverse complement.
CGCCCCCGTGCTCGACTACCGCGTGCTGCTCGACACCGCGACGCCCGACGCCGGCCCGCGCGGCTGGCCTGACGCCGGCCGCGACGTCGCCGCGCACGCGGCCGTGATCGCCGTCGCGGCCGTGCCACCCGCCCCGCACTCGTGAGGAGCCGCCATGACGTCACACACCGCCCATCCGCCCGGCACGCACGCATTCGCGTCGTCGTTCGGCGCGACCTGCCTCGATGCGGAACACACGCGCTTCCGGTTGTGGGCGCCCGCGAGCCGCACGGCCGCGGTCGAACTGCACGGCGAACGGCGCGTCGCGATGCTGCCGGCCGGGGACGGCTGGTTCGAGGTCGCCGCGCCGTGCGGTCCCGGCACGCTGTACCGCTTCCTGCTCGACGACGGTCTCGTGGCACCCGATCCCGCATCACGCTTCCAGCCGCGTGACGTGCATGGCCCGAGCCAGGTCGTCGACCCGGCCGCGTACCGCTGGCGCAACGACGCGTGGCGCGGGCGGCCGTGGCACGAGACGGTGCTGTACGAACTGCACGTCGGCGCATGCGGCGGCTATGCGAACGTCGAGCGGCGCCTGGCCGAGCTTGCCGCGCTCGGCGTGACCGCGATCGAGCTGATGCCCGTCAACGCGTTCCCGGGCGCGCGCAACTGGGGCTACGACGGCGTGCTGCCGTTCGCGCCCGATGCGTCGTACGGACGGCCCGAGGAACTGAAGGCACTCGTCGACGCCGCGCACGGGCTCGGGCTGCAGATGTTGCTCGACGTCGTCTACAACCACTTCGGCCCCGAAGGCAACCTGCTGCCGCGCTATGCACCGGGATTTTTCCGCGCGGACCGGCAGACCGCCTGGGGGCCCGCGATCGACTTCTCGCGTGCGCAGACGAGCACGTTCTTCATCGACAACGCGCTGTACTGGCTCGACGAATTCCGCTTCGACGGCCTGCGCATCGACGCCGCGCATGCGATCGACGACGATGCATGGCTGCGCGAGCTCGCCCGCCGCGTGCGCGCGGATGCGGGCGACGCGCGCCACGTGCATCTGGTGCTCGAGGACGAGCGCAATCTGGCGAGCCTGCTCGGCCCCGGCGGTTTCGACGCGCAGTGGAACGACGACTTCCACAACAGCGCGCACGTGCTGCTCACCGGCGAGCGCGAAGGCTACTACCGCGCGTACGCCGATGCGCCGCTGCGCCATCTCGCGCGCACGCTCGGCGAAGGGTTCGCGTACCAGGGCGAGCCGTCGCCGCTGCACGACGGTGCGCCGCGCGGCGAGCCGAGCACGCACCTGCCGCCGACCGCGTTCGTCACGTTCCTGCAGAACCACGACCAGATCGGCAACCGCGCATTCGGCGAGCGGCTGCGCGCGCTCGCGAACGACGACGCGGTGCGTGCGGCGACCGCCCTGATGCTGCTCGCGCCGCAGGTGCCGCTGCTGTTCATGGGCGAGGAAGTCGGCAGCACGCAGCCGTTCCAGTTCTTCACCGACTATCGCGGCGCGCTCGCCGACGCGGTGCGCGAAGGCCGGCGCCGCGAGTTCGCCGCGTTTTCCGCGTTCGCCGATCCCGCGCATCGCGACGCAATTCCCGATCCGAACGACGTCGGCACGTTCCTGCGCTCGTCGCCCGATCATGCCGGTGAGGACGCATGGCCCGACGCCGACGCGTGGCGGCACTTCTACCGCAGTGCGCTGGCCGTGCGCGCGGCGCTCGTGACGCCGCACCTACCGGGCGCTCGCGCGCTCGGCGTCGAGTTGCTGTCCGCCATCGGCATCGGCGACGGCAACGCGGAAGCGCTCGTCGCGCGCTGGCGGCTCGGCGACGGCAGCACGCTCACGCTCGCATTCAATCCCGGCTCGCGCGAGGCGCTGCTGCCCAGGCTGCCGGTCGGCAAGATCGTGTTCGAGACGCCGCCGCGCGCGCGCGACCGGCTGGCCGACCGGCGGCTGCCCGCGCGCACCTGCATCGCGTGGCGCGACGGCGCGGTCAACCGCGATGCGCTCCATCACCGCACGAACGGGCACACACGGCAATGACGACCGACGTGCCGATCGCCGACCTCGCGCGTGCGGCCGGGCTGGCGCCCGACTGGATCGACGCGGGCGGCGTCGCGCGGCGGGTGGGCGACGACGCGCTCGTCGCGCTCGTCGATGCACTCGGCTGGCCATGCGGCACGCCGATCGAGCGGGTCGACAGCGCGGCCGCGCTGACCGATGGCCGGGACGCAACGCCGCAGCTCGTCACCGGCGACGCCGGCGTGCCGCTGACGCTCCCGCGCAGCGTCGCGCCGCCGGGCGCGCGCTTCCGGATCGCGCTCGAAACGGGCGAGCAAGTCGACGGGCGCGTGGCCGACGCGGGCGAATCCGGCGCACTGCCGCCGCTCACGGTGCCCGGCTATCACGCGCTCGAGATCGGCGAGCAACGCATCGGGCTCGCCATCGCGCCGCCGCGTATGCGGCCGTTCACTGCCGACGACGGCGTGGCGGGTGCGCAGCGCCGCTGGGGCGTCGCGGCCCAGTTGTACAGCCTGCGCCGCGCGGGCGACGACGGCGCGGGCGACTACACCGCGCTCGCCGGCCTCGCCACACACGCGGCGCGGCACGGCGCGCACGCGGTCGCGATCAGCCCGACGCATGCCGGCTATCCGGCACTGCCCGAGCACGACAGCCCGTATTCGCCGTCGTCGCGGCGCTGGCACAACGTCGCGTATCTCGACTGCGAGGCGGTGCCGGGGGCCGATATCGCGCGGCGGCTGCATGGCACGGCGGCACATGGCGCTCCCGCGCCCGATGCGCCGCTGATCGACTGGCCGCACGTGCTGCCGCTGAAGCTGCGCCGCTTGCGCGCGTGCTTCGATGCGTGGCGCGCGAACGGCGGGCCGTTGCGCGACGCGTTCGAGCAATTCCGTGCGGCCGGCGGCGCGGCGCTCGACGCACACGCGCGCTTCGACGCGCTGCAGGCGTTCTGCATCGAACACGGAATCGGCGCGGACTGGCGGCAATGGCCCGCGCAGTGGCACATGCCGGCCTCGGCCGAGGTCGACGCCTTCGCACACGCGCATGCCGAGACGATCGCGTTTCATACGTTCCTGCAATGGTGTACGTCGGACGCGCTCGGCAACGCACAGCATGCGGCGCGCGACGCCGGGATGGCGATCGGGTTGATCGCCGATCTCGCGGTCGGCTCCGATCGCGCGGGCAGCGACGCGTGGGCGCACGGCACGACGCTGCTGCGCGGCGTGTCGGTCGGCGCGCCGCCCGACCTGTTCAATGCGGATGGCCAGGCCTGGGGCGTGACGACGTGGACGCCCGCCGCGCTGCGCGCGAACGGCTTCGCGCCGTTCGTCGACCTGTTGCGCGCGGCCTTCGCGCAGGCAGGCGGAATCCGTATCGACCACGTGCTCGGCTTCGCGCGGATGTGGATCGTGCCGGACGGCGGATCGCCGCGCGACGGCGCGTACTTGCGCTATCCGCTCGACGATCTCGTGCGGCTGGTCGCGCTGGAGGCAGCACGGCATCGCGCGGTCGCGATCGGCGAGGATCTCGGCACGGTGCCGGCCGGGTTTCGCGAGCGGCTCGGCGCGCAGGGGATCGCGGGAATGCGCGTGCTGTGGTTCGAGCGTGAGGCGGATGGTGCGTTTCGGCCGCCGTCGGCGTGGGATCGCGACACGATCGCGATGACGTCGACGCACGATCTGCCGACCGTGGCGGGTTGGTGGCGTGGTGTCGATCTCGAGTGGCGGCGGGGTGCAGGTGATGCTGATGCTGATGCTGATGCCGATGCTGATGCCGATGCTGATGCTGATGCCGATGCCGATGCCGATGCCGATGCCGATGCCGATGCCGATGCCGATGCCGCCAAGCATGCACGCACCGACGACGGGAGCGGCCAAACGCAACGCATCGCGAGCGCGCGCAATGTCGGTGACGACATCGGTCGCGGCGCGCCCGCCACACGCGACACGCCGCCGCCCGCCCCCGCCCTCGCCGCCGCCCGGGCCGAACGCGCGACCGAGCGCGCGGCACTATGGCGCGCGTTGCAGCACGCGGGCTGCGCGCCGCCCGGTGATCCGGTACCGCCTGCCGGCACGCCACCCGTCGGAGCAGTCCTCGCGTATGTCGCGCGCAGCCCGTCGCCGCTCGCGATCGTGCCGCTCGAGGATCTGCTCGCACTGGATGCACAACCGAATCTCCCCGGCCCGCCGCGCGGCCATCCGAACTGGCTGCGCCGGCTGCCGCGCGCGGTCGACGTGCTGTTCGACGCCGACGTACGCAAACGCATCGCGGCGATCGAGCGCGCACGCCGCGTCCGGGAGCAGGACGCATGACACCGCGCGCGACCCTGCGACTGCAACTGCACGCCGGCTTCACGTTCGACGACGCGGCCGCGCACGCCGACTATTTCGCGCGGCTCGGCGTGAGCCACCTGTACCTGTCGCCGATCACGACGGCCGAGCCCGGTTCGCTGCACGGCTACGACACCGTCGACTATCACACGATCAGCGCGGAACTCGGCGGCGCAGCCGGCTTCCGCCGCCTCGTCGACGCGTTGCACGCGCGCGGCCTCGGCGTGATCGCCGACATCGTGCCGAACCACATGGGCGTCGGCGGCGCATCGAACGGCTGGTGGAACGACGTGCTCGAATGGGGGCCGGCGAGCCCGTACGCGCGCTACTTCGACATCGACTGGCATCCGCCTGACGCGGCGCTCCACGGCAAGGTGCTGCTGCCCTGCCTCGGCGCGCCCTACGGCGACGCGCTCGCCGCCGGCGACGTCGCGCTCGCCGCCGAGCCGTCGAGCGGGCGTTTCTTCATCGCATGCCCGGGCAGGACGCTGCCGGTCGCCGCCGCGACCTACGCCGAGATCCTGCGCATCGCCAACCGTGCGGACCTGAATGCGCTCGCCGAACGGTTCGCCGCCGCGCCGGTGCGCGGCAGCGCGCGCCTCGCGGACGCGCACACGGCGCTGCGCGACTACGCCGCGGCACAGGGCCCGCATGCGTTCGACGCGATACTGCGCGGCGCCGATCCGCGCCGCGCACGCTCGCGCGCGTGCCTGCATCGATTGCTCGAACGCCAGCACTACCGGCTCGCGTGGTGGCGCACGGCCGCCGACGAGCTGAACTGGCGGCGCTTCTTCGACATCGCGACCCTCGCGGCCGTGCGCGTCGAGGACGAAGCGGTGTTCGACGCGGTGCACGCGCTGCCGCTGGCGCTTCATGCGGCCGGCTGCCTCGACGGCCTGCGCGTCGATCACGTCGACGGCCTCGCCGACCCGGGCGCGTACTGCCGCCGCCTGCACGCGCGGCTCGCCGCGCAGCGCGACGAGCGGCCTTATCTCGTCGTCGAGAAGATCCTCGCGCCGGGCGAGACGCTGCGTGAAGACTGGCGCGTCGACGGCACGACCGGCTACGACTTCATGAACGACGTCGCCGCGCTGCTGCACGATCCGGCTGGCGCGGCGCCGCTCGCCGCGCACTGGGCGGCCGTGTCGGGATCGGCGCGGTCGTTCGCGCAGGAGGCGGTGGCCGGCAAGCGGCGCGTGCTGAAGCGGCAGCTTGCCGGCGAGCACGAACGCGTCGCGCGGGCGTTGCACCGCATTGCGCGCGCGGCCCCCGCGACGCGCGACCTCAGCCGGATCGCGATTCATCGCGTGCTGGGCGAACTCGCCGTGCACCTTCCCGTGTACCGGATGTACCCGACACCCGGCAACGAGCCGACCGGCGCCGATCGTCGCGTGCTGGCGCACGCGTACGACGCGGCGTGCGCGACGATCGATCCATCCGAGCGCTACGCGCTCGATCGCGTCGCCGGCTGGCTCGGGCTGCCGGGCACGCGCGCGCCGCGCGCGGATGCCGAGGCGCTGCACGCGGCGCGCGTCGCGTTCGCGCAGCTCACCGCACCGCTCGCCGCGAAGGGCGTCGAGGATACCGCCAACTATCGCTACGGCCGGCTGCTGTCGCGCAACGAGGTCGGCGCCGATGCGGGCGATTTCAGCCTGTCGCGCGGGGCGTTCCATGCGCGCAACCGCCGTCGCGCGCGCACCGTTCCGCACACGCTCGTCGCGACCGCGACCCACGATCACAAGCGCGGCGAAGATGCGCGCGCGCGGCTCGCGGTGCTCGGCGAAGTGCCGGACCTGTGGCGCGCGGTGTCGCTCGACTGGTCCGCGCTGAACCAGCCGCGGCGCGGCGGCGCGCATCGCGATCTCGCGTGGGCGCCCGGGCCGGCTGCGGAAGCGCTGCTGTACCAGACGCTCGTCGGCTGCTGGCCGCCGGCGCTCGCGCCCGACGATGCGGCCGGGCTGGCGGCGCTTGCCGGGCGCGTGGTGCGCTGGCAGACGAAGGCGCTGCGCGAAGCGAAACAGCATACGGACTGGCTCGCACCCGACGCGGACTACGAGCGCGATTGCGAACGGTTCGTCCGCGCGATCCTGACGCCGCATGGCGCGGGCGATTTCGTGCACCGGCTGCATGGGTTCGTCGCACGGATCGCGCCGGCCGGTGTCGTCAACAGCCTCGCGCAGGCGGCGCTGCGGATGGCTTCGCCGGGTGTGCCCGATCTGTATCAAGGTACCGAGTCATGGGATCACTCGCTCGTCGATCCGGACAACCGGCGCGACGTACCGTTCGCGAAGCTCGCGGCAGAGCGGGTCGACGAACCGGTCGCCGCGTACCTGCGGGACTGGCCCGACGCACGCGTGAAGCGCGCACTTGTCGAGCGGATGCTCGCGCTGCGCGCCCGCTGGCCGGCGACGTTCTCGGATGGTGCGTATGTGCCGCTGCGCGTGCGCGGCAGGCTCGGGCGGCATGCGGTCGCGTTCGCGCGCTGCGACGAGACGGCGACGATCGTGGTCGTCGTGACGCGGCTCGCGTGCCGCTTGCTCGGCGAAGTGCCGGGGTTGCCGCGCATCGCGCCTCGGGAATGGGGCGATACCGCGATCGTGTTGCCGCGCGGCGCGAGCGAGCGGTGGATCGACTGGCTGAACGACGGGAGCGAAATCGACGCGCCGGACGGCATGCTGCGGCTCGATCGCTGTCTTGCCGCGTTGCCGGTCGCGGCGCTGGTGGCAGCCGATACGATGAGCCGGTAGCCGTAACCGGATTTATGCAAAGGCGGTCGGCGCCCCAAGGCGAACCATCTCACCGCGTTCCGGCATTTCCGCTCAACACGCCAACAACATGGCAGTGGCCGCAGCCGGACACACGCCTTGAAACTGGCTGGACGCGAGCAACGGGCGCGGTACATTCTCGCGGGCGACGCGCACGAAACCAAAACCGGCGAAATAGTCCTCCGCGGTCGTCGTCTGCAACCCGATAGCATGGACCGAGCGTGCGCGGCACGTCGCGATCAGCCGCGCAATGATCGCGCGACCGACGCCGCTCCCTTGCGCGCGCGGTGCGACGGCGATCGACCGGATCAGCGCGAAGTCTCCGTGGTATTCCATACCGCCGCATCCGGTCAACGCGGGCGGATCGGCGAGCACGATGAAGTTTTCCAGATGCTCCGCGACGCCCGCAGTCGGGAGATTCGACGCGCGAAGCAATGCCTCGATCGCGGCCAGGTCGGATAACGCTGCAGAACGAAGTTGCATGACATCGATTCCCGATTGGATGGGCGGTACCCGTACGGTTCAGATCCCCCGCTGATTCACCCGCTTCGACAACGCCTCCGCGCTTTCCTTCCGTTCGCTGTACCGGTCGACCAGATACGGGCCGATGTCGCGCGTCAGCAGCGTGAACTTCACCAGTTCCTCCATCACGTCGACAACGCGATCGAAATAGGCCGACGGCTTCATCCGCCCCGCTTCGTCGAATTCCATGAACGCCTTGGCCACCGACGACTGGTTCGGGATCGTCAGCATGCGCATCCAGCGTCCGAGCACGCGCATCTGGTTCACCGCATTGAACGACTGCGAGCCGCCGCTGACCTGCATCACCGCGAGCGTCTTGCCCTGCGTCGGCCGCACCGCGCCGACCGACAGCGGAATCCAGTCGATCTGCGACTTCATGATGCCGGTCATCGCGCCATGTCGTTCCGGCGAGCACCAGACCATCCCCTCCGACCACATCACCAACTCGCGCAATTCGACCACCTTCGGGTGACTTTCGGGTGCATCGTCAGGCAGCGGCAGGCCGCTCGGATTGAACACGCGCACCTCGGCGCCCATCGCCGTGAGCAGGCGTTCGGCTTCCTCGACCAGCAGGCGGCTGAACGAACGCTCGCGCAGCGAGCCGTACAGCAGCAGGAAACGCGGCGGATGCGTCGACGGCGACGCCGGCCGCAAGCGGCTCGCGTCCGGTACGCGAAAGAGATCGGCGTCGAGTTGCGGCAGGTCGGTCAGTCGGTCGGTCATGGATGGATTCCGTGGTTTGCTCAAGCGCACTCGTACCAGCCCTTCGACCGGTTCACGATGCGCACCACCACCAGCATGACCGGCACTTCGATCAGCACGCCGACGACGGTTGCGAGCGCCGCGCCGGAATGGAAACCGAACAGGCTGATCGCGGCCGCGACGGCCAGCTCGAAGAAGTTGGACGCGCCGATCAGCGCCGACGGGCATGCAATGTTGTGCTTCTCGCCCACGGCACGATTGAGCCAGTATGCGAGCGCCGAGTTGAAGAACACCTGGATCAGGATCGGCACCGCGAGCAGCGCGATCACCAGCGGCTGCTTCAGGATCGCTTCGCCCTGGAACGCGAACAGCAGTACGAGCGTGGCCAGCAGCGCGGCGATCGACCACGGGCCGATCTTCGCCATTGCTGCATCGAACGCCGCCTGTCCGTTCGAGAGCAACACCTTGCGCCAGATCTGCGCGAGGATCACCGGAATCACGATGTAGAGCACGACCGACGTGAGCAGCGTCGCCCACGGCACCGTGATCGCGGACATGCCGAGCAGCAGCCCGACCAGCGGCGCGAACGCGATCACCATGATGCTGTCGTTCAGCGCGACCTGCGACAGCGTGAACAGCGGATCGCCGCCCGTCAGCCGGCTCCACACGAACACCATCGCCGTGCACGGCGCGGCGGCCAGCAGGATCAGGCCGGCGATGTAGCTGTCGACCTGGTCCGCCGGCAGCATCGGCGCGAACAGATGCCGGATGAACAGCCAGCCGAGAAACGCCATCGAGAACGGCTTGACCAGCCAATTCACGATGAGCGTGACGCCGATGCCTTTTACGTGCTGACGCACTTCATGCAACGCCCCGAAGTCGACCTTGACCAGCATCGGGATGATCATCACCCAGATCAGCAGCCCGACCGGCAGGTTGACCTGCGCGTACTCCATGCGGCCGATTTGCTGGAACAGGCCGGGCAGCATCTGACCGAGCGCGATGCCGGCGACGATGCACAGCGCGACCCAGAGCGTCAGGTAGCGTTCGAAGAAATTGATCGCGGGCTTCGCAATGGCATGGCGAGGCGGGATCGCGTTGGACGTGTTCATCGAAGAGGATTCCGTGCGGGAGCAACGCACGCGGCGCGCCGGTTCACGCGCGCCGCCGTGCAAGCGCTCAGTTTAGCGAGATGGCGGTCAACGCCGCCTGCAGTTCAGCGTCGCTCATGCGCTCGAGCGGCAGCGTCAGCAGTTGCAGCATCCGGTAGCCGAGCGCCTCGCGCGTCAGTTCGAACGCGAGCCGCTTGCCGGCATCGCCGCCCTCGGCGTTCGACGGATCGGCGTAGCCCCAATGCACTTTCACCGGGCTGCCGGCCCAGTACGGGCAAGCCTCCGCGGCCGCGCTGTCGCATACCGTGATGACGATGCGCAGGCGCGGCGCGCCGTCGCCGACGAATTCGTCCCAGCTCTTGCTGCGGTATCCGGTGACGTCGACACCGGCGCGCGTGAGCGCATCCAGCGCGAACGGATTGAGCCGGCCGCTCGGCGCGCTGCCGGCGCTGTAGGCGCGCACGTCGCGGCCAAGTTTCCCGGCCCAGTGGTTGAGCATCCCCTCCGCGAGCACGCTGCGCGCGGAGTTGTGGGTACAGAGAATCAGGACGTTGGTGGTCATGGGCGGGCGGGTGAATGCGTGCTCAGGTCTGGCCGGAGCAGGAAGTCGAACAGGCGGACACCGGCGCGCACGGATTGCCGCCGCAGCAGTTCTCGGTGAGGTAGCCGATCAGCCCGTTCATCGTCGCGAAGTTCGCGCAATAGAACACGAAGCGGCCTTCCTGGCGGCTCGTGACGAGCTGCGCATGGGCCAGTTCCTTCAGATGAAACGACAGCGACGACGGCGGCACGTCGAGCAGCGTCGCGATTTGCCCGGCCGGCAAGCCCGACGGGCCGGCCTGCACGAGCGCGCGGAAGACGGCGAGGCGCGACTCGTGCGCGAGTGCCGCCAGTGCGGCGATGGTCTGGTTCGTTTCCATTTTTCGATAATACTCGAAATGTGGAAACGATGGCAGGAATGCATCGCTTCCCGCCGCTGCGCGTCACCCCGTCACGACCATTCTTCGGGCGGCATCGCGCCGCCGTCATCCTCCCAATGCGACTCGCCCGCCCCTTCCCTGCGGCTCGGCGCCACCGGCCTGTTCCCGCTGCTGGGTTCGTTTCGCCGCGTGCCGTCGCGGGAAGTCGCCGCGCGCACCCGCGCCCGCGTGCTGGTCGGTGCGACGGTCCGCTGTTCGCTGCCGCGGTGCTCGTCGGTCGACGCCGCGTCCTGGGTCTGTCGCGCATTCGAAGCTGCGTTCATGTGTGTCCTCCCGGCTCATTGAAAGAGACCTTCGTTGAAACGCGCAGCAATCCGGGTGCCGCCTGCCGGGCAAGCGCTTTGCTCCCCTGTTTCGTACCGCAACCCTGACCGGAGTTGACCATGCCGACCGACCGCAGCACGCCGCCCGCAACGCGCCATCGTCTCGGCGAATGGATGGCCCGCGAGGAATCGCACATGGCCGGGTACCGCGCAAACATTGCGAACGAAGCGCGCGCGCAGGCCGGCGAACAGTTGCGCACGCCGGCCGTGCAGGCACTCGCGCGGCTGTTCGACGACAGCGCGGTGCTGCGCATGAGCCTCACCCGCGCGATCGACGAGGCGCTCGAATCGGGCCGCATGCTCGGCTACACATCGATCGGCGAATTGATGACCGTGATCGACCACCTGATGACCTACACGCCGCCGTTCAGCGAAACGAGCCTGGTCGTGTGCCCGCTGAACGCGTTTCTCGACTGGCCGATGTGCATGCCGTCGGGCCACGCGGTGTTTCGCGACGCGGCGGTCAACGCGCATCTGAAGCAGGTGCTGAACGTGTGGTGCGACTTCCTCGGCGGCCCGCATTCGCGCGCGCATCTCGACACATCGCCGCCCGACGGCTGGTTCTGCGACGAAGCGCGCACGCGCCTCGGCCTGTCGCAGTTCCAGTATCGCGAGGACCAGCCGCACTGGGGCTTCGACTCGTGGAACGACTTCTTCACGCGGCGCTTTCGCGCGGATGCGCGGCCGGTCGCGGCGCCGGACGATTCGCACGTGATCGTCAGTGCGTGCGAGGCCGCGCCGTATCACACCGAATCCAGCGTGAAGATCCGCGACAGGTTCTGGATCAAGGGGCAGCCGTATTCGCTCCGCGACATCTTCACGCCCGCGCGGCTGCCGCTTGCCGAGCGTTTCGTCGGCGGCGACCTCTACCAGGCGTATCTGAGCGCGTACAACTATCACCGCTGGCACGCGCCGGTGCGCGGCACCGTCACGCATGCGTACCGGGTCGACGGCACCTACTACTCGGTCGCGGAAGCGGAAGGCCCGGACCCGGCCGGGCTCAACGACTCGCAGGGCTACATGACGGCCGTCGCCGCGCGCGCGGTGGTCGCGATCGACTGCGACGATCCGGGGATCGGGACGGTAGCCGCGGTGTTCGTCGGGATGGGCGACGTGTCGTCGTGCGTGATCGAAGTCGTGCCGGGGCAGCGGATCGACAAGGGCGACGAGATCGGCTATTTCCAGTACGGCGGCTCGACCTGCTGCCTGCTGTTCGAACCGGGCGTGATCGACCGCTTCCAGTGCGCGCCGCCGTTCGACAGCGATACGCCGGCCGTGCAGGTCAACGCGCCGGTCGCGATCGCGCGCTGAGTCGCGCCTTGCGGCATCACGCGTCGGCACTGCCGAACCCGCGCCCGGCGTGCCGCAGCATGCGCTGCACCATCGACAGCCCGTTCGGCGTCAGGGCGAGCCGGCTCGCGCCCGATGCGTCGGCGCGCATCTCGATCAGGTGTTGTTCCACCAACGACACGATATCTTCGCGGTCGGCCTGGATCTGTTCCGGCGCGCGATGGACCAGGAACAGCGCGGCAAATTCATGTGCGGTCAGCATGTTGTCTCCCCCATTTGACGGCTTGACGCGATACGAGATGGCATCGCGACGGCGCAGGTGCAAATCGTGCGCCGCGATCTGGGGAGACATGCAGGGAGCGTGCCAGTATCTGGGACGGAGCCGCCCCGCGCGCAGCCGGCGCGCGGCGCGATGTGTCACTTCAAGGCGCTTGGGGGGCCGCTGCAAAGATTTCAACGGCGTGTAATGGAGCGACTGGAGCAAATGGAACGGCACGGGCGCACCGCGGCACGGCAGCGGCACACGCCGCACGACCCCGCCGCGCACGCACGCGCCGCGCGACTCACGACTTCCGCGAACGGAACATCCCGGCGCGGGCGGTCTTGCCGGCCGCCTTGTCACGCACGCGGAAGTAGCCGCTGTGGAGTTCCACGCCACCTTTGCCGTCGACCAGCACGTCCGCGCACGCGGCCTCGATGCGCGCACGGCCGCGCTCGAACGCATCGCGCAAGTCGGCTTCGAGCGCGGAGCGCGCGCCGAAATGATCCTCGAGCGCTTCGACCGTGATCGCGCACGTTTGCGGCTTCCCGTCGACCTCGACGACGAAACGCATCTGCAGCGCCGCGCCGTCGAACTCGGGCGGCGCGTCGGTCAGCGTCACGTGACGAACGGGTCCGGCCGGCATCGCTCAGGCCCCCCGCGACGCGAGGCACTGCACCAGCGCGCCGTTGAATGCGGGCAGGTCGTCGGGCTTGCGGCTCGTGATCAGGTTGCCGTCGCGCACGACCTCCTGGTCGACCCACTTGCCGCCCGCATTGCGGATGTCGTCCTGCAGGCTCGGCCAGCTCGTCATCGTGCGGCCGTCCACCAGCCCGGACGACACGAGCAGCCAGCCGCCGTGACAGATCGCGGCAATCGGCTTGCCCGCGCCGACGGCCGCGGTCACGAATTCGCGCGCGGCCGGCAGCATCCGGATCGCGTCGCCGTTGACCACGCCGCCCGGCAGCACGACCGCGTCGTAATCGCCTTCGCGCGCATCGTCGAACGTGCGGTCGACCTTCACGCGATCGCCCTTGTCGACGTGCCTGAACCCCTGGATCTCGCCGCGCTTCTGCGAAATCACGTCGACCTGCGCGCCCTCTGCCGTCAGCGCCCGCTGCGGTTCGACGAGTTCGGCTTCCTCGAAGCCGTCGACCGCGAGTATCGCTACCTTGCAATGATCCAGCTTGCCGATCATGAATCGCTCCCTGTCGTGTTGTGGCACCCGGGCGTGCCGTACCCTGCCGTATACATCAACGCAGCAATCGGCGTGCCGCGCCCGTCGGGATGGCGGCCCGCGCGGTGGCGCCTTGAAGGGGCGCGACCCGCGATCGGCGGTTGGCGGCGCCCACGCGCGCCGCGGCGTGATGCGTGCGCGCCCCCCGTCGGATAGCGCCGCGCGGCGCCTGCAAAGATTTCAACAGGATGTAACGCGACGCCGGCGACTGCCGGCGGCAGCCGCCCGGCGGCCTGCATGCGGAGACGTACCCGAGGCGGGCCGATGCCGGCTCGCCGCGCTCACTGCAGGTGACGCGCGGCGTCGAGCATCGCGTCGGTCAGCTCGATCGTCAGCGTCAGGTCCTCGGTGACGTCGGGCAGCGCGTCGAGCGTGGCCTGCACGCTGTCGTGCAGCATCGCGTGCACGCGCATCCGCGCGGCGATGTCGAGGTCCGCATAGCGCTCCATCGTGTCGCAGTCGAGCGCGAGCACGACCGCGTGCCGCGCGGTATCGCGCGGCGCATCGGGCGCGAACGCCCACGCCGCATGAAACATGATCCTGCCGGTCGCAACGTCGACGTAAACCGTCGTATCGAGACCGTCGGTCTCGGCGGCGTCGGCGTCCAGCCCGTTGTCGTCGAGCGAGATCCGGGAATGCGATTGCATGATGTCCTCCTGCGTGGTGGCGACAGGCCGGCCTCACCGGCGGCGCCGCCATCGCGCCGCGCCGGGCGCCGGCGCGACACCGTGATCGTCAATAGCCGCTGGAACCCGCGCTGCCCGTGCTGCCGCCGCCCGAGCCGGTCGCCCCCGGCAAGCGGCCATTGCCGGCGCCCGCGCCGGTTCCGCCCGGGGCCGCACCGGCGCCGCCCATGCCCGCGCTGCCGCCGGCACCGCCCGTAGCGGTGCTGCCCGTAGCGGTGCTGCCGGTACCGGTGCCGCCCGTCGCGCCGCCGCCCATGCTGCCGGTCCCGGCGCCGGTCACGCCGCCGGGCTTGGTGCGCACGTCCGGTTGACCGCGCGAACCCGTGCCGCGCGGCGCCTGCATGCGGGTCGCGGGCGGCGGCGCCGCCGTGTTGCCGTTCGACAGGTTGCCGCCGGTGCCCTGGGCCGACGTGTCCGGCGGCGACAGGATCGGCGCACCGGTGCCCTCGTCGGAACGTTGCGAATTCTGTGCCCACGTGGCCGGTGCGGCCGCGACGAGCGCGACGGCCGCGCACGCGAGGATCCGGTGCGCGGCAGATTTCGATGCGGATGCTGGCTTCATGGAGCGCTCTCCCTCAATGGAACCACTGTAGTGGAATGGCCTGCGCCTTCGATTCAGCAAGGTTCAGCAAGGCCCGTGCCGCCAGCGATAGGCGGCACGCGAATTGCGCCGACACCCATGACCCGCCATCCATCCCGATTCCGTAGGGAGAGCCCTGCCATGCCTTCAGCTTCCGCTTCCCATCCGCACGGCAAACGCGCGACGCGCCGCCCGGGCCGTGCGCGCAGCAACGATCCGCAGCACCGCAAGCGCTGGTCCGCCGACGTCATGCAAAGAAGCGATGTGCTCGACATCGAGCCCGAGATCTTCAAGTCCGACGACCCGGGCAGGATCGCCGCGTCGCTCAAGCGCTCGGCCGAACACAGCCGCCGCCGCAAGGGGACGCCGTTCCAGTCGGCGATGTCGATGCTGAACTTCTACGTGAACCGCGCGGGCCGCAACCTGCCGAAAACGCGCCGCGCGACGCTCGAACGCGCGAAGCGGAAACTGCGCGAGGCATTCGGCCGCAAGCCGTGACGGCCCCCGCCTGTTCGCCGTCGACCTGCCCGGCCTGCTCGCATGCATGAAACGCTGTGGTATCTGATCATCGGCGCGGTGCTGATGGGCATGGGCGTCGTGACGTCGGCGCTGCGTCATCTGCCGTGCAGCAGCGCGATGATCTATCTTGCACTCGGTGTCGCGCTCGGCCCGTCCGGCGCCGGGCTCCTGCATCTCGACATCCAGCGCGACGCGCCGCTGCTGCGCGAGATCGTCGAGGTCGCGCTGCTGGTATCGCTGTTCGCGATCGGGCTGCGGCTGCGCGTGCCGCTGTCCGACCGGCTGTGGCGCGTGCCGTGCCGGCTCGGCCTGCTCGCGATGATCGTCACGGTGCCGCTGCTCGCCGGCTGCGCGGTGCTGACGCTCGGGCTCAGCTGGGGCCCCGCGCTGCTGCTCGCGGCAATCCTCGCGCCAACCGACCCGGTGCTCGCGCACGACGTGCAGGTGCATGATCCCGGTGACCGCGACCTGGTGCGCTTCGCGCTGTCCGGCGAAGGCGGGCTGAACGACGGCATCGCGCTGCCGTTCGCGCTCGCGGGCCTCGCGCTGTGCGGCGCGCCCGATGCGCCGCACGGGCCGCCGCCGCTGTCGGGCACGTTCGCACTGGCCGCGCTGTGGGGCATCGCGGGCGCCGCCGCGATCGGCGGCATGCTCGGCGCGGCGACCACCATCGCGATCGGCTGGCTGCGCACCCGTCATGCGCAGGCACTCGGCTTCGAAGGCTTCTTCGCGCTCGCGTTGATCGTGCTGTCGTTCGGTGCCGCGCAGCTCGCGCATACGTTCGGCTTCATCGCGACGTTCGCCGCGGGCGTCGCGATGCGCCGCGTCGAGCATCGCGCGAGCGGTGACCGCCGGCCGCGCGAAGTGATCGGCCGGATCGATTCGGAAGACGTCGTCGCGACCGAGAAGCATCCGGAGAAGGCGCATGCGTTCATGACCGAATCGGTGCTCGACTTCACGATCGAGCTCGAGCGAATCGCCGAGGCGCTCGTGATGACGATGATCGGCGGCGTGCTCGCCACGCTGACGACGCCGCTCTTCACGTCGGGCTCGACCGCGCTCGCCGTCGTGCTGTTTGTCGCCGTGCGGCCGCTCGCGGTGCTGCCGGCGCTCACCGGCTCGCGCGCGACGCAGACGCAGCGCCGGCTGATGGCGTGGTTCGGGATCCGCGGGATCGGCTCGTTCTACTACTTGCTGTTCGCGCTCGAGCACGGGCCGTCCAGCGCGGTGCGGCCGCTCGCGGCGCCGGTGCTGGCCGTCGTGTCGGCGTCGGTGATCGCGCACGGCGTGTCCGCGACGCCGCTGATGGACTGGTATCACCGCCTGCAGCAGCGTCGGCGCTGACGGCGCCGTCACGACATGCCGAGACGCGCACGCATCTGCGCGGTGATCCGCTGCCGCGTGCCGGCGTAGCCTTCCCATGGGTCGCGCTTCAGCCGCTCGAGCCGCTCGTGCAGCGTGTCGATCGTCCATTGCGCGCCGCCCGTGGTGGCGGGCACCTCGTCCCAGCGCAGCGGCACCGACACGCCCAGCCCGGGCCGCGCACGCACCGAATACGCGGCGATCGTGCTCGCGCCGCGGCCGTTGCGCAGGTAGTCGATGAAGATCTTGCCGCGCCGGTGACGCGGGCCCATCGTCGCGGTGAAACGGTCGGGCAGCGCGCCCGCGACATGCTGCGCTAGCGCGCGCGAGAAGTCCTTCGCGTCGTCCCAACCGAGGTGCCGCACGATCGGCACGACGACGTGCAGCCCCTTGCCGCCGCTCGTCTTGCAGAACGACGCGAGGCCCAGTTCGTCGAGCAGCCCGCGCACGAGCTGCGCGGCGTCGGTCATCGCGCGCCACGGCAGCGCCGGATCGGGATCGAGGTCGAACACGATCCGGTCCGGCCGCTCGATGTTCGACGCGTGCGCATTCCATGTATGCAGCTCGATCGTGCCCATCTGCGCGGCGCCGAGCAGCGCGTCGACGCTGTCGAGCGACAGCAGCGGACCGTGGCCCGGATCGAGTCCTGCGTGCTGCGTGACGAACGGGATCTCGCGGCGCTCCGCGTGCTTCTGGAAGAACAGCTCGCCCGCGATGTCGCCGGGCGCGCGCACGAGCGCCACGGGCCGGCCCTTCAGGTCCGGCAGCAGCCACGGCGCGACCCATTGCCAGTAATGCGCGAGATCGATCTTGCGCGTGCCGCTCTGCGGATCGAGCACGCGATCGGGATGGGTGATGCGCACGCGGCCGAGCGCGTCGGAATCGGTATCGTCGCGTGCTGCGTGGGGGGACGGGCTCGAACGTGCGTGGTGCTTGCGGCCGCTTGCATCGTGATCGGCGTGCTTGGCGTGCTTGGCGTGCTTGGCGTGCTTGGCGTGATTGGCGTGATCGGCGTGATCGGCGTGATCGGCGTGATCGGCGTGATCGGCGTGATCGGCGTGATCGGCGTGATCGGCGTGCGACGCGTGCGATGCGTGCGATGCGTGCGATGCGTGCGATGCGTGATCGACGTGCGCCGCGTGCTTGCGTTCGTGCTTTTCGTGATGCGTGGTCTGGCGTCGCTCCATCGCCCCCTCCGTTTCCGGTTGCTTCGGCACTTCGCGGACGATCTGCGACGCCGGCTTGTCCTCGCGCAGCGCGATGAATGCGGCCTGCCGCACGATGCCGTCGCCGGTCCACTCCGCGAATTCGCATTCGGCGACGAGCGTCGGTTCGATCCAGTGCACGCGCGTGCGCGAGCGTTCGCGCGGCGGCGGATCGAACGGCGTCGTATCGCGTTGCTGCTTGCGCAGGATCGGTGCGAGCCGGTCGAGCATCCGCGTGTCGAAGCCGGTGCCGACGCGGCCGACGTAGCGCAGCGGCGCAGGCCCGCGCCGCCGCTTGCCGGCCGCTGCCGGCTCATGCACGCCGAGCAGCAGCGCACCGAAGCCGTGCCGGCTGCCCGACGGCTCGGTGTAACCGCCGATCACGAACTCCTGCCGGCGCCGGCATTTGAGCTTGATCCACGCGGGCGAGCGCCCGGCGCGATAGCGCGATTCCGCGCGCTTGCCGATCAGCCCTTCGAGGCCGGTATCGCAGGCGCTCGCGATCAGCGATGCGACGTCGTCGCCGAGATCCGGCGAAAAGCGCAGCCGCGCGGGGTCGCTGTCGGCGAGCAGCGGTTCGAGCAGGGCGCGGCGCGCGGTGAGCGGTGCGTCGCGCAAGTCGTAACCGTCGAGACAAGGCAGGTCGAACACGAACAGCGTGACCGCATCCGAATGTCCGGCGCCGATCGCGTTCTGCAGCGCCTGGAAGTCGGGGAGACCGTTCCTGCCGAGCACGACGGCCTCGCCGTCGAGCCAGGCGTCGTCGACGTCGAGCGCCGCGAGCGCGTCGCGCTGCGCGCGCAGCTTCACGGTCCAGTCGCGGCCTTCGCGCGTCATCAGCTTCACGTGTCGGCGGGCGCCCTTGCCCGCAATGCGCGCGAGGATCCGGTAGCCGTCGAATTTCAGTTCGTAGCGCCAGTCGCCCTGCGTCGGCGGGCCGTCGACCAGCGTCGCGAGCTGCGGCGCGACGCGCTCGGGCAGCGGCGCGCGTACCGCACCGTCGATCGCGGACGGATCGGCGGGCCGGCCGTCGTGGCTATCTCGGCTGTCGCGGGCGTCGCGGCCATGATCGTCATGCGCTGCGGCGCGCGTGTCGGCCGGGTCGCGCCGGCCGCGTTGCGCCCCGCGCGCGCGCGTCGAGCGGCCCGCGGCATCCGCACGCGTCGCCGACGCCGCCCCGTCATGCACACTCCCCGGCCGCTCGCCGACGACGTCGAATTCGGCCTCGCTGCGCGCGTCGTCGTCGCGCTCCTTGATCAGCAGCCACTGCACCTGCCGCCCCTGCTGCCGTCCGCTGCGCACGAGCGCCCAGCCGCCGTGCAGCTTTTCGCCGTCGAGCCGGAACGTCAGCTTGCCCGCGCGATAGCCGTCGCGTGCCTGCGCGAGGCCGCCGTCGGGCGTCCACGTGCCTTCGTCCCATACGACGACCGCCCCCGCGCCGTAATGCCCGGGCGGAATCTCGCCTTCGAACGACGCGTATTCGAGCGGATGATCCTCGACCTGCACGGCGAGGCGCTTCACCGAAGGATCGACGCTCGGCCCCTTCGGCACGGCCCACGACTTCAGCGTGCCGTCGAGTTCGAGCCGGAAGTCGTAATGCAGGCGCCGCGCGTGGTGCTCCTGGATCACGAAGCGCAGCGGGTGGCCGGCACGCCGGGTCGCTCGCCCGGAAGGTGTCGCGTTCGCCTTCGCGCGCCGCCGCCCGTGCGCGCCTTCGGGTTCCGGCGTCGCGTCGAAGCGGCGTTTGCGGCGATACGGATCGAGCTTGCCGGCCATCGTGTCACCTCGCGTCGCCGCGCATCATGCGGCGTGCTTGCGGCGCACGGCGGTTTTCTTCGCCGCATGCTCGCCGGTCGCGGAACGTTTCGCGGCCGGCCGCTTCGCCGCCGGCGTCTTCTCGGCGGAGCCCTTCGGCGCGGCCTTCGAAGCCGGCTTGCGGCGCGCGCCGCCGCGCGACGACGCAGAGGAAGACGACGCGGAGGAAGACGACGCGTCCACCTCCGCGCCCTCGTCGTCGCCCGCATTGCGCGGGCCCGCCGCGCGCGCGCCGCCGCCCTTCAGGCTGCGTTTCAGCAGCTCGGTCAGGTCGACCACGTTGGCCGCCGCGCGGCCCGTCTGCGGTGGACGCTCCTCGATCTCCTCGATCTTGCCCGCGCGCACCTTGCGCTCGACCAGCTCGAGAATGTCGTCGCGAAACGTGTCGTGATACTCGTCCGGCGTCCACTTGCCCGCCATCTCGTCGATCAGCTTCTTCGCCATCCCGAGTTCGCGCGCGGTCACGCCCGCGTGTTTCGCGTCGTCGGCCGGCACCGTCAGTTCGTCGAGCGGCCGCAGCTCTTCCTGCCAGCGCAGCGTATCGAGCGCGAGCAGCGGCCCGACCGGAATCAGCGCGCCGAGATGCTGGCGGTCGCGCATCACCACGAGTGCGATGCCGATCTTGCCGCTGTCCTTCAGCGCGTCGCGCAGCAGCGCATAGACCTTCTCGCCCTTGCGGTCCGGCACGAGGTAGTAGGGCGTGTCGAGATACAGGAACGATACCGCGTCCGCGTCGACGAACGTCAGGATATCGACGGTTTGCGTCGATTCCGGATTGGCCGCGCGAATCTCCTCGTCGGTCAGCACGACGTAGCGCTCCTTCTCGTACTCGTAGCCGCGCACGATGTCCTCGCGCGCGACCTCCTTGCCGGTGCGCTTGTTGATCTGCCGATAGCCGACCGGGTCCATCGAGCGCTTGTCGAGCAGCCGGAACGACGGCTTCACGGTGCGCGTCGCGGGAAACAGCTGCACGGGCACGTGAACGAGCCCGAAGCTGATCGCGCCTTTCCAGATCATCCGCGATGCCATGCGAGTCCTCCTTTGCTGTGTGCGCGAGCGCGTGGCGGCACACACGGGAAGCCGTCACGGGCATGGACGAGCCGCACGGCGCGTGTCGCGACGGCCCGGCTGCGGCGTCGATGCGGGCTGCGTCCGTCAGGGCGCGCGCAACGCGCGGTCGAGTTCGGCGCGCGTCACGTCGAGCGCGACGCTGCATTCGATCTCCGCGTCCTCGACGCGTGGCTTGTGCTCGTCCACCGCGCGCCGCGCGAGGTCGCACAGCTGCGTGCGCACGCGCAGCCGGTCGGCCGCGCCGAGCGACGCATAGCGTGTGAGCACGTCGGGATCGAAGCGCAGGTCGACCGCGCAGCGCCATTGACGCGCGTCTTCATCGGACGGCACGCGCACCCACGACACCTGGATCGTCAGCCGCCCGGACGCGTCGTCCGCATGCACCACGACGGTCGACTCCGACGGAAAGCCGTTCGCGAGCGCATGCTCGATCTCCGCGATGCGCTGCGAACGGTCGGGGGCGGTCGTCATCGCCGCACGACCCCCAGCAGCAGCGTGACCAGGAAGATCACGACGAAGATGTAGAACAGGATCTTCGCGATCTCGGCCGCGCCGGCCGCGATGCCGCCGAAGCCGAACAAGGCGGCGACGAGCGCGATGATGAGGAAGATGATGGCGTAACGAAGCATGAATGCCTCCTGGAGTCCTGAAGAACAGTGATCGTCGATGCGTGTCGCCGTCGATCACGAATCGTGCTTGTGCCTGGGTTTGCCGTGGACCGGCGTCGAAGCCATTTTTTCGAGTTCCTTCTCGCTCATCGACTTGGCCATCGACTTCGCAGGCGGCTTCAGGTCCTTCATTTTCGTTTCGCCGCGCTTGGCCGACAGGGCGGCTCCTGCGGCGCGTTGCTGTGCCTGGGACTTGGCTGGCATGGCTTTCCTCCTCTCGGTGGCGCGCGACGACCGTGTGGCTCACGGGCGAGCCGCGCGCGGTTCGGACGGTATCGTCATGCGGCGTCGCGCCGGCGCAGGTCGGCCGGCGGAATCTTCATCGCCTGGCGATACTTGGTCACCGTACGACGCGCAAGAAGGATGCCGCGGCCCGCGAGGTT
Organism: Burkholderia sp. BCC1993; assembly: GCF_905339865.1. NCBI lineage: Bacteria > Pseudomonadati > Pseudomonadota > Betaproteobacteria > Burkholderiales > Burkholderiaceae > Burkholderia > Burkholderia sp. BCC1993. Next base: position 382,333 of record NZ_CAJPGZ010000002.1, on the reverse strand, counting down.
CTGCGCGAGCGCGACGTCGGACAGCGGATCGGTATGGCGCTCGGCGGCGATCATGTCGCGGATCAGCACCTTCGCGGCCGATGCCGAGCACACGCCCTTGCCGGCCGCCTCCAGCTTGCGGGGGAAGAAATGCTTGAACTCGAACGTGCCGTGCGGCGTGGCCATGTACTTGTTGCCGGTCGCACGCGACACCGTCGATTCGTGCAGGTCGAGCGCCTCGGCGATGTCGCGCAGCACGAGCGGCTTCATCGCGATCTCGCCGTAGCGGAAGAAGTCGCGCTGCCGGGCGACGATGCATTCGCCGACCCGCTGGATCGTGTCGAAGCGCTTCTGCACGTTGCGGATCAGCCAGCGCGCTTCCTGCAACTGCTGGCCCAGCGGCGAATCGCGCTCGCCGCTCGACTGCGCGAACAGCGTCGCGTAGCGCTCGTGCAGCCGCGCGCGCGGCAGCACGGCCGGATTGATCGTCACGATCCATTCGTCGCGCACCTGGCGCACGATCACATCGGGGATCACGTAGTCGCCGCGCGTGCTGCCGTAGTGGTTGCCGGGGCGCGGATCGAGCGCGCGCACCAGCGCGCAGGCGGCCTGCATCGTCGCCTGGTTGCAGCCGACGCGCCGCTGGATCTCGGCCGTCTCGCGGCGCGCGAGCCGTTCGAGATGGTCGCGCGCGATGGCCTTCGCTTCCGCGAGCGCCGGCGTGCCGACCGGAATCGCGTTGAGCTGCAGCATCAGGCATTCGGACAGCGAGCGCGCGGCGATGCCCGGCCGGTCCAGCATCTGCACGAGCCGCAGCGCGACCGCGAGATCCTGTTCCGACAGCAGCCGCGCCGGATCGGCCGCGATCAGCAGCTCGCCCAGCTCCTGACGCAGGTAGCCGTCTTCGTCGAGCGCGTCGATCACGATGCGCGCGGCCTCGCGGTCGCGCCGGTTCAGCGGATAGAGCCGCAACGCGTCGTGCAGCTGCTGGTGCAGCGACGGCTCGGCGGCCATCCACTCGCCGGGCGACTGGTCGCCCGCGTCGTCGGCCTGTCGCCCCGTGCCGCGCGTCGTCGGCGCAGCCGTGTATGACACGTCGCCGTCCGGCGCGCGCACTTCCTCGCGCTCGGGTGGCGGCTCGGGCGGTGCGGCTTCGACCTCGGGTTCGGGCGCGTCGGCGGCTTCTTCGTCGCCCTGCCCGTCTTCGAGAAACGGATTCGAGTCGAGCGCCTGCCGCAATTCCTGCTGGAATTCGAGCGAAGACAACTGCAGCAGGCGAAGCGACTGCTGAAGCCTCGGCGTGAGTGCCAGATGCTGTCGCATCTGGAGCGCAAGCGTGACGGACATCGATGCCCTCCTGACGGTGTGCGGAATGCGTATATGCGAATTCACGCAGCTATCGTGCCAGGGTGGCGAAGCGCCGTCCGGCGCGGCTCCCGCGGGTTCGTACCCTGTCGGCCACGGCCCTGGCGCCCCCTTTTTTACAAGCGCCAGCAAGTTAGGGGGCACGGCATTCGCTCCGCGCGGATACGCCGTCGCACGAATATGCCGTCGCAGGCGGTATCGATGCGCGGCATCCGTGCAGCGTGCCGCGCGTCAGTACTGCATCGGCGGCGGCGTGCCCGGCGGCGGCACGTCGACCGGCTCGCCGCCGGTCGCGCCCGCCGGCAGCGTGTTGTACGGCGACCGGCGCGTGTCGTAGCGCGTATTCGCGTCGGGCATCGTCGTGGTCGGCGACGCGCCATGGCCGTCCGGCGGCGCCGGCGGTGCGCCGCCACGCGTGCCGTAGGTGCCCTGCGGTTGCGTGCATGCGCCCAGCGCGCACGCAGCGGCGAACGCACAGGCGCACACGCGTATCGTCTGGATCGGTTTCATCGGAACCTCCTCCGTGAAGTGCGGTGCGCGGCACCGGGCTGGCCGTGACGGCACGGTCAGAGCCGGTTGAAATGGAAATCGCCTGCATACGCGTTCGGTGCGCGACGCGCCATCATCGTGTCGAATTCGGCCGCGACGCGTATCAGTGCGCCACGTTGCCGCTCGATACCGGCCTGCTCGAGCGCCGCGAACGCGTCGGCATCGAAGGTCACGGTCAGCGACGCCGGACGACCGTCGACGCGAAAGCCGAAATGCAGCGCGCCGGCCGGCTGCTCCTCGGCATGGAACGGCATCGCGCGCGCCTCGAAATGGCGGCCGAGCGTCTCGGCCACGTCGCGCAGCATGCCGGGTTTCACGCTGATGCTCATCATGGGCTCTCCGTGGGTGGGATGGACGCCATCGGCGGCACGCCGGTCGGCGGCACGTCGGTCGGCGGCGCGTGGACCGGCGGCGCGTGGATCGGCCGTGCGTGGATCGGCCGCGCATGAATCGGCCGCGCATGAATCGGCAGCGCGTGAATCGGCAGCGCATGGACCGGCGGCGCCCGCGTCGGCGGCTCGCGCTCCGGCGGCGGATGCCCGGGCGGGTCGCCTTCCGGATCGTGATACGGTTCCGGCGTGCCGGGCGGCAGGTCGTCCGGCGCGGGCGGCTCGGGGTCCGGTTCGACGTTGGGTATCGGCGGTTCGGGTCGGTGCAGCGACTGGGCGGGGTCTCGGTTCATGGGGGGCATTCGATCATTGCGTCGTCCTCGCGGGGCCCGATCGGTTGCGCGGCGTGCGCCGCTCGATCGTCCACGAAAGGCAGGGCCGCAAGCTGCGTGCCACCTTGCACGCCGCCTTTCCGCGCGCCGGCGCGCGGCCGCGCGCGCCACCCCGCCGTACGCCGTGCCTTCGCTACACCGCGCGCTGCAATTCTTTCAAGGCAGCGCGCTACGCGTCGTACGCGGCCATCACGAGCCACAGCTCGTGGTCGTCGTCGCGCACCCGCGCGGCAAGCGCATACGGATCGGCCGGCTCGCATGCGCGCTGCAACGCGAACCGCGCCGGCTCGGTCGAGCCGAACGTCTCGTCGCCGAGCGGCCGCACGTCGGCCTTGCCTTCGAACATCCGGCGATCGGGCCGGTAGATCAGCGGCTCCTGTTTCCACGCGCTGAAATGGCTCTTCACCGACTCGAACCCCCCGCCGCATACGTTGATCTCATAGCGCACCCCTGGCCGCCGTTTTGGAATCGTCATCGTGCCTCCCGCTTGATGTGCGTGTGTGTGCGGAGCATTGCACCGCGCGTTGTGGCCGGCATCCTGCGTCGTCGTCCTGCGTGGTCATCCATCGAAGAAGCGGCAAGTCCCGTGCCGCCCGGTCGCGACAGGCACGGCCGTTGCGCGATCACCGCGCCATCGTCATCGCCTCGGAGCCCCGCCATGAAGGAATCGACCCGAACCGGCCGCGACGCGCCGCCGCACCAGCCGCAGCGCGATCCGTCGCCGCCGTTGAAGAACCAGGATCAAACGACGACGCGCCACTCGGAGCGCCATATCGACAAGCAGCTCGAGGACACGTTCCCCGCGAGCGATCCGCCCGCGACCGGTGGCATCACGCGCATCGAGCCCGACACGCCGCCGGGCACGCACGACGACGGCCCGTGGCAGGACCCCGCCCGACGCCGCGACGAATGACGGCCGGCGCTCGACGGACAACGCTGCCGAACGGCACGCCGCTTGCTGCCCCGTACGGCCCGGACTCGCCAACTCACACGGCCCGGATTCAACCCGCAAGGAGGACTTCATGCAACGCGTCAACGAAATCATGTCGCAGGACGTCGTGCGCATCGCGCCGACCGACTCGATCCGTCATGCGGCGCAACTGATGGAGCGCTATGACATCGGCGCGCTGCCCGTATGTGACAACAACCGGCTGATCGGCATGGTCACGGACCGCGATCTCGCGGTGCGCGCGATCTCGGCCGGCAAGCCGCCGGAAACGCGGATCCACGAAGTCGCGTCGGGTCCGATCGAATGGTGTTTCGAGGACGATTCGCTGGAAGAGATCCAGCACTACATGGCCGACGCGCAACTGCGCCGCCTGCCCGTCGTCGATCACGACAAGCGGCTCGTCGGCATGCTGTCGCTCGCGGACATCGCGACGCGCACGGCCGGCCCCGCACGCGACGACGTCGCGAACACGCTCGAAGGCGTGTCGCAACCGAAGCAGACGTGACGGGGCAATTCACGCCCCGCCCCGACTACCCGCGCGACCCGCAGGGCCCATCCCGGGCACGGTCGCGCTCCACGCAGCCAGGAGGACAACCATGCAGACTCAAGGACAGACCCGCATCGTCGGCAAGGGCGCCGCGACCGCAGCCGGGCCCGGCCCGGACGTGATGGCGGCCGACACGCTGGAAGGCGACAAGGTCTACACGACCGATGGCGACGATGTCGGCAAGATCAAGGACATCATGCTCGATGTGCGCTCGGGCCGCGTCGCGTACGCCGTGCTGTCGAGCGGTGGCCTGCTCGGCATCGGCGACAAGCTGCTTGCAATTCCGTGGAGCGCGCTCACGCTCGATACCGAACGCAAGTGTTTCCTGCTGTCGGTCTCGTCCGAGCGGATCCGCAACGCGCCGGGCTTCGACAAGGATCACTGGCCGGCGATGGCCGACCCGCAATGGGCCGAGCCGCTGCACGAGTACTACGGCAGCACGCCGTACTGGAGCGCGGGCGACGAGCTCGGGCTGACCGATCCGACCGAGGAACTGAACGATCCGCGCGCGCGCGACCAGCACTGATCGTTCTCGATTTGCCGGTGTGTTAGCCGACGTGCCCCGCGAAAGCGGGGCTTTTTTTGGCTTTTCTTTGTGATGGATCGCCGGGCCGGCCCGGCCCTGTGAAGCCGGCGTCGCCGGCCGCCGGCCGGGCGCGCGACAGTCGTGGCGCGCCGCCCGATTGATAACCGGACAACATCAATCCTTCCATAAATTGCACTTATCGTTTCTCCGTCTCCGGGCGAAGATGGCCGAAACGACAATCAACCGCCTTCCGCGCCATTCCTGGATTTTCTGGAGACACCCTGATGCATCCCTCGCCCAGCCTTTCGACCGGACGTTCGAAGGCCGCCGCGGTATTCCGCGTGACGGCCGGCAACTTCCTCGAGCAGTTCGACTTCTTCCTGTTCGGCTTCTACGCGACGCAGATCGCCGCCGTGTTCTTTCCCACCGCGAACGAGTTCGCCTCGCTGATGATGACCTTCGCGGTCTTCGGCGCCGGCTTCCTGATGCGGCCGCTGGGCGCGATCGTGCTGGGCGCGTACATCGACGACGTCGGCCGCCGCAAGGGCCTGATCGTCACGCTGGCGATCATGGCGAGCGGCACCATCCTGATCGCGTTCGTCCCCGGTTATGCGACGATCGGCCTGCTCGCGCCCGCGCTCGTGCTGATCGGGCGGCTGCTGCAGGGCTTTTCGGCAGGCGCGGAACTGGGTGGCGTGTCGGTCTATCTCGCCGAAATGGCCACGCCCGGCCGCAAGGGCTTCTTCACGAGCTGGCAGTCGGCCAGCCAGCAGGTCGCGATCGTCGTCGCGGCCGGCCTCGGCTTCGCACTCAATCAATGGCTGAGCGCGTCGGCGATCGCCGCGTGGGGTTGGCGCGTGCCGTTCTTCGTCGGCTGCATGATCGTGCCGTTCATCTTCGCGCTGCGCCGCAACCTGGAGGAAACCCAGGAGTTCAAGGCGCGCCGGCACCGTCCGGGCATGAAGGAAGTGTTCGGCACGCTGGCGCACAACTGGGGTGTCGTGGTCGCCGGCATGATGCTGGTCGCGATGACGACCACGAGCTTCTACCTGATCACCGTCTACGCGCCGACGTTCGGCAAGACGGTCCTGCACCTGAGCACTGCCGACAGCCTGCTCGTCACGCTGTGCGTCGGCGTGTCGAACTTCGTGTGGCTGCCGATCGGCGGCGCGCTGTCCGATCGCATCGGCCGCCGGCCGCTGCTGGTCGGCATGACGCTGCTCGCGATCGCCACCGCCTACCCCGCGCTGTCGCTGCTCGCGCACGCGCCGTCGTTCATCAACATGCTGCTCGTGCTGCTGTGGCTGTCGTTCATGTATGGGATCTACAACGGCGCGATGGTCGTCGCGCTGACGGAAGTGATGCCCGTCGAGGTGCGCGTGGCCGGCTTCTCGCTCGCCTACAGCCTCGCGACGGCCGTGTTCGGCGGCTTCACGCCTGCCATCTCGACGGCGCTCATTCACATGACCGGCGACAAGGCCGCCCCGGGTTACTGGATGAGCCTCGCCGCGGTGTGCGCGCTGCTCGCGACGTTCGTACTCTATCGCCGCCACCCCGCGACGCTGACACCGGCGCACTGACGCTGCATGCCGCCCCCCCTGCCCCGACTTCGCACGCCCCAGGCCACGACCACGACCATGAAGAACCTGCTCCTGAAACTGTGCGCGACCGCACTCGTCGCCACCGCCGCAATCGCCGCGAACGTGCAGGCCGCCGAGCTGCACGTGATGAGCTCGGGCGGCTTCACCGCCGCCTACAAACGGCTCGGCCCGCAGTTCGCGGCCCGCACGGGCAACACGCTCGACACCGCGCTCGGCCCGTCGATGGGCAAGTCGCCCGAAGCGATTCCGAACCGGCTGGCGCGCGGCGAGCCGGCCGACGCGGTGATCATGGTGGGCTACGCGCTCGACGACCTGATCAGGCAAGGCAAGGTGATCCCCGGATCGCGCGTCGAGCTGGCCGATTCGCGGATCGGCATGGTCGTGCGCGACGGCGCGGCGAAACCCGACATCAGCTCGGCTGACAGCCTCAGGGAAGTGCTGCTGCATGCGAAGTCGATCGCCTACTCGGACAGCGCGAGCGGCGTCTATATCGAGCGGGAATTGTTCAAGAAGCTCGGCATCGAAGACCAGGTGAAATCGAAGGCGAAGATGATCCCGCGGATCCCGGTCGCCTCCGTGGTCGCGAACGGCGACTACGAAATCGGCTTTCAGCAGGTGAGCGAACTGCTGCCCGTGAAAGGCGCGACTTTCGTCGGCAAGATTCCCGAAGCGTTGCAGTCCGTCACGCGCTTCGCGGCCGGCATCCCGGTCGGCGCGCAGCATCCGGAGGAAGCGAAGGCGCTCCTCGACTATCTCGCGTCGCCCGACGTGCAGGCGGAAGTGAAATCGACCGGGCTGGATTCCGTCTCCGCGCATTGAGCCCGTAACCCGGGAAGGCGCGCGTCAGACCGCCTTCCCGTCACGCCCGGCACCGGCGCCGGCCCCGGCATCGTCGGCGCCATTCGGGCCTTCCGGCCCGGCCGCGTTCAGCACCCGCGCGAGACGCGCACGATCGCACGCCCCTTCCCACGACGATACGAAGATCACCGCGCACGCATTGCTGATCACGCTCGTCAGCGCACGCGCCTCGGACATGAAGCGATCGATGCCGACCAGCAGCGCGACCCCGGCAACCGGCAGGTCGGGCATCACGGCGAGCGTCGCGACGAGCGCGACGAGCCCGCTGCCGGACACGCCGGCCGCGCCCTTCGACGTCAGCAGCATGACGGCCAGCATCGCCGCGATTTGCGGCGCGGAAAGCGGCACGTCGCACGCCTGCGCAATGAACAGTGCCGCGAGGGTCAGATAGATCGCGGTGCCGTCCAGGTTGAACGAATAGCCGGCCGGCAGCACGAGCCCCACGACGCCCTTGTCGCAACCGAGCGACTCCAGCTTGACGATCAGCCGCGGCAATACCGGCTCCGTCGACGAGGTCGCGAGGACGATCAGCAGCTCCTCGCGCAGGTAGCGCAGCAGCCGCCACAACGCGAATCCGTGCAACCGCGCGAGCGGAGCGAGCACCAGCGCGACGAACAGCCCGCACGCCACGTAGAACGACATCATCAGCCGCGCGAGCGAGCCGACCGAGCCGATGCCGAAGCGGCCCACCGTGAAGGCCATCGCGCCGAATGCGCCGAGCGGGGCGAGCCGCATGATCAGCGCGAGCACGCGAAAGACGATCTGCGCGACGCCGTCGATCAGCGCCAGCACGGGCCGGCCCGCCTGCGGCGCCGCATTGAGCGAAAAACCGAACAGCAGCGCCAGCAGCAGCACCGGCAGCACCTCGCCCTGCTGGAACGCGCCGAGCATCGTGTCCGGGATCACGCTCAACGCAAACTCGACCAACCCGCGCGGCGGCGCATGCCGCGTATAGGGCGCAAGGACGCTCGCATCGAGATGGCGCACGTCCACGTGCATGCCGGCGCCGGGCTGCAGCACGAACGCGGCGCCGAGCCCGAAGGCGAGCGCGGCGGCAGTCAGCAGATAGAACAGCACCAGCGCGCGGACGATCGTGCGCCCGATGGCTGTCCCGTTCGCCAGCGACGTGATGCCCGACACGATCGTGCAGAACACGATCGGCGCGATCATCATCCGCACGAGGCCGACGAATGCATCGCCGAGCGGCTTGAGCATCGCGCCCGCCGACGGCCAGAAATGGCCGACGCTCACGCCGAGCACCATCGCCAGCAGAACCTGCACGTAGAGCGAACGAAGCGGTCTTGCCAGCGTCACGATGCGGTCTTTCCCGATGTTCCGGTCGCATTCGCCGTACGCGTCACTCGCTTCGATCCCTCGCCGCGCTTCGCATCGACGACCGCCTGGTGGAACGCTTCCGCGGCCGGTGTCAGCGCGCGTCCGCGCCGTTTCACGATACCCACGCGGCGCTTGACCGCCGGCTCGACGAGCGGCACGCTCGTGAGCAGCGGATGGTCGTGCCCGGGCATCGCCATCGACGGTACCGCGGCGACGCCGAGGCCCGCTTCGACCAGCCCGAGCAGGGTCGTCACGTGGCGCGTCTCGCACACGCTCGGCGCCCGCGGCGCGACGCTCGTCAGCGCCTGGTCGAGCAACAGGCGGTTGCCGGACGTCTTGTCCACCGACACGTACTCGTACTCGTATAGCTCGTTCCAGGTCACACGCTTCTTGCGCGCGAGCGGATGGTCGCGCCGGCACGCGGCGACGAACCGCTCCTGCAGCAGCAGCTTGAATTCGACCTCGGGCTCCTGGCTGCCCATGAAGCTCACGCCGAAATCGGCCTCGCCGCTGATGACGGCGCTCAGCACCTCGTTCGCGCTCGCGTCCAGCAGCTTGACCCTGATGCGCGGAAAGCGGCGGTGATAGCTCGCGATCACGTTCGGCAGAAAGTAGTAGGCGACCGACGGCACGCACGCGATCGTCACGTGACCGAGCCGGCTCGATGAAACGTCGCGAATGCCGAGCAGCGCGACGTCGAGATCGTCCAGCAACTGCTCGGCGCTCGGCGCGAACACGCGGCCGACGGTGGTCAGCGTGACGCTGCGCGTGGTGCGCTCGAACAGACGCACGCCGAGCGCTTCCTCCAGTTTGTCGATCCGGCGGCTCAACGCGGGCTGCGAAATGCTGATCGCCTCGGCGGCCTTGCGGAAGCTGCCCAGCTCCACCACCGCGCGAAACGCCTGCAAATCGGTCAAATCGAAGTTGATTCCCACGGGCCGTGTCTCCGCATCTCGAATGCCCGGTATTTTGCCCGATTCGGGCCAGCACACCCAGCCGGGAAATGCCCGGCGCCGCCGCCCCGCTACGCGCGATGCCGCAACGCATCGATCACGATCGAAAACGCGCGCGACGCCTGGCGGCGGCTCGGGTAGTACGCGTGATAGCCGGGAAAGACCGGGCACCAGTCCGGCATCACGATGCGCAGCCTGCCGGTGCGCACGTGGTCGAGCACGATGTCCTCGGTGACGAACGCGATGCCGAATCCGTCGAGCGCCGCCTGCAGCATGTGCGGCTGCGTGTTGCAGGTGATCCGCCCGTTCACGCGCGCCTGGATCTCGCTCCTGCCCTTCCTCAGCTCCCACGCGTAGATGCCCTTCGCGGTCGCGAGCCGCAGCGTCACGCAATCGTGATCGAGCAGGTCCTGCGGCGTCTTCGGCGGCTTGCGGCCGTCGAGATAGGCCGGCGACGCAACCATCGCCATCCGGATGTCCGGGCTGATGCGCACCGCGATCATGTCCTTCGCGACCTGGTTGCCGTAGCGCACGCCGATGTCGTAGCGCTCCTCGACGATGTTCGACAGCCCGTAGTCGACCGAGAACTCGACGCGGATGTCGGGGTAATCGGGCAGCACCTTCCCGAGCTTCGGCCAGATGATCGTGTCGATCGGATGCTCGGTGGCCGTGATCCGCACGACGCCGGCCGGCTTGTCGCGGAAATCGGCCACCGCGGCGAGCTTCGTTTCGATCTCGTCGATACGCGGCGCGACGGTCCGGAACAGTTCCTCGCCCGCTTCGGTCGTCGACACGCTGCGCGTCGTGCGCGTCAGCAGCCGCACGCCGAGCCGCGCTTCGAAATCGCGCACCGTCTGGCTCAGCGCCGATTGCGACACACCGAGGCGCGCCGCCGCGCGCGTGAAGCTCCGGTCGCGCGCCACCGCGAGAAACGCCAGCAGATCGTTGAGGTTTTCGCGCGGCATGTCGGGCGGCTCCTGTCGAAACGGACGCCCATCCTAGCACCGACGCCGCCGCGCGCCACCCGGTACGGCCTCCGTCGATTCATTAGTCCGGCTTATAAGTCCAAGCGCGCCGCGCTACTTAATCGATCGATTGTGGGTCGATAGACTGCGAAGCCTTCGGGTCCCCGTGCGGCCGTGGCCGACTTTGGGGGATCTCCCCTGCATTCCTTTCCGGAGTCCGTCTCGTGAAATCCGCTCTTCGCCTTCTCGTCGCCGCACTTGCCGTGTCCGGCCCGTGGTTCGCCCATGCGCAGGGCCTGACGCGCGAGCAGGTACGTGAGGACATGATTCGCTACGAAGCCGCCGGCTTCAATCCGGCACGCGCCAATCCGCGCACGTGGGTGGACGATGCTCAGGCCGCGTCCGTACGCGTCATGGCCGCGCACGATGCCGACGGCCGCACGCATCTGGCCGATCGCGGCGCGGCCGCCGCGCGCTGCGACTGACCGACGCCGCCCCTTCGCCCACGATCCGCACCGCTTCAACGATGCAAGCCGTTGCCACTTCCGACCGGCGCCCCGCGCCCGTTCAAACCGCCGCATGGGGCGCCGTCCTCGCGATGGCGCTCGGCGCGTTCGCGCTCGTCGCGTCCGAATTCATGCCGGTCAGCCTGCTGACGCCGATCGCCACCGACCTGCATGTCAGCGAAGGCCAGGCCGGCCAGGCCATTTCCGTGTCCGGCGCCTTCGCGCTCGTGACGAGCCTGTTCATCGCGTCGCTGGCCGGACGGCGCGATCGCAAGCGGCTGCTGCTCGTGCTGACGCTGCTGACGATCGTCTCCGGCACGATCGTTGCGTTCGCACCGAATTACGTTGCCTTCATCGCGGGGCGCGCACTGATCGGTGTTGCGATCGGCGGGTTCTGGTCGATGTCGGCCGCGACCGCGATGCGGCTGGTGCCCGATGCCCAGGTGCCGCGCGCGCTGGCGATCGTGAACGGCGGCAACGCGCTCGCGACCGTCGTCGCGGCGCCGCTCGGCAGCTTTCTCGGCGGCATCGTCGGCTGGCGCTGGGCATTCTTCTGCGTCGTGCCGGTCGCGGCGCTCGCGTTCGGCTGGAAACTCGTCAGCCTGCCGCCGATGAAAGCCGCATCGCACGCGGCGCCCGCCAATGCGCTCGCACTACTCGGCCGCGTGCCGGTCGCGCTCGGCATGGCGGCCGTCAGCCTGCTGTTCATGGGGCAGTTCGCGCTGTTCACCTACCTGCGGCCGTTCCTCGAAACGGTGACGCACGTCGGCAATGCCACGCTGTCGCTGATGCTGCTCGCGATCGGCGTGGCCGGGGTCGCGGGGACGATCCTGATCGGTGCGCGCCTGAAGAACGGGCTGTACCGCACGCTTGTCGTCACCCCGCTGCTGATGGCCGCGATCGCCGTCGCGCTCGTGTGGTGCGGCGCATCGACCGCAGCCACCGCGGGCCTGCTTGCCCTGTGGGGACTGACCGGCACGGCCGCGCCCGTCGGCTGGTGGACGTGGCTCGCGCGCACGCTGCCGCATGACGCGGAAGCCGGCGGCGGGCTGATGGTCGCGGTCGTGCAGCTCGCGATCACGCTCGGCGCGACGACGGGCGGCCTGCTGTACGACCTGCACGGCTATCGCGCGACCTTCGCGATGAGTGCGGCGCTGCTCGTTTGCGCCGGCGTGGCGGCGTTTGCGGCGGGACGCGCCGCCGCGGCGCGCACGGCAGGCGGCTGAGCACCGCACGACGCCGCTCGATACCGCTCGATGCCGTTTTGCAAGTCGTACCGTGCAAGGCAGCTGGATCATCGCCGGGGGCTGGTTGCATCCGCTGTCCCCCGCCATCACCGGATGCGGCTCCGACACACGACGCGTTCATCGCGACCGCACGCGGCATACCGGTTGCTGCATGTCGTCGATATCGTCGATACGGGAGCTGCCGATGCACGCACTGCCGATGTTCCGACCCGGCAACGCCTTCGATCGGCTTGTCGCGCGCGCCCGAGCATGCCGCTTCGCGCGCGCGGCGTCGGCCTGCACCGGAGAATTGGCATGAAGCGCCACGCGAGCACGAAACCGGCTGCGGCCCCGGCCGCCGACGACACACCGGCCACGCTCGACGCCTGCCGCCGCTGCGCATTGTGGGAACATGCGACGCAGCCGGTGCCCGGCGCCGGGCCCGCCGACGCGCGCATCATGCTGGTCGGCGAGCAGCCGGGCGACCAGGAGGACCGCGCGGGCATCCCGTTCGTCGGCGCGGCCGGCCGCATGCTCGACCGCGCGCTCGACGAGGCCGGCATCGCGCGCACGAGCGTCTACCTGACCAATGCGGTCAAGCACTTCAAATGGGAACCGCGCGGCAAGCGGCGGCTGCACAAGACGCCCGCGCAGCGCGAGGTCGCCGCCTGCCGCTACTGGCTCGAACGCGAACTCGACGCGGTGAGCCCGCGCGTGATCGTCGCGCTCGGCGCGACGGCGCTGCGCGCGGTGCTGCAGGACAACGACGCGACGGTGGAGCGTACGCGCAAGCCGGTGCGCTCGCCGGACGGCTGTCTCGTCGTCGCGACCTATCACCCGTCCTACGTGCTGCGCACGCGCGGCGCCGATTCGCGCGAGCACGCGTACCGGACGCTCGTCGACGCGCTGCGCACCGCGTCACGCCTCGCTCGCGGCAACGGCGGCGCGCACGCGGCACCCGGAGACGCCGAATGAGCGACGTGCGCGGCACCGGTGATCGTGACGGCCGTGAGCAGGCCGACGTGATCGGCACGGTGTAGTTGCGTGTGCAACCGGTCAAACCGGAGGGCGGAGACGGCGGAGCGACGATGTCGGCCAACCGGGCAAGCCGCGCGAGCGGCATCGCCCGGTTGCCCAACCGGCAGTGTCACATCATCTTGCCGCGCGACTTTTCGGCCCGCGCCGCATCGGCCGCCGACTCGACCTTCTTCACTTCCTCCGGCGGCGGCAGCACCGCCTTGAAGCCCATCGAGTCGATCCACATCTCGCGCGCCCAGCCGCGGGTGTGATACAGGTGATGGTCCTCGTCCGCCTCCACCTCATCGTGCGCGGCCTTCAGCGCCTTCGCCGCGTCGCCGTCGCGCAACTGGTCGGCCGCATAGCCGATCAGCTCCCAGTTCAGGTGATCCTTCGTCTCGGCGAGCACCACGCACTCGGCCGCGACGACCTGCGCGACCGCCGGGTCGGCCTGCTGCTTCGCCTGCTCGATCACCTGGACGAGCGACTTGCCGGTCGCCGCCACGGCGGCGCGCCCCGGCGACTGCGTATCCGGATCGAGGCCGAGTGTGTCGAATACCTTGCGCAGCACTTCCTGGTGATGCATCGTTTCGCGGTGGTACTTCTCCCATTCCTTGTGCAGGTCCTCGTCGGTCGCACACTGGAGCGCGGCCTCGTAGATCTTCGCGCCGCCGAGCTCGGTTTCGTATGCCTGGCACAGCAACGCCAGGATGCCTTCGTGCTTCGATTGCCGTTGGCCCATGACTGCTTCTCCGAAAAAACGGGCCGCCCGCGCGGCCCTGGGTTGAACCGGGCGCGCGTTACTGCGCGCCCACCTTGCGCTGGAGTGCTTCTGCCATGCTCAGGTGATGCCTGAGCGTCGGCAGCGCGGAGGTCGCGAACGCCCGCAGCTGCGCGTCCTGGCCGCCGCGCGCCTCGTCTTCGAACAGCGCGACCGCCTTCTTGTGCGCGTCCGGGCCGACCGCTGCCACATACGCCGTGTCGAAGTCGTGTCCGCTCATGCCGCGCAGCGCTTCGACGTCCGGGTCGTGGATCTGCTCGACCTGCGGCTTCATGCCCGCGCGCGCGGCGACCTCGTCGAGCTGCGCGTTCGCCTTGCCGTGGTCGGCCACCATGCGTTTCGCGAACGCGCGCACGTCCGGTGACTGCGCCTGCTTCAACGCGAGCTGGCTCGCCTGCACTTCGGCCTTGCCGGCCAGCGCGGCCTTGTCGACGAATTCCGCATCGCCGCGCTGCGGCGCCTTCGCGATGCCCGGATCGCCCGCGCCGGCGGCGCCCGACGACGGGTTGATCACGCCGCCCGGCACATGCGAATTCGACGCGGGCGGCTCGCTCGGCATCTGTGCCTGCGCGAGCCCCGCGACGGCGAGTACAGCCGCGGCGAGCGCCGCGACCGTCCAGTCGGGTTGTTTCATGCGCTTTCTCCTGGTGTGGCGGGGTCGTTGCCGTCGTCATGGGTTCCTCCATGAACGGGTGTCGGCGAGACGTCGCAAGCGGCATGCTGCGCGGCGGCCCGGCCCCGTGCGCGAGTGACACCCGCGCGCCGCACGCCGCGTTGCAAGCGCGTGCAGAAACGGCATGCTCAGCGCGGCGTGCCCTGCGTGGTGCCGTCCGGCCGGCGCACTGGATCGAAGTCGCGCCATTCGCCGTCCTGCCAGTCGCCTTCGACACGTTCGATCGATTGCGCGCCGGTCGCACGCAGCACGTCTTCCGCGGTGGCCGCGGTCGTCGACGTCACGCGCGCGGCCAGGATCACGCCGGTTTCGGTCTTCGCGAGCGTGCCCTTGCCTTCGGCCTGCTCGCCGCGCATCCGGCCGAGCGCGCCGCCGAACGCACCGAGATAGGCACCGGCGAGCGCACCGGCGGCCGGCACGAACCAGTAGCGCACGCCGAGCGCATAGACGATCAGCCCGACGATCGCGCCGATCAGCAGCCCGCGCAGCGCGCCGACCAGCGCGCCGCGGCCGCCGGGGCTTCGCGGCCGTATCGGCATACACGTCGCCGCCGATCGGAAAGCGCGCGTGCTGGCCGCCCGGGTTCAGGAAGAAGATCGACACGTCGTCCGGGCCGAACGCGCGCTCGTAAAGGTGGCGCGCCCCACCTTCCGCTTCATCGAACGTCGTGAAGCGGCCTGCGACGATCATCGCCATGGTCGTGCTCCTCGTGGCCGTAAGGTGCCGCACACGCGAGCGCGTGCGCGACGCGGGGGCGCTCACATCAGCCGCCCAAGCTCCTTCGATACCGATGCCGGCGTGCCGTATTCCCGATCGGGGATCTGCCTGAGCATGTCGAGTACGCGCGGGTCGACGTGCGACCGCTCCGCGCACTGGACCACCTCCGCCTTGCTCGCCGGATAGTCCATCCCCTTCAGCGCCTTCTGCACGTCGACCGGGCCCGGCGCCTTGCCGTGCCCGGTCTGGTGGCCGCCCTTGTCGTGATCCTGCTGCTTGCGCTCGCCTTCATGCGCGCGCGCGTGGCTGTATTCGTGGCCCGTATGTTGTCGGGATGACATGGAAACCTCCTTCGAATGAAAAACGGAAAGGGACGCCATTACGTCGAGGTGCGCCGCGACCGCGCGAACGCGGCAACCATCAGCGCCGCCGCCCCCAGCGCGACCGCGCCCGCGACCTTCGGCCGCTGCACCACCGCGTTGTATGCGCAACCGCGCAGCACCGGCCCGTCCATCCCTTCGCGCTCGTGCAGCGCATGGCGGGACTCGTACAGCGCGTTGTCGTCGCGCGGCCGCGCGGGGCGCACCGTGCGCTGGCCGCGCGAGAACAGCGTGGCCGCGATGCGATCGAACAGCCGCGGCGCGTAATACGCGCCGGCCGACGTGAGCTTCGCGGCGCCGCCGACGAACAGCGCGCGGCGCGGGTGCGCCGCCGCGAACAGGATCGCGTCGGCGACGAGCTCCGGGTCGTAGATCGGCGGCGGCAGCTTCGCCTCGACGTTCATGTAGTTCTTCGCGTGCATCACGAACATCGTGTCGATCGCGGCCGGCTTGATCAGCGTGACGGACACCGGCAGGCGATCGGACTCGAGCTCGAGGCGCAGCGAATCGGTGAAACCCTTCACCGCGTGCTTCGATGCCGCATACGCGCTCTGCAGCGGCACCGGCGCATCGGACGCCTCGCTGCCCATGTTGATGATCGCGCCGCCGTGGAAATCGCTCTTGCGCCTGAAATGGTCCGACGCGACGAGCGAGCCGTGCACGACACCCCAGTAGTTGGTGTCGAACAGCCGGCGCTGATCCTCAAGCGGCACCGCCGCCGCCGTGCCGAAGATCGACACGCCCGCGTTGTTGACCCAGGTGTCGAAGCCGCCATAGGTATCGGCCGCCGCCGCGGCCGCGCGCTGCAGATCCTCGAGAATGCCGACGTCGCCGGCGACCGGCACCGCGAGGCCGCCGTGCTGGCGGATTTCCTCGCACAGCGTATTCAGCGCGTCCTCGTTGCGCGCGAACAGCACCAGCTTCGCCCCGCGCCGTGCCGCCTTGCGCGCGGTGACGAGGCCGATGCCGCTGGTGGCGCCCGTGATCACGATCGTCTGCTCGCCGACCGGTTTGAGCATGCAGTTCATCACTGGACTCCTTGTGCGGGGCCGCGGTTATTTCGGGCGGATGGTCAGCTGGTCGCGCACGTCCTGCACGCCGTCGATCTGCCTGACGACGCTGACGGCCTGCGTGCGCTGCTGCTCTTCCGGCACGCTGCCGGTCAGCATCACGACGCCGTGGCGCGTCTTCACGTGAATGTCGCCGGCCGACAGGCCGCTCGTGCCGACCAGCTCGGCCTTCGCCTTGGTCGTGATGGTCGCGTCTCGGATCTTCGCGCCGGTGCTCGAATGCGTCGACGACGACGATGACGATGACGACATGGATGACGATGCCGAGCCGTCGTCTCCGGCGGCGAACACATTCGGCGCGACGGCGATACAGGCGGTGGCCGCGGCGATCGCGACCGCCATGCCGAGACGTCTGGCGGGATGACGGCGGAATCGCGGTGCGCGGGCTTGCAGCGGGAATACCTTCATCGTGACCTCCTATCGTGAGGCCGGCGTGGCCGGCGGACGTCCGGGTGACGCAAATCGCGTGCCGCGCGCAACCCGCCGCATGCACGCGCGGCCCGCCGATCGGACGCCCTTTCATCCAACCCGTTGTAATTTTTTCGGCACATGGGCCGGGTGTGCACCCCGCAAAGTGACGGGTATGGCGATTGCCGAAGAGGGACGCAACGGGGCTCGCCGGCGCGGCCCCGACCTCGGGAGCAACACCATGCAAAGAATCGCGTTGATAGTGAACATGCGTCACCGCTGGGGGTGATCGGCGGCGTGGACGCGGGCGGTCAGAACATCTACGTCGCGAACGTCGCGAAGCAGCTGGCCGAGCGCGACCTCGACGTCGACGTCGACGTCTACACGCGCTGCGACAATCCGCACCTGCCGGCACGGCGGCCGGCAGCCGCCGCACGCCCGCGCGTCAGCCGTCGCGCCTCGTCACGCGCGCGATCCGGCGGGCCAGCTCACGCACGTCGACCGGCTTGCACAGATAGCCGTCGAAGCCCGCTTCGAGCGCGCGGCGTTCGTCGCCGAGGCCCGCGTGCGCGGTGACCGCGAGCACGCGCAGATCGGGCGGGCTGCCGCCGTTCGCGCTGCCGCGGCGCAACGCATCGAGCAGCCAGAAGCCGTCGCCGTCGGACATCGCGAGATCGGACAGCACGACGGTCGGCTTCACGTCCGCGACGATGGCGAGCGCGTCACGGCCCGACGATGCGACCGCGACGACCGCGCCGAGCGTCGTCAGCGCGGCGGTCAGGCTCGCACGCGTGGTCGCGTCGTCGTCGACGATCAGGATGCGCTGCGACTCGAGCATCAGCGTACCGCGCGTGCCGTCGTCCGGCGTGACGCTCCACGCCATCGCCCCCACCGGCTGCCAGCCGACCGGCAACGTCACGGTGAACGTGGCGCCGCGATTGCGGCCTGGGCTTTCGACGCTGACCGTGCCGCCGTGCAGCTCGGCGATATGCCGCACGATCGACAGGCCGAGCCCGAGCCCGCGCCGCGACGAGGCAGGCGAATCGTCCGCGCGGCGGAACATGTCGAACACGTACGGGATGAAATCCGGCGCGATGCCTTGCCCGGTATCGGCGACGGTCAGTATCGCGTGCCCGGCGTCGCGCGACAGCGTGACCGTCACCGCACCGCCGGCCGGCGTGAATTTCAGCGCGTTCGACACGAGGTTCGACAGCATCTGCCGCAAGCGCTCCGCGTCGCCCGACACCACGCATGCTGGCGCGGCGCAGTCGAATTCGAGCGCGACGCCAACCGACGACGCGGCCGTCTGGAACGCGCCCGTCGCATCGGCGAACAGCCGCACCACGTCCACCGGCATCGAATCGATCCGCAGCTTGCCGGTCGCGAGCGACGATGCGTCGAGGATGTCGCCGACCATGCGCGTGAGCGAACGCGCGCTGCGATCGATCGCGTCGATCGCCTGCTGCTGCAATGCGTCTTCGTGCGAATTGCGCAGCACCTCGACCCAGCCGTAGATCACGTTCAGCGGCGTGCGCAGTTCGTGCGACACGGTCGCGAGCAATTCATCCTTCAGGCGGTTCGACGTATCGGCCTGGTCGCGCGCGTCGCGTGCGCCCTGCAGCGAACGGTGCGCGCGCAGGTCGCGGCGGCGCTGCGCGCCGGTCTCGCGCAGCGTCAGCGACAGCGCGACGCAGTTGCGCATGTCGCCGCGCACCGGGCATGCGGACACCGTTGCGCGAAAGCGCCGGCCGTCGCGGCGCACGCACAGCAGTTCGAGCGGGCCGACCGGTTCGCGCATCGCGTCGAACGTGTCGGCCAGCGGGTTGCGCTGCAGCCAGCGCATCGCGACGAGCGATTCGAACGGGCGCCCGTATGCCTCGGACTCGTCGAACCCGAAGATCCGCTGCGCGGCCGGGTTCCAGCTGACGATGCGGCCCTGGCCGTCGACCCCGACGATCGCGTCCGGCGATGCCTCCACGACCGCGAGCTGCAGCCGCGACTTGTCGGCGCGCGCGCGCGCCACGCCGGCATCGCAAAACAGCAGCACCGCGCCGTCGATGTTGCCGTCCGCATCGGCGATCGGCGACGCCGCCTCGGCGATCGGCACCGGCGTGCTGCCGGCGGCGCCGTGCAGCCAGTGCCGGTCGGACAACGCATGCGCGCCGCCGAGCGCCCGCTCGAGCGGCGTCGCCTGCACGCGCCGGCCGTCGTGATCGAACATGCGCAGCACGTCGCGCACGGGCCGGCCCGTCGCATCGTCCACGCCGCAGCCGGCCAGCTCGGCGGCCTCCGCATTCAGGTAAGTCACCCGGCCTTTCCCGTCGGTCGCAATCACACCGTGCGGCAGCGACTGCAGCACGGCTTCGAGCCGCCGCCGCGCGGCCGCGTCACGCCGGCGCGCGACGTCGTTCGTGAGCCGCGCGTGGTGCAGCATCGCCGCGGCCGCGCAGACCAGCGTGCCGACCACCATGAAGGTGAAGAGCTGCACGAGCCGGGCCGATAGCGGCCCGGTGTACGCGGCCGGATCGGACAGGAACAGCGTCCAGATCAGCAGCCCGCTGACCACGGTCGACACGATCCCGAACAGGAACGACGTCAGCCATGCCGCGCCGGCCAGCATCGGGTAGTACAGGATCAGCGACAGGTTCACGCCGCCGAAGCGGATCGCCAGCGCCTGCAACACGGTCGCGATCGCGACGAGCATCACGGCGGTTGCGTAATTTCCGACCTGCGGCCGTGCAAATTCAAACATCGGACACGCTCCTGCCAACCAACCGGCGGCAGCCGGCCACGCGCAGCCGGACGGGCACGCCACCTGCTCGGCCGCCTGTGCTGACCTGGGAGACCTTCATACCATGAGCGCTCCGACACGCTGGCTCGTCATCTCGCCGCATCTCGACGACGCGCGTCGCCGCGCGGGCGTGCGCGCATGAGCGCATCCGGCACGCCATCAGGAGTCCGGTTTTTCCGCTTCGTCTTCCAGTTGCGCGAGCCGGTTGTAGATCGTCTTCAGGCTGACGTCCAGCACTTCGGCCGCCTGCGCCTTCACGCCGCCGCATTTCGCGATCGTACCGAGAATCAGCTTGCGGTCGACTTCCTCGAGCGGCGTGCCGAACGGCACCGTCACGCGATCCTCGTGCGCGTCGACCATGTCCGACAGTTCGTCCATGATCGGCGGCGGCAGCGTGTCGATCACGTCCGCGTCGGCGAAGATGCTCGCGCGCTGCACGAAGTTGCGCAACTCGCGCACGTTGCCGGGCCATGCGTAGGACTTCAGCGCGTCGCGCGCGGCGGGCGCAAACCGCAGCTTGCGGCCGCTTTCCTCGTTGTATTGCTGCAGGAATGCGTCGGCGAGCATCGGGATGTCGTCGCCGCGCTCGCTCAGCGACGGCAGCGGAATCGGGAACACGTTGATCCGGTGATAGAGGTCGGGCCGCAGCTTGCCGTCGGCCATCGCGGCGTCCGGATCGCGGTTGGTCGCCGCGACGATACGCACGTCGACATCGATCTCGCGCGTCGAGCCGAGCCGCGTGAGCCGCCCGGTTTCCAGCACGCGCAGCAGCTTGACCTGCGATTCGACCGGCATCTCGGTGATTTCGTCGAGGAACAGCGTGCCGCCGTCCGCACGTTCGAAGAAGCCCTTGTGCTGCCGCTCGGCGCCGGTGAAGCTGCCGCGGTCGTGGCCGAACATCTCGCTCTCGACGAGATTCGCGGCGATCGCGCCGCAGTTCACCGCGAGGAACGGGCCGCGGCGGCGCAGGCTCAGGTCGTGCACCGTCTGCGCGGCGAGCTCCTTGCCGGTGCCCGACTCGCCGGTGAGCAGCACCGACGCCTCGGTACGCGCGACGCGGCCGATCGCATCGTAGACGGCCTGCATCGCGGGCGAGCTGCCGAGCATCCGGCCGAAGCGGCCGAGACGCTTCAGTTCGGAGCGCAGTTCGGCGATTTCCTCATGCAGTGCGGTGGTGCGCGGCACGCGCGCCAAGATGCTGTTCAGCCGCTGCATGTTGAGCGGCTTCACCAGATAGTCGGTCGCGCCGCGCCGCAATGCGTCGATCGCGGTTTCGAGGCTCGCGTGACCGGTGGTCAGCACCATTTCGCAATGCGCGCGCTTGGGCAACGCGTCGAACAGATCCATGCCGTTGCCGTCCGGCAGCACGAGATCGCACAGCACGAGATCGGGGGTGTTCGTCGAGACAAGCGTGCGCGCTTCTTCGAGCGTCGCGGCCGTGTCGCATGCAAGCTGCTGCGCTTGCGCGAGCGCCGCGAGCATCGCGCGCGTATCGGCATCGTCTTCGACGATCAGGACATAAGGCATCGAAGCTCCTGGTGGTGCGGCCCGGGCGCCAGGCGTCGGCCGAAACCGCGGCGGGCGTGCGATGCGGGGTACGACGCCGGAATCCGGCGGCACATCCGCACTGCACACGAATGAGCAGACTAGCTGTCCTGCAGTGACAAACAAGTGCTTAGAAGTATAGAAGAAGCGCGTCGTGCCTTCGCCGATCATCGAATAAATCTATCTGTCCGACGCGATCGCATTGCCAGATTCAATCCGGCGAAACGGGCATAAAAGGTATCCTGCCAACATGAAAAAATGACGCGTGGCGGTCATTTTTTCGTCTGTTCTTCGACGGTTTCGGTCAATACTCCCCAACTCGATATCACTCATGTCGAAATCAGACGATGACGGCGCGCGGCTGTTCGGCCGCTCGCGAACGATTCAGGATTTGCTGCTGAAGGTAGCGCGCGTCGCCGCGACGCGCGTCAGCGTCCTGGTGGTCGGCGAGAGCGGCGCCGGCAAGGACATCGTCGCGCGGCTCATCCACGACATGAGCCCGCGCCGGCGCGGGCCGTTCGTGCCCGTCAACTGCGGTGCGATTCCGAAGGACATCGCGGAATCCCATTTGTTCGGACATGAAAAAGGCAGCTTCACCGGCGCGATCGCGCAACATGTGGGCATGTTCGAAGCCGCGCGCGGCGGGACGCTGTTTCTCGACGAAATCGCCGAAATGCCGGCTGAATTGCAGGTGAAACTGCTGCGCACGCTGGAGTCGAACACGATCGTGCGCGTCGGCGGTCACGAAGCGATTCCGCTCGACGTGCGGATCGTCGCGGCCACCCATCACGATCCGGTCGAGGCCGTGCGCAGCGGCCGGCTGCGCGAGGATCTGTTCTACCGGATCGCGACGATCGCGCTGCACGTGCCCGCGCTGCGGCAGCGCGAGGACGACGTTGGCGACATCGCGCTGCAGATCGTCGAACGGCTGAACGCACGGCATCGCACGCGCAAGCGTCTGTCGCTGCAGGCGATGAAGGCGCTGCGCGCCTACACGTGGCCCGGCAACGTGCGCGAGCTGCGCAACGCGCTGGAGCGCGCGTTCATTCTCGCCGACGAGCAGATCGAACTGCAGCTGCCGCGCCGCCAGCCGCCGCGCGAGGAGGTGCGTCACAACGCGATGACGCTCCAGATCGGCACGACGCTCGCGCATACGCAGCAGCGCTTCATCGTCGCGTCGCTGCGCCATTTCAACGGCGACAAGCCGCGCACCGCGAAGGCGCTCGGCATCAGCCTGAAGACGCTGTACAACCGCCTCGCGCTATTACCCGAACACGAGCGCAACGCGGCGAGCGGCGCGGCGGCGCCGACGCCCGCTGCGAGCGACGCAAGCGGCGCCACTGGCACCGCCGGCACCGCCAGTGCCGCCAGTGCCGCCGGCAGCACGAGCGCGGGCATGCCGCCGAGCGCAACCAACCCGTAAGCGGGCCGCCTCGGCGGCCGCACGGTCTACGACGCGACGTCGCACAACGCGCTGTCCCACTCGCGCACGAACCGCTCGATCCCGAACCGCTCGCACGCGTCGCGCTTCGCCACCGCGCCCCACTCGCGCGCGAGATCCGGATCGCGGATCAGCATGCGCATCGCGTCGATCAACACGGCAGGCCGCGTATCGGCAACCCCGTTGCAGCCGCTTCTCACGAGTTGCGCCATCTCCGTCGTTGCGAGCGCAACGATCGGCAGCCCGATCATCATCGCCTCGATCACCGCGAGCCCGAGGCTCGTGTAGCGGATCGGATTGAAGAAGAAGCGGTAGTGCGACAGGAACTGCGGGAGCGCCGGGTTCTGCACTTCGCCGATGCCGCCGAGTTCGGCCGAACCCATCCCGACCAGGTCGAGCGGCACGGTTTGACGCGCGACCTCGAACAGGTCCGCGCCGAGACGCCGCCCGCGTCGTGCGAGGTGGTTCACGACCGTCACGCCCTTAGGCAGCGTGCCGCGATACTCGACACCGTCGGGCAGCAGCACGCCGTGCTCGATCACGCGCGTCGGCGTGACGCCGCTGTCCCACATCAGTGCGTTGAACGGCGTCACGTGCACCAGCAGCACGTTCGGGTCCTGCACGGGGTGCAGCGTGTCGGTCGGATGCTCGCGCGGCGGATCGTGTTCGACGAACAGCGCCGGCAGCGCACGCTGCGCGTCGCTCAGGAGCCGCAACCTGTCGTGCGCGTAGTGATTGCGATGCTGGTACAGCACGCAGTCGAACTCGGTGTCGCGCACGCACTCGACGGGCACCTCGTACACGTTGTCGCCCCACGGCAGGTGCCCGACCCGACCCGCGTAACCGGGCGGATGCTGCGCCTTCGTCACGATGTAGAAATCGTGCGGCGCCTGCGACAGGTAATACAGATAGTTGCCATGCACGTGCCAGGTGAGCACGCGCAACCGCTTACGTGACATGACGTCTCTCCTCCGCGAGCAGTTCGCCCGCCCGCTCCATCACGTCGTCGACGCCGATCGCCGTCGCGCACTCGTGCCCGTACGGGCAGGTATCGAACCCGCACGGCCGGCAGGCCGGATGGTTCGCGAGCACGCGATGGCGTGCGGCGTCGAGCGGCGCCCAGCGGGCCGTGTCGCTGCCGCACGCGACGACGATGCTCGGTGTGCCGAACGCCGCCGCGACTTGCGACACGCCCGTGTCGTTGCACAGCACGAGCCGCGCGCGGCCGATCAGCGCGGCCAGCGCGCCGAGCGGGGTACGCCCGCACAGGTTCACGCACGGCCGCGCGAGATGTTCGACGAACGCGCCGGCCAGCGCGAGTTCCGCGCGCGTACCGGTCAACACGATCTGCCAGCCGTCGTCCGCGAGCTGCCGTGCCACGCTCGCGAAACGCTCGACCGGCCAGCGCCGCGACGCCATCCGCGCGCCCGGATGAACGATCACGTAGCGGCCCGGATCGAGCGCATGCTCGTCGCACAGCACATGCCATAGCGCGTAGTCGAGGCCGCCCAGCGGAAATTCCAGGTAGTCGCCCCAGTCCGGATAGCCGAGCTTGCGGGTCAGCGCCAGGTAGCGCGTGACCTCGGGCTCGCCGTCACGCCAGACGAGCGCACAGTCGAGCGCGGTCGTGCCGCCGTCGGGCGGCACGAAACCGGCGGTGCGCGTCGCACCGAGCGACGCGACGATCGCGTTGGTCTGCACGCCGCTGCCGTGCAGCTGGATCGCGAGATCGAAGTCGCGCGCGCGGCATTCCGCGACGAACGCCCCGCGCGCGGCCGGCTCGGCGTCCGGCTGCTCGCCGAGGCCCGGTGCGCCGGGAAACGCGATGAAGTTGTCGATGTAGTCCGAGAAGCGCGATGCGAACTCGCGCGCCCACGGCAAGCCGAGCAGCGTGATGCGCGCATTCGGCTCGCCGCGCCGCAGCGCGCGCAGCGCCGGCACCGCGCACAGCATGTCGCCGAGCTGCAGCGCGCGGAACACCGCGATGCGGATCGGCCCGGACGACGAAACGGATTCGAGCATCATAGAAAGAACACCCGGAAGTGAAGCGCACCGCGCACGCGCCAGTACAACGACACGGGCGGAATCGCGATCGACGTGACGATCATCTCGACGACATGCGACGGCGTGAGCCGCGTGCCGCGCAGCCGCTTCGCGCAGAATGCGGCCGTGATCACGACCCAGGCCGCCGCGCACGCGATGCCCGGCGCGCGCCATCCGGCCGCGAAACAGCCGAGCGCGCCGAGCGCGAACAGCACGGCCGCGTAGTAATTCCATGGCGGCATCGCGCGGATATGACGCCGGTAGGTCGCGCGATGCTTCTTGTACAGCAGCGCGTCGAAATACACCTTCGACTGCTGGCCGATGCTCGCGCCCCAGCGCGCGGGACGCACCGGATGCACGATCCGCGCGGCATCGACGCCGACGATCGGCCCCGCGTGCTCGCGCAGCGCAAACATCAGGTCGGCGTCCTCGCGCCATGCGCGCGTGAAGCGCTCGTCGAACCCGCCGACGCGCTCGAGCGCCGCGCGCCGCACGAAGCAGTTCGCGGTCGCGAATTCCGCATGCGCGAGGCCGGCCGCATCGCGCTCGTGGTCGGTCGGGCGCGCTCGCAGCGGCACGTCGATGCGCCCCGCCGCGGCCGCCGCCGACGGTTCGGCCAGCAGCGCGGCCGCGCCATGGCGCAGCCAGGTCGGATCGGGAATCGTGTCGTCGTCGGTGAACGCGATCAGCGCGCCGCGCGCGCTGCGCCAGCCGATGTTGCGCGCGCCCGCCGGCCCCTGCGTATCGGGCGCGGTCATGTAGCGGATCACCGGCACGTCGGTCATCCGCGCGCGACACGCGTCGACGGTTTCCCATGCGCTGCCGGCCGGGTCGTCGTCGACGACGACGATCTCGTAGGTGGTCGGATCGAACACCTGCGCGCACAGCGCGTCGAGGCAGCGTTCTAGCAGGCGGGGCCGCCGGTACGTCGGCACGACGACCGACACGACCGGCGGCAGTTGTGTGTCGCGCATGTTCATCTCGGCTTCTCCAGCAGGAACGAACCGATCACGAGCGCGTCGAGCGGCGAAGTCCAGAAGCACTCGAGCGCGTCGCGCGGCGTACAGACGATCGGTTCGCCGCGCGTGTTGAACGACGTGTTGACGAGCACCGGCACGCCGGTCAGCGCGTCGAACTCGGACAGCAGCGCATGCAGCAGCGGATGCTGGTGTGCGTCGACGGTCTGCACGCGCGCGGTGCCGTCGATGTGGCGCACCGCCGGAATCGTCGCCTCGGCGCCGGGCGCGATGTCGTACACGAACAGCATGAACGGCGCGCGCAGCGGCGTGCGTCGTCCGCCGTTGAACCAGTGGTGTGCGTGGCTTTCGAGCACGACCGGCGCAACCGGCCGGAAGTCCTCGCGATCCTTGATCCGGTTCAGCTTGCGCTGCATGTCCGGATCGATCGGCGCCGCGAGAAACGCGCTCGCCTCGTGCGCGAGATGATGCTCGATGAAATGCCAGCGAAACGGCCCGTCGTGCGCGACGCCGCGAAAGCGCCGCTGCAGGTGGTGCGGCGCGCCGCCCGTGAGCTGGCGCGGTGCGTTCACGATCGACGACAGGAACAACGGATGCCACGGCGATACGCCGTCGGCACGCGGCGCATGCGCGGACGGTGCGAGCGGCAGCGGCAGCGCCGTGTCGTTGCCGTGACGATCGAGCTCGAGCCACGGGTCGTACGAATACGCGACATGATCGACGTCCGCGAGCGCGATGCCCGCTTCCGCCAGACAATAGTCGATCGCGTGATACGGCAGCTCCCATGTCGAGAACGGCACCGGCCGCTTCGCGTGCTTCACGTGCGTGAAGCGTTCGTCCTCGGGCGCCGCGATCACCGCGCCATCGCGCACGAGGCACGCGGCGCTGTCGTGAAAGGCGGCATTGATGCCGAGCGTATAGGTCGGATCAGGCATGCGTCAGTTCCTCGTGATGAGGTGCGCGAACGGAATCACGTTCGACGCGTTCGCCGCAGCCGGCTCCGCACCGCGCACGGCGGCCCGCGCGGCTGTGCGTTGCGCATGGCGCACGCTGCCGCGCAACAGCGCGTGCGTCGCTTCGACGACGTCGTCGACGCTCACGCCGAGCAGGCACGGATGGCCGGCCTGGTTGCATACGCTGCGGTAGCAGTTGCGGCACGGCACGTCGACGTTCAACGCGCGGTGCGGCACACGCCACGGCGTGTGCTGCGGATTGGTCAGCGCGTACAGGTCGACGACCGGGGTGCCGAGCGCGGCCGCGAGGTGCACGGGGCCGCTGTTGTTCGACAACAGCAGGTCGGCCGTCTCGATCAGTGCACCGAGTTCGCCAAGCGGCAGCGTGCCGGCGAACGGCACCGCGCGCCGCCCCACGCGGTTGCACACCGCGTCGACGAGCACACGTTCGTCGGCGCTGCCCGTCACCGCGATGCCGTCGAACAGCGGCGCGAGCCGCGCAGCCGCGGCGCCGAAGCGTTCGACCGGCCAGCGGCGCGACGCCGCGCTCGCGCCCGGGTGCACGACCAGCCAGCGCGCGCACGGCGCGCCCGGCCGGCGCGGACCGCCCGTCCGCTGCAGCGCGGCGCGCAGCCGTGCGTGCAGCGCGCGCCGCGCCGCATCGCCCGGCTCGAACGTCATCCGCCAATCGGACGTCTTCGCGCCGACCGAGCGCACCAGCGCAAGCTGACGCGCGACTTCATGGCGCACGTGCGAATCCGGCTCGGTTTCGGGCACGCGATCGGTCAGCAGTTCGTAAGGATTCTCGCGGCAATGCGCGAGCCGCAGCGGGATGCCCGCGAGCCAGCACATCATCGCGGCCGGCAGCGGGCTCTGGCTGTACACAGTGAAGATCACGGCCGCGTCGAAGCGTCCGGCCAGCAGCCGGTCGATCATGTCGAGATCGGTAACCGGATCGCCATGCACGTCCGGATGCCCGACCCACGGCGCGTCATACGTCCACACGTCGTCGACCATCGGCAGGTGTTTCGCCAGCGCGGCGCCGCTGCACGACGTCAGCAGTGTGAGCCGGCGCCCGCGCCCGCTCTCCTTCAGCGCGCGCAGTGCGGGGGTCGTCATCAGCACGTCACCGAGACTGTCGAGGCGCACGCACAGGATGCGTCGCGCGCGATCCCAGGCGACGCTCATCGCCGCACCCACGAACCGTGGCGGCGCACGGACTCGCGTACGACGATGTCGCTGCTGAAATCGAGACGGTCGGCCACATGGTGCGGGTGCGGCGCGTGCACGGCATCGATCCGCCATTCGGTCGCGTTGCTGCAGTCGACGCGTATCGTGCTGCAGCGCGCGGCGCCCGGCTGGTTCGACGCGACCGCGATCGGCACGCTCGTCACGCGCGCGGTACGGCCGGCGAGCGGTGGTCGGGTGGAATCGTATGCCGCGTTCACGTGCACCTCCTGCAAGCGTCCAACGAATCGTGGCCGTGACGCTTGCCGTGACAGGCGTCGATACAGGCGGTATAGCGAGAACCATGCCGGTCTGCGCACGCCCGTGCCGCATCGGGCCGTCGCGCCCGCCGGCGGGCTTTTTTATAAGCTGCTGTAAAAACCGGCGACCGGCCGCGACCGGATCGCGAGCCCGTCCGGCGTCGCCTGCGCGCGGTGCTTCGCAAGCGCGCAGGCACGGCGCAAGTCAGGGCTTCGGGTGTCGTCGGGTTCGGAAGGTTCGCCGCGGATTTCTGCGGAGAAAAGCACGAGCGCGCGCGTCGCGCGGCCGGTCGCCCGTGCCGGTCGTCATGCGCGCGACGGCGGTATCCGTGGCCGGGTCGTCCCGCGCATCCGCGGTCAATGGCGCGATTCGCGATCGCGGCCCGTGTCGCTACCCGGTTCGGGATCGCGCGCCGCAGGCTGCGTCGGCGTGACCGTGCGTTGGGACGGATGCAGCACCATGCCCTTGTCGGGTTCGCCGTCGCGGCGCACGCGCACGCGGTTCTCGACGTCGCGCACGCACAGGCAGCCGTCGGCAATGTCCTCGATGTCGTGCCTCATCCAGCGCTGCGGCACGGTGCCGTCGAGTTCGACGCGGCCGTCGCGCACCTGCACGGATACATCGCTCACGTCGATGTCGAGCGCATGCACGAGCCGCTCGCAGATGTCCTCGCGAATCCGCTCGTCCGAGCGCGTATAGCCTTTCGGGCCGCGCCGATGCCGCATGGCCTCGCGTCGCGCGTCGTCGCCGAAGCGCGACAGGCCGGAGGCATCGGCACGGCGCTGGTCGCGCCCGTCGTAGGCATCGTAGTCGTAGTCGCCCTCGCCGTCATACCAGCCCATCCGGTGATGGCCGCGGAACCCCGGCTGGTCGCCATGGGCGCCTTCACGTCCTTGGCCGCCGTCCGCTCGGCGGCCACGGTTGCCGTAGCCGCGCCCGGACTCCCACGCCGGATCGCGCGAACCGCCGGACCCGCCGGGCCCGCCCGGCGCACTGCGCCAATCGGCGCCAGCGTCTGCGCTGCGCTGTTCGGCCGACGAGCGTGCCGAGCGCTCGCTCCATTCGCTGCCCCAGTCTTCCGGGCCGACGTCCTCGCTCGCGAAGCGCCGGTACGCGGATTCGTAGTCGGCATCGCGCCGCCGGGATTCGTCGCCGCGAAAATCGCGCTCGCCGGTGTCCCGGTACGCGCGTTCGCCGCGCTCCTGCCAGTCGGGCGGGCCGCTCCGTTCGGCTTGCCGTCCGGGAGATCGTCGTTGCATCGTGTCCCTCCTTGATCGCGCCTGTGCCTGATCGCGCCTGTGCCGCGTGCGGACCGGGACCCATGTCGCGTCGCGGCGCACGTCGGTCAGGTTGATGCAAGTCGCGTGCCGCCCGTTGGCCAGCACACCGCGGCGGCGCGGCGAAGCCCAGGGGCGGCACGCCCGCGCCGACGATCGCGGTCCACGTCGTGATCGCCGCGCAGCGCGCTGACGGGGCAAAGCCGATCATCGCGCGTCGCCGGGTGTCCCTGGCCGGGCACCCCTAGCCGGGCTCACCTATCTGCAACGCAATTGCAGTTTTTGCGCGGAGGGTCGCCGTGCAGCGACCCTATGCACCGCCCGCACCCGGTTCGTCCGGCGCATCCGGATCCTCGGTGCCGCCGGGCTCGCTCAGCCGTTCCGTGCGATCCGGCTCGATATCGGCGCCTTCCTCGAGCCCCGCATCGCCGTCCGCCGACGCGCGCTCGCCGGTGCCCGCGCGGTCCGTATCGCTGTCGAGGGCCGCGTCGCCGCGCTCCAGCGCATGCTCGTCGAGCGGCGAATCGACGTCGAACGGATGGCGCCGCGCACCGACCGTGTCGCTGCCGCTGTCGGACGAATCGCTCGGCCCCAGCGCGCGGCCGTCGCGGCCGCGCCGCGCGTTGTCGTCGTCCGGGCCGGCCGGTTCGTTGTCGGGGTTCAGTGTGCTGTTCATGTCGATGCCCTCGGGTAGCCGTGAAGCGGCGCGCCGCCGCCGGAGGCCCGGCTTTCGCGCCGGTCCGGCCGCGGCGTGCGGACCGGACGGCGATGCAATCGGCATGCCGCGCCGCCGTCGCCAGGCCGCCACCGGCAGGATTTCGCGCTGCGGGCGCCACGCGGCACAAGCCATGCGCCCCCATTGATCAGGCGATTCGACCTCCCTTATGCTTTCGGGGTGTCAATCCGATTTGAATGGCCGCGGCCGGCTCGTCCGGCCGCGGCGGGGCGGCGTTCCTCCGCCCGCATCCGACTTGCCGTTCCGATGAAGAAAGACGACGCCATTGCCGATCTCCACCCGCCGCTCGGGCCCGCCGATGCACGCGACCTGCTGCACCGCTTCGCCGAGTTCCGTTTCGAGACCGTCGTCGAGGCGATCACCGACTACGCGGTGTTCATGCTCGACCCGCACGGCAACGTCGCGACGTGGAACGCGGGCGCGGAGCGCATCAAGGGCTATCGCACGGCCGACATCGTCGGCCACCATTTCTCGCGTTTCTATCCGCCCGATGCGATCGCCGCCGGGCGGCCCGCATTCGGGCTCCGGGAAGCCGTCGCGCACGGCCGCTTCGAGGACGAAGGCTGGCGCGTGCGCAAGGACGGTTCGCTGTTCTGGGCCAGCGTGACGATCACGGCCGTGCACGACCATGCGGGCCAGCTGGCCGGCTTCATCAAGATCACGCGCGACATGACCGAGCGCAAGCGGCTCGCCGAACTCGAAGTGTCGACGCACCGGCTCAGCGTGTTCATCGCGATGCTCGCGCACGAACTGCGCAACCATCTCGCGCCGCTGCGCCATTCGGTCGGCGTGCTGCAGAGCCTGCCCGATCCGGCGCCCGCGCTCGCGCAATGCCGCGACGCCGTGCATCGCCAGATCGGACAGCTGACGCGGCTGGTCGACGACCTGCTCGACGTCGGGCGCATCACCGCCGGCAAGGTCGAACTCGACCACGCGCCGGCGACCGTGCGCGACGTCGTCTGCCGCGGCGTGGAAAGCGTCCAGCCGAAGCTGGCCGCACGCGCGCAGAACATTCGCGTCGACCTGCCGGCCGATCCGCTGGTGGTGCGCGGCGACGCCGCGCGGCTCGTGCAGGTGCTGCACAACCTGCTCGACAACGCGTCGAAATTCTCGCCGCAGGGCGGACGCATCGACGTCGGCGCGCGCGCCGAAGGGTCGGTCGTCGCGATTCGCATCACCGATCACGGTGCCGGCATCGCGCCGGGTTCGCTCGAATCGATCTTCGACCTGTTCGAACAGGAAAGCGTGCCGGGCCGGCGCGCGTCGGACGGCTTCGGGCTCGGCCTCGCGATCTGCCGGTCGTTCGTCGAGCTGCACGGCGGGATGATCGCCGCGGAAAGCGCCGGCCCCGGCCAGGGCGCGACGTTCACGGTGCGGCTGCCGCTCGAGCGCGCGATGCGCCCGACGCCCGTCGACGCGCCGGCGCCGCGCACCACCGGGAAGCCGGCCGGCGCGCCGCTGCGCATCGTCATCGTCGACGACAACCGCGACTCCGCCGACACGCTCGCCGTGCTGCTGCAGATCAAGGGCCATGCACCGCGGGTCGCGTACCACGCGGACGACGCGCTGGCGCTCGCGCGCGACATCGTTCCGCACCTGATGCTCGTCGACCTGTCGATGCCCGACGTCGACGGCTTCACGCTGCTGCGCGAACTGCGCGCGATCGACGCGCTGGCCGGCACGACCTGCGTCGCGTTGTCCGGCCATGCAAGCCCGGCCGACTTCGCTCGCACCGCGAGCGAGGGTTTCGACGATCACCTCGTCAAGCCCGTCGAGATGGCGGTGCTCGACGCCCTGCTCGCGCGCGTCGCCGGCCGGGTTTACGGCACGCGCTGATCGCTCAGGCCATCGCGCGGCACATCGCGGCGCAGGTGTCGCATGCCAGCGCACAGCGCCGGCAATGGTCGAGCGCGTGCTGCAGGCATTCGGCCGCGCACAGCTCGCACGCATGCGCGCACAGCGCACACACCTGGGGCGCGAGCACGCTGTCGCGCGCCATCGCGGCCGAGGCAAGGCGGCACAGCTGCGCGCACTCGATGTCGAGCGCAATGCAGCCGGCCAGCGCGTGTGAGTCGGGGTCCGCCAGGCACCCGGCCGTGCATGCATCGCATGCATGCGCGCACGCATCGCACGCGGCCATGCAGTTGTCGTAGAGATCATGGAACTCGTTCATGGCAGCACTCCTCGTTGCGGTTCGCAGCGTCACGGCGTCAGCTTCACTTTCATCCAGCCCGGCTCGCGCACGTCGAACGCGCGATACGCGTCGATCGCGTTCGTCAGCGGCTCGCAGCGCGTCAGCACGGACGCCGGGTCGAACGCACCGCTGCGCACGAGCTCGATCAGGTGCGGCGTGACGGTCCGGTGATTGCAGTTGCCCAGCTTGATCGTCAGGTTCCGGTTCATCGCCTCGCCGACCGGAAACACGCGCGCCTGCGGCGGATACACGCCGATCACCGCGACCGTGCCCGCCTTCGCGACCGCGCGCACCGCCCATTGCAATACCTGCGACGGCCCGTCGCCGGGCGTCCAGTAGCGGCCGTCCGGCTTGCGGCGCGGAGCGACGGCGTCGACTTCCGCATCGAACGCACGCGCCGCGTCGTAGTCGGCGGCGGCCGGCCCATGCGTCGCGCGCATCGCGTCGACGCCCACCGCGTCGATCGCACGATCCACCCCGATCCCGCCGGTGAGACGCAGCACCGTGTCGACGGGGTCTTCCTCGGAGAAGTCGATGGTCTCGGCACCTTGCGCGCAGGCCATCTCGAGCCGCGACGCGATGCGGTCGATCGCGATCACGCGCCCGGCACCCATCAGCTTCGCGCTCGCGATCGCGAACTGGCCGACCGGCCCGGCGCCGAACACGGCCACCGTGTCGCCCGGCTTCACTTCCGCGAGCTGCGCGCCGAAGTAGCCGGTCGGAAAAATGTCGGACATCAGGATCGCCCGGTCGTCATCGATCGCGTCCGGCAACCGGATCAGGCTCGCGTTCGCGAGCGGCGTGCGCGCGTATTCGGCCTGCAGCCCGTCGAACGGCCCCGTGTCGGCCGGGCCGCCGTAGAACGCGGTGCCCGCGCGCGGCCCGCCCGGGTTCGCGACGTCGCATTGCGCGGTGTAGCCCGCGCGGCAGTACACGCAGCTGCCGCACGCGATCGTCGACGGAATCAGCACGCGATCGCCGCGCTTCAGGTTGCGCACGTCGCGCCCGACCGTCTCGACGATGCCGACACCCTCATGGCCGAGGATCGTGCCCGGCTTCATCCCGCCGAGCGTGCCGCGCACCATGTGCAGGTCGGTGCCGCAGATCGCGCTGGCAGTCAGGCGCACGACCGCATCGGTCACGTCGACGACTTCCGGGTCGGGTACCGTATCGATGCGAATGTCGCCGATGCCGTGAAATACGACTGCTTTCATGTCAGGCCCTCCTTGTCGAAAGCGGAAACGGTGCAAGTACCGTCGCACTGTTCGAGCAAGGCGCGCGCCCGTGCGCGCAGGGGTCGGCGCGGTGCGTGGTCAGCCGGCCGGTGCGTCGTCGTCGATCGACACGCCGATCGCGGCCGCAAGCGCGACCGTGCGGCGCATCGTGTCGACTGCGCGTTCGATGGGCTCCGGAAATACCGGAATGTTCGCGGTCGGGTTCATGATCGCGAACAGCGCCGCGATCACCTCGGTCGAGAAACGGCAGTCGAGATTCACGGACGTCTGTCCGGTTCGGCGGCTCTGCGCAGGTCGCGACGATGCGATGACAGTTGTGTACGCAACTACTTTACCAGCGCGCGCACCGGTCAGCGCACAGTCGGCAGCCCGTTCACGCGCGCGTCGCGCCCTGCTGCTCGAGCGCCGCTTCCGCGCGCAGGCAGTCGAGATCGCGGCCGAGCGTCGCGACCGCGAGCCGTGCGTTGCCGCGCCAGAACGCGACCGAAGCGTCATGTGCGCGCAGGTCGCCGTCGATCTCGACGCGGTCCCATTGCTCCGCATGTCCGACATAGCGGACCGTCAGGTCGTAGTGCTGGCTCCAGAAGAACGGCACCGCGTCGAACGGCCGCTGCCGGCCGAGCATGTTGCGCGCCGCGGCGATGCCCTGCCGCTCCGCGACGACCCAGTGCTCGACGCGTATGCGTTCGCCCGTCAACGGATCGGGCCAGCGCGCGATGTCGCCGGCCGCGTAGATGTCCGGTGCGCTCGTCTGCAGGAAACGGTCGACCGTCACGCCGCGATCGACGGCCAGCCCCGCATCCTGCGCGAGCGCGACGTCCGGATGCACGCCGATGCCGACCACCACCACATCGGCCGGCAGCGCGTCGCCGTTCGACAGCGTCACGCGGTCCAGCGCGATCTGCGTGAGCGTCGCACCGAGATGGAACACCACGCCGTGCGCTTCGTGCAGCGCGCGGATCGTGTCGCCGAGCGCTTCGCCGAGCACGTGCGCCATCGGATGCGCATCGGGCGCGACCACCTGCACGTCGAGCCCGCGCGTGCGCAGCGCGGCGGCCGCTTCGAGGCCGATGAAGCTCGCGCCGACCACGACGCAGCGCCGCGCCGCCTTCAGCTTGCCGATCAGCGCATCGCAATCGGCGCGCGAACGCAGCACGCACACGTGCGGCAGATCCGCACCCGGCACGGTCAGCCGGTTCGGCTCGGCGCCGGTGGCGAGCAGCAGCGCGCCGTAGCCGACGCGGCTGCCGTCCGCGAGCTCGACCGCGTGCTGCGCGGGATCGATCCGCGTGACGCGCGTGCCGCAGCGCACGTCGATGCGCTGGTCGGCATAGAACGACCCGCCGCGCAGCGGCAGCCAGTCGGCTTCGGCCGTGCCGGCCAGATAATCCTTCGACAGGTTCGGCCGGTCGTACGGCGGCTCGCTGTCCGCGCTCAGCAGCGTGATCGCATGCGGATAGCCTTCCTGTCGCAGCGTCACGGCCGCCGCGATCGCGGCCGCACCGCCGCCGACGATCACCACCGACGCGGGCAGCCCCACCGCGTTCAGCGCGGGCGGCGATGTGGCAGGCTGCGCATCGCGCACGACCGCGCGGCCGTCGCGCCGCTCGACGCGCCAGCACGTCAGGCCGTCGAGCGCCGGCGCGCGCAGCAGTGCGCCGGTGCGCAGGCAGAACGCCGCGTGATGCCACGGGCAGCGGATCGTATCGCCGACCAGCAGCCCGTCGGCGAGCGGCGCGCCGTAGTGCGGGCATTGCGCGCCCACGGCAAACAGTTCGTCGGCGCGGCGCACCAGCAGCACGGTGGCGTCGCCGACCTGGCCCTCGATCATCGCGCCGTCGGCGAGGTCATCGAGCGCGATTCCCTGCGCGAGATCGGGACGTGAAGACGAGGCGTCGCTTCCGGACATGGCGTGGCTCCCGGGGTGTGGGGTAACGATCCCATTATCGGCGTCCTTCCCGAAAAGAACAGGTACAGACGACCCCGCAGCGCACGCAAACGCGGACTGTGGCTTGTACGCGATCCGCGACCGGCGTAGAACGTCATCGACGTTGCGGCGCAACACGCCGGATGCATACGTGCGGGTGTCTGGCGAGCCGAGCAATCCGCGTACCGCCCCCGCCTTCATCCCGTCACGAGGAGCGACCCGATGGCAACCGTTCTGTGCGTGCTCTATCCCGACCCGGTCGACGGCTATCCGCCGCATTACGTGCGCGACGCGATTCCGGTCATCGCGCGGTACGCCGACGGACAAACCGCACCGACGCCGGCCGGCCCGCCCGGCTTCCGGCCCGGTGAACTTGTCGGTTCGGTGTCCGGCGCGCTCGGCCTGCGCGGCTATCTGGAAGCGCACGGCCATACGCTGATCGTGACGAGCGACAAGGATGGCCGCGACTCGGAATTCGAGCGCCGACTGCCCGAAGCGGACGTGGTGATTTCGCAGCCGTTCTGGCCGGCGTACCTGACGGCCGAGCGGATCGCGATGGCGCCGAAGCTCAGGCTCGCGCTGACGGCCGGCATCGGCTCCGATCACGTCGATCTCGATGCGGCGGCCCGCGCGCGCATCACGGTGGCCGAAGTCACCGGCTCGAACAGCATCAGCGTGGCCGAACACGCCGTGATGACGACGCTCGCGCTGGTGCGCAACTACCTGCCGTCGCATGCGATCGCGCAGCAAGGCGGCTGGAACATCGCCGACTGCGTGTCGCGCAGCTATGACGTGGAGGGCATGCATTTCGGCACGGTCGGCGCGGGGCGGATCGGTCTCGCGGTGTTGCGCCGGCTGAAGCCGTTCGGCCTGCACCTGCACTACACGCAGCGGCACCGGCTCGACGCCGCGATCGAGCAGGAACTCGGGCTGACCTGGCATGCCGATGCCGCGTCGCTCGCGGGCGCGGTCGATATCGTCAACCTGCAGATCCCGCTCTATCCGTCGACCGAGCATCTGTTCGACGCGGCGATGCTCGCGCGGATGAAGCGCGGCGCGTATCTGATCAATACCGCACGCGCGAAGCTGGTCGATCGCGACGCGGTGGTGCGCGCCGTCGCGTCCGGGCAGCTCGCCGGCTATGGCGGCGATGTGTGGTTTCCACAGCCGGCGCCCGCCGACCATCCGTGGCGCACGATGCCCTACAACGGGATGACGCCGCACATCTCCGGCACGTCGCTGTCCGCGCAGGCGCGGTATGCGGCCGGCACGCTGGAAATCCTGCAAAGCTGGTTCGACGGCACGCCGATCCGCAACGAATACCTGATCGTCGACGGCGGGACGCTGGCCGGAACGGGCAAGCAGTCGTATCGGCTCACGTGAGGCGACGTGGCGCGACGTGACCAGACGCGGCGCACGTGACCTGCCGCCGCGCGGTCAATCCATGCACGCGTCCGCGAGCTTGCCGACCGTGACGATCGCGCGTTCGATCTCCGGCGACCACGGGCTGCTGTAGTTCAGCCGGATGAAATTGCGGTAGGTGTCCGCGATCGAGAACATGTAGCCGGGCCCGATCGTGATGCCCTGCTCCAGCGCGAGCTGGTACAGGCGCATCGCATCGACCTGCGCCGGCAACTCGACCCACAGCACATAGCCGCCCGCCGGGCTCGAGATGCGCGTGCCTTCCGGGAAGAACCGCGACACCATCGCGCGCATCAGGTTCGCCTGCTGCGCATACGCCTTGCGAATCCGCCGCAGGTGATGCTCGTAGCCGTCGCGCTCGAGAAACTCGGCGATCGCCAGCTGCGGCAGCGACGGCGTCGCCAGCGTGTTCAGGAACTTCAGCTTCTCGACCTGTTCGCGATAGCGGCCCGGCAACGCCCAGCCGATCCGGTACGCGGCCGTCAGGCTCTTCGAGAACGACGCGCAATGCAGCACGATCCCGTTGCGGTCGAACGCCTTCAGCGCACTCGGGTGCGCATTGCCGAAATACAGTTCGTTGTACACGCCGTTCTCGATCACCGGCATAGCGGCTTTCGTTGCGAATTCAACCAGCTCGCGCTTGCGCTCGTCGGGCATCTGGAAGCCGAGCGGGTTCTGGAAGTTCGGCATCACCATGCATGCGGCGATCGGCTGCGACTTCGCAATCGCCGCCAGCGCGGCAATGTCGATTCCGTATTCCGGATGCGTCGCCACTTCGATCGCCTTCATCCCCATCCGCTCGATCGCGTGCAGCATCGCGTAGAACGTCGGCGACTCCACCGCGATCGTGTCGCCCGGTTTCGCGACCGCCTGCAGGCACAGGTTGATCGCCTCCGTCGCGCCGACCGTCACGATGATCTCGTTCGGGTCGACCGACATCCCGTTTTCCAGGTAGCGCCGTGCGATCTGCCGGATCAGGCGCGGATGGCCCGGCGGCAGCCCGTCGGTCACACCCCACAGCGACTTGTCGCGGCCGGCCGCGTACGCGTAGCGGTTCAGCTTCTCGAACGGAAACAGGCTCGGGTCCGGATACGGCGAGCCGAGCGGCACCGCGTCGTCCGTGCCGATCGCGCGCAGCGTGGACAGCACGAGCCGGCTCACGTCGACCGACGACGAGATCGCGATCGGCTTCGACGGCCGCAGCTCGCGCACCGGCGCGTGCCCGTCGTCGTTGCGCAGGTTGACGAAGTAGCCCGACTGCGGGCGGCTCTCCAGCAGCCCGCGGCTTTCGAGCAGCAGGTATGCGTGCAACACGGTCGTGATGCTGATCCGGTGCTGCTGGCTCGCCTGCCGTACCGACGGCACACGATCGCCATGTCGATACACGCGTTGCCGGATCAGTCTCTCTATGTCGTTCGCGAATTTCTCGTAGAGCTTCATCCGCCTCGCCCCGCCAGCGGTGAACCAGCCTGCGACGCGTAGGTGCGCGTGCCGTGCCGCTGCGCGAAGCCGGATAGCCGTGTCCGGCCGCGGGCGTTCCGGTGCGAGCCACGTCCATTACCGAAATTGAAGGCGGATAGCAATGCGAAATCCATCATGAGAAGGATCGGCATCCTACTGCGTCATTTCGGCGAATGTAAGTGACAGTTTGGCGATCAAACGTCAAATCGCACACGTGTGGTGAACAGATGGAAACGCGGCAGCCGCGAGTCGGCGCCGCACCGAATCAATCTCGGTATAACGAAATGAACTACCGAACCGACGCCCCCATCGATCGGGCCCGCACACGCACGCATTACCGACGCGTATGCACGTCGTCCTCGACGTCGTCGACCTCCGCCGGAAAGCGATGCTGGCCGAAGCTGAGGATCAGCACGCCTACCGCGAGCAGCACGATTCCGAACGTGGTCATCAGCATCCGCTCGGGGCTGTCGGTGGCGCCGCGCAGGATCAGGTCGCGCGCGAGCGACGTCATCGCAATGAACAGCGGAAAGCGCACCGGCAGCCGGCCGAGCCGCAGGTAACGCACGTTCATTGCGAGCACTTCGAGATAGAGGAACATCAGCAGCAGGTCGGTCAGCGACACCTCGCCCGCGAGCACGACCTTCCACGCTTCCTGCGTCATTGCGAACGCGGTCGCGAGACCGATCACGATCAGCCCGGCCAGCTCGGCCGCGTGAAGGAAGTGCCCGAAGCGGCGGCGGATGCGCTCGGCGGCCGTATCGGCGGAAACAGTGGACGTATTCAAGGCGATGACCGGTGCAATGAGGGTTGTGCCGCGATCGACGCTCCGTCGACACGGCGGATGGTTTCGGGCGGCGGAAAGGCCGCGACGCGCGCATCGGGAACGGTTGCGCACGCACCGGCCGCGGTGGTGGCCTGCGCGACCGCGGACAGCGTGCGCCGGCAGCACTGGTGGAACGCGACGCCGGCATCGGTACATGCCACGTCGCCGCCCGCACGCGCCAGCAACAGCCGGCAGCCGAGATACCGTTCGAGGCGGTCGAGCCGCTCGCTGACTTGCGCGCGGCCAAGCTTCAGTTCGGACGCCGCGCCGGACACCCCGCCATGCTCGACCACCGCAACATAAATACGCATCGCTTCCAGCAGGTTCATCATGATGGTCCTCGTCGGCGGGCGGAGCGAACCTAATCTACTGCACGCGCCACGCCCGCTCAAGAGCACAGCGCCGCGGGTTTCAGGAGTACAGCTGCACGCCCGCGACGCAAAATCGGACCCCGATCAACCCATTCGAATGACAGATTGGCGATACGTGTTCCAAAGACCCGCCGAAGCTGCTAGATTGCATGCTCGACGACGTTACGCGGTGCGGCGAGGCTGCGCGCCGGGCGAACGCGCGGCCACCGAGCCGGCCTCCCCTTGCGCGCCCGGGCGGCAGGCCGCCGCCGCTGCGGCCCGTTGCGCGATGCCCGCGCAACGTCCTTCATCCGCATGTCACAAAGAGAACAGTCGCATGACACAGTCCAACCGTTCGTCTTCGCGCGCCGCGGCATCCGCGGCCCGTCCGTCCCGACATGACTGACCGGCAGGCCGCGATGCAAACCCGTCCCCCGCTTTCCCAGGCCGTTCACAGCCCGATCACGCGCAGCGCGATCTTCCTCGTCGCAACCGTCAACCCGGGCGCCGAGCGCGCCGACACGATCCGCGCGTGGTGCGGCGACATCGCCGCGCTCGTGCGCTCGGTCGGCAAACGCGTGCCGGGCGGCAACCTGTCCTGCGTATGCGGCTTCGGCGCCGACGCATGGGATGCGCTGTTCGGCGATCCGCGCCCCGCGTCGCTGCATCCGTTCCGCGAATTCGGCGCCGGCCAGCGCGTCGCGGTCGCGACGCCGGGCGACATCCTGCTGCACATCCGCGCCGACGCGATGGACCTGTGCTTCGAACTCGCGACCCAATTGCTCGGCGCGCTCGGCGACGCGGTCACGGTCGTCGACGAGGTGCACGGCTTCCGCAACTTCGACCAGCGCGCGATGATCGGCTTCGTCGACGGCACCGAGAACCCGGAGGGCCGCGACGCGGTCGACTTCACGGTGATCGACGACGAAGATGCCGAATTCGCGGGTGGCAGCTACGTGATCGTGCAGAAGTACCTGCACGACATGGCCGGCTGGAACGCGCTCGCGGTCGAGACGCAGGAGCGCATCATCGGGCGCACCAAATTGTCCGACATCGAGCTCGCGCCGGACGTGAAGCCGTCGTGCTCGCACAGCTCGCTGACCACGCTCGACGAGAACGGCCAGGAAGTGAAGATCCTGCGCGACAACATGCCGTTCGGGCGCCCCGGTTCCGGCGAATTCGGCACCTACTTCATCGGCTACGCGCGCTCGCCGGCGCCGATCGAGCAGATGCTCGAGAACATGTTCGTCGGCCGCCCGCCCGGCAACTACGACCGGCTGCTCGACTACAGCCGCGCCGTCACCGGCTCGCTGTTCTTCGTGCCTTCGGCCGACCTGCTCGAAGCGCTCGCCGATCGCGCCGCACCGGCCGCCGCCGACGCCACCACCGCCGCGCAGCCGGCCCCCGCATCGCCCGAGTCGCGTCGTGACGGCTCGCTGAACATCGGATCGCTGAAAGGAGCCAAAGCCTATGAATAACCTGCACCGCGAACTCGCGCCGATTTCCTCGTCCGCCTGGGAGCAGATCGAGGAAGAGGTGGCACGCACCTTCAAGCGCTCGGTGGCCGGGCGCCGCGTGGTCGACGTCGAGGGCCCGGCCGGCCCCGAGCTGTCGGCCGTCGGCACCGGGCATCTGCGCGAGGTCGCGGCGCCGCGCGAGCTGGTGGGCGCACGGCTGCGCGAAGTCCGCACGATCGTCGAGCTGACGGTGCCGTTCGAGTTGAGCCGCGATGCGATCGACAGCGTCGAGCGCGGCGCGCGCGATGCCGACTGGCAGCCGGCGAAGGACGCCGCGCAACGCCTCGCGTTCGCGGAAGACGGCGCGATCTTCGACGGCTATCTGGCCGCGGACATCGTCGGCATCCGCGAAGGCACGTCGAACCGCAAGCTCACGCTGCCGGCCGACGTCAGCGCGTATCCGGACGCGATCAGCGACGCGCTGGAAGCGCTGCGGCTCGCCGGCGTCGACGGCCCGTACTCGGTCGTGCTCGGCTCGGACGCCTACACGGCGCTCAGCGAGGCGCGCGACCAGGGCTATCCGGTCCTCGGCCACATCAAGCGCATCGTCAGCGGCGAGATCATCTGGGCGCCGGCGATCAGCGGCGGCTGCGTGCTGTCCACCCGCGGCGGCGACTATGAACTGCACCTCGGCGAAGACGTGTCGATCGGCTACACGAGCCATACCGACAAGGTCGTTCGCCTTTACCTGCGCGAAACCTTCACGTTCCTGATGCTGACGAGCGAGGCATCGGTGGCCGTGGCGCCGCAGGGCAACCCGGCGACCTGACGTTCCGCCCGCGCGATGCCCGACGGGCATCGCGTACACCGGCCGCATGGCCGGCCGCACGTTCGTCGCCGATCGAACCATCCTGCATGGAGCGAGAAATGAGCGAATCGAATGAAGCATTACAGGCACTGCAAGCGTCGATCGACGGCCTGAAGCAGGCCGTCGACGCGAACGCGAGCCGCCAGGCCGGCGACACCGCCGTATTGTTCACCGTGGTGTCGCTGATGCTGGCCGAACTGCCGCCCGACACGCGCAACCTGATCGAGGATTCATTCTCCGTCTGGGCCAATGGTCTGCAGAATGCGGCACTGTCAACCGACGTGAAGCAGATCGCACGGCAGAAACTTGCGATGACACTCTCCGACTGACGCCGCCTCGCCACGGTTGGGCCATGTCCGGCCCGCACCGTGCAACCCGCCCGCTTCGCCAGCGGCCTCGCGCCACGCACCGGTTGCGGTGCGCGCGAGGCCCAGCCTGCCCCGTCCGCGCACGCTGCCGTCCGGCGCGCTCGCGCAGATGCGCGCGCGCCGCGTTTCGTCGCGCGCGCCCCTTCCCGTTTACTCCCTGCCGGCGCCCTGCGCGCCGATGTCGCACCGCGCTTCGCGCGCGTCGCACGCCGCCACGTTTGCGCATCCCGCGCGCCGCACCCGCATGCGCGCTCGTCTGTACTCCTTGCGTCTCATGCTCGCACGCTTGTGAGGGTGCAATTCCCGGCCGGGCCGATGCGGAACTGTGTCTTGGAGGCCCTGGGCCGATTCGCTATTTTGAACGCAGTCGACGTGATGGCGCAGGCGCCGCGAAGCACCGGTGTTGCCGGCGTCGAGCACGGCCGGTCGCCATGCCGGCGCGCGCTGCGCGAGGGCGCCGGCATGGCGCGCGCGCCGCCGGCCGCGTCGTGCGGCAGGCACGCCCCGGCGCCATCGCGCATCGGGACTTCCCTTTCGATTCACGTTCATTGACAGGAGCCAGACCACCATGCCCGCACTTTGCGACATCTGTCACGCCCGGCCGGCCGTCGCGCGCGCCACCGTGATGCAGGACGGCGAGCGCAAGACGATCTCGATCTGCGACTACCACTTCCGTCAGCTGATGCGCCATCAGAGCATGCTGAACCCGTTCGACTCGCTGCTGGGCGGCGGCACGTCGTCGCTGTTCGGCGAGTCCGGCGACGCGTCGCCGCTTGCCGCGGAGATTCCGCGCGAATCGGTCGACCCGACC
Source organism: Burkholderia sp. BCC1993 (assembly GCF_905339865.1). Lineage (NCBI taxonomy): Bacteria > Pseudomonadati > Pseudomonadota > Betaproteobacteria > Burkholderiales > Burkholderiaceae > Burkholderia > Burkholderia sp. BCC1993. The sequence goes on along the minus strand of NZ_CAJPGZ010000002.1, from coordinate 339,037 downwards.
GACGCGTTCAGCGAGCAGACGCTCGAACTGCTGCAGCGCGCGGCCGAGAAGGCGCACGAGCTGCGCCGCAGCGAACTCGACAGCGAACACCTGCTGTACGCACTCGCGGACACCGACGTCTGCGCCGCGCTGCTGAAGGAACTGAAGCTGTCGCCACAGGACATCAAGTCGTACATCGACGAGCACGCGCACACCGGCACGGCCTCCCCCGATGCGTCGCTCGACAAGCTGTCGATCTCGCCGCGCGTGAAGAAGGCCGTGCAGTACGCGTTCCAGGCGTCGCGCGACCTCGGTCACTCGTACATCGGCCCCGAGCACCTGCTGATCGGTCTCGCGTCGGTACCGGACAGCATCGCCGGCACGCTGCTGAAGAAATACGGCGTGACGCCTGAAGCGCTGCGCCAGAAGGTCGTGAAGGTCGTCGGCAAGGGTGCGGAAGACGGCCGCGTCGATGCGCCGACCGGCACGCCGAATCTCGACAAGTTCGGCCGCGACCTCACCGCGATCGCGCGCCAGGGCAAGCTCGACCCGGTGCTCGGCCGCGCGCAGGAAATCGAAAGCACGATCGAGGTGCTCGCGCGCCGCAAGAAGAACAACCCGGTGCTGATAGGCGAGCCGGGCGTCGGCAAGACCGCGATCGTCGAAGGCCTCGCGCAGCGGATCGTGAACGGCGACGTGCCCGAAGTGCTGCGCGGCAAGCGGCTCGTCGAAGTCAACATCAACTCGATGGTCGCCGGCGCGAAGTATCGCGGCGAATTCGAGGAGCGCGCGAAGCAGCTGATCGACGAAGTGACCGCTAAGCATGACGAACTGATCCTGTTCATCGACGAGCTGCATACGATCGTCGGCGCGGGCCAGGGCGGCGGCGAAGGCGGGCTCGACATCGCGAACGTGCTGAAGCCGGCGCTCGCGCGCGGCGAGCTGAGCCTGATCGGCGCGACCACGCTGAACGAATACCAGAAGCACATCGAGAAGGACGCAGCGCTGGAGCGGCGCTTCCAGCCGGTGTTCGTGCCGGAGCCGAGCGTCGAGCAGACGATCGTGATCCTGCGCGGGCTGCGCGACAGCCTCGAGGCGCACCATCAGGTGACGTTCGCCGACGACGCGTTCGTCGCGGCCGCCGAGTTCGCCGACCGCTACATCACCGCGCGCTTCCTGCCCGACAAGGCGATCGACCTGATCGACCAGGCCGCCGCGCGCGTGCGGATCGGCGCGACGTCGCGCCCCGTCGACATCCAGGAAGGCGAAGCGCAGATCGCGCAGTTGAAGCGCGAGCAGGACTACGCGACGTCGCGCAAGCGCTTCGACGAAGCGAAGCAGTTCGAAGAACAGATCAACGAGAAGCAGAAGTCGCTCGATGAAAAGATGGAAGCGTGGCAGCGCAAGACCGGTTCCGAGACGCTCGAGGTGACCGTCGAATCGGTCGCCGAAGTCGTGTCGCGGCTGACCGGCATTCCGGTGTCGGAGCTCACGCAGGAAGAACGCCAGAAGCTGCTGAAGATGGAAGAGCAGCTGCGCGAGCGCGTGGTCGGCCAGAACGACGCGGTGGTCGCCGTCAGCGACGCGGTGCGGCTGTCGCGCGCCGGGCTCGGCCAGACGCACCGGCCGATCGCGACGTTCCTGTTCCTCGGGCCGACCGGCGTCGGCAAGACCGAGCTCGCGAAGGCGCTGGCCGAGACCGTGTTCGGCGACGAGCAGGCGATCATCCGCATCGACATGTCCGAGTATATGGAGCGGCACGCGGTCGCGCGGCTGATCGGCGCGCCGCCCGGCTACGTCGGCTACGACGAAGGCGGCCAGCTCACCGAGCGCGTGCGGCGCCGCCCGTACAGCGTGATCCTGCTCGACGAGATCGAGAAGGCCCATCCGGACGTCTACAACGTGCTGCTGCAGGTGTTCGACGACGGCCGGCTGACCGACGGCAAGGGCCGCGTGGTCGACTTCAGCAACACGATCATCATCGCGACGAGCAACCTCGGCGCCGCGATCATCATGGACAACCTCACGCAGCCGGAAGCCGCGCGCAAGACCGACAAGGCGATCCGCGAGCAGCTGATGCAGGTGCTGAAGGGCCATTTCCGCCCCGAGTTCCTGAACCGGATCGACGAGGTGATCGTGTTCCATGCGCTGTCGAAGGAGAACATCCGCTCGATCGTGCAGATCCAGCTCGACCGCGTGGTGCGCACCGCCGCCGCGCAGGACATCACGCTCGTGATGGGCGATTCGCTCGTCGAACACCTGACCGAAGCCGGCTACCAGCCGGAGTTCGGCGCGCGCGAACTGAAACGCCAGGTGCGACAGATCATCGAGACGAAGCTCGCGAAGGAAATCCTGGCGGACAAGCTGACGTCCGGCGATCGCGTCGAGGTCGACTACGACAAGGCCAGCGACGAAGTGAAGTTCAACAAGCTGGCGCCGCCTGAAGTCAAGGACGCGAAGCAGGACGCCGACGGCAAGGCCAGGCCGAACGGCAAGGCCGCGAAGGCATCGGCCGATGAAAAGGATGACGAAGCGAAGGCCGACGCACCGCCACCTGTAGCAAAGGCATCCGGCAAGAAGGCGTCCGGTGCGAAGAAGGACGCGCAGTGATACCACGCGGGCCCGCACGCACGGGCCCGCATGACCGGCTCCGTCCACCGGACGGAGCCGCCCCACGCCGCCACGCGGCGCAACTCGAGCCACCCCGCAGCGGGACCGGTTCACGGAGATTCACATGACAAATCGACGCGAAGTGCCAGGCATCAGGAAGTACGACGGGCCCGCCGGCGGTTGGGGCGCGCTTCGCGCCACAGCCGACGCGGTGCGAACGCAGATGGATGCCATCGAGGCGCCGATCGTGCTGATGCGGACCAACCAGCCCGACGGTTTCGACTGTCCCGGCTGCGCGTGGCCCGACAAGGAACACAAATCGACGTTCCAGTTCTGCGAGAACGGCGCGAAGGCCGTCACGTGGGAGGCAACGACCAAGCGCGTGACGCCCGAGTTCTTCGCGGCGAACACCGTGTCGTCGCTGCTGCGGATGTCCGACTACGAGCTGGAGAACATGGGCCGGCTCACGCATCCGCTCGTCTACGATCGCGCGACCGACACGTTCCGCGCGGTCGAATGGGACGATGCGTTCGCGCGCATCGGCGAGGTGCTGCGTGCGCTGCCGCCCGAGCAGGTCGAGTTCTATACGTCGGGGCGCGCGTCGAACGAAGCCGCGTACCTGTATCAGCTGTTCGCGCGCGAGCTCGGCACCAACAACTTCCCCGACTGCTCGAACATGTGCCACGAGCCGACCAGCGTCGGCCTGCCGCAATCGATCGGGATCGGCAAGGGCACGGTGTCGCTGGAGGATTTCGACCACTGCGAGCTGATCATCTCGATCGGCCACAACCCCGGCACGAACCACCCGCGGATGATGGGCACGCTGCACGAGTGCTCCCGCCGCCACGTACCGATCATCGTATTCAATCCGCTCCGCGAGCGAGCGCTCGAACGCTTCGCGGATCCTCAGGACATGATCGAGATGGCGTCGTTCGGCTCGACGCGGATCGCATCGACCTACTACCAGGTCGACGCGGGCGGCGACGCGGCCGCGCTGAAGGGCATCATGAAGGCGCTGCTGCAGCTCGAGGCCGAGCGCGGCGACGTGCTCGACCGCGATTTCATCGCGCAGCACACCAGCGGCTTCGACGCGTTCTCCACCGACCTGCAGGCCACCTCGTGGGACGACATCGAGCGCGCGAGCGGCCTGAGCCAGGCGCAGCTCGAACAGGTCGCGCTCGCCTATGCGAAGTCGAACGCGACGATCGTCACATACGGGATGGGTGTCACGCAGCACAACAAGGGCACCGCGACCGTGCGCCTGATCGCCGACCTGCTGCTGATGCGCGGCAACTTCGGCAAGCCCGGCGCGGGCGTGTGCCCGCTGCGCGGCCACTCCAACGTGCAGGGCAACCGCACGGTCGGCATCACCGAGAAGCCGTCGGCCGAGTTCCTGCAGAAGATCGAGGACGTGTGCGGCTTCAAGCCGCCCGCGCATCACGGGCACGACGCCGTGCAGGCCATGCAGGCGATGGTCGACGGCCAGGCCAAGGCGCTGCTGTGCCTCGGCGGCAACTTCGCGGTCGCGCTGCCCGATCCCGAGCTGTCGTTCCCCGCGATGGCGAAGCTCGATCTCAGCGTGCATCTCGGCACGAAGCTGAACCGCTCGCATCTGCTGGTTGCGAAGGAAACCTATGTCTTGCCCGTGCTCGGCCGCACCGAGCTCGACGTGCAGGCGAGCGGCCGGCAATCGATCACCGTCGAGGATTCGATGTCGATGGTTCACGCATCGGCCGGCAAGCTCAAGCCGGCGTCCGACGCGTTGCGCTCGGAGCCCGCGATCGTCGCGGGGATCGCGCATGCGACGCTGCCGAACAGCAAGGTCGCGTGGCTCGACCTGATCGCCGACTACGACCGCATCCGCGACCTGATCGACAAGACGGTGCCCGGCTTCGAGGCGTTCAACGAGCGGATCCGCACGCCGGGCGGCTTCCGCCTGCCGCTGCCGCCCACCGAGCGCGTGTGGCCCACGCCGACCGGCAAGGCGATGTTCTCGGTCTACACGGGCGTGAAGGAAGACGCGGACGTGCTCGGCGCCGAGCAGGTGCTGCGGCTGATCACGCTGCGCAGCCACGACCAGTACAACACGACGATCTACGGACTCGACGACCGCTATCGCGGCGTGTTCGGGCGGCGCGACGTGCTGTTCATGAACCCGGCCGATCTCGCGAAGTACGGGCTCGAACACGGCGACCTCGTCGACATCGAGACGATCACCGCATCGGGCCGCACGCTGCGCCTCGAGAAGATCACCGCGATCGAGTACGACATCGCGCCGGGGTCGGTCGGCGCGTACTACCCGGAAGCGAACGTGCTCGTGCCGCTCGACTACATCGACAAGGAAAGCGGCACGCCGTCGTACAAGTCGGTGCCGGTGCGGGTCGCGCGTTCCGCGGTCGTGTGATCCGCGGGCGGGCAGGTTCGCGACGCGTGGCACGCTAGGACATGCCGCGAATCCGAACCTGCCCTCCCTCTCCTTTCCCATCTCCCGGCGGCCGCATCGCAACCGATGCGGCCGCCGCTTCATTCAATCGCGACGAACGACGATCCGCTTACCGCGCCGCCGACGGCGGCAGAGGCGCGCCCGTCTGCCGGCGACGGTACGCGCTGTCGCGCGTCGCGAGCCAGTAGTACAGCGGCGACGTCAGTGCGAGGCCGACGAGCCAGGACGAGCAGCGCGCACGAGATCGACGAGATCGCCGACGAAATTCGTCGATGCGCCGATCGCTGCGTAGCGGCATGCAACGAAGCTCGCCACCGACACCACCGCGCGCGTCTTCGCGGTCGGAGTCCACTTGTACGCGAAGGTCTGCACCGACGCGATCACCGCGCCCCCTGCGTATGTGCGTGGTCGAGGCGATGCCCGGAGAAAGCGGGGAGCGTGTCCGAAACCGGCAGCGCCGGTTTCGCCGCATCGATCAATGTCGTTTTGTTGCCGTCCCACTTGGGCAACTTGGCCGGCGGCAGCGGCACGACCTTGTCAAGATTCGGCAGACGAAGGTCCGGATCGCGTTCGAGGCGGTCGGCGAGAATTCCGTAGCGTTCGGCGCGCGCCTCGTCCTTGACATGGCCGACCAACGCATCACCCTTGCCGAACGAAGCGCTCAACCATCCGGCACTCTCGGCGCTCCCGAATTGCACACCCGCATGCAAGGTTTCGAGTGCGTGTTCGTTGTTCTCGCCCAATTCCGCGCGATCACCGACGATCGTCGTCCCCAGTTCATATGCTGCACGCCCGTTTCCCTGCGCGACACCGCATTCCAGCATTTGAAGCGCAATCTTCCGATTCCCCCAAAAGCCCGCTTTGGGATCGTCATAAATCGCGTCCATCTTGCTGCCCAAATATGCCATCGCATTCGGACTCCCCATATCGGCAGCCAGTTGCCAGAATGCATAGGCTCTGCTCGCATCCTGCTTCACCCCGATCCCGTCCATGTAATACGTGCCCATTAGATCGTAGGCCGCCGGAATGCCGAGTTTCATCGCCTGTTCAGTGATCTGAACGGCATGTTCGGAATCACGATCCACGCCTTCGCCTCGAGCATACGCATTCGCCAGATTCAACATCGCCTTCCAGTGTTTGCGTTCGGCGGCCTTCGCCCATAACTCGACGGCCCCCCTATAGTCGCGCTGATCCGGCCACAGCAACGAACTGGTGAGTGCGATCGCTCGCGTATTCCAACGATCTGCCTCTCGATCGATCCGAGGAACAACGTCGGCTTCATGCTTGCATTCGAACGCTTCGCGGTGTGGATTGAACGCAGTCAGCGACATGTTGCGAGGAAGCGAATCGTTCCTTGCACAGGCGGCACATCCAACCATCAGAAGAACGGAAGCCAATCGGATCACCCGGATACGGTCGGCGGCGATCAGACGCAATCGAATTCGCACGATATCGAATACCTTGCACGAGAAGAAATAAATGCACTGTCACGTGGGCAGTATGGAACGGTACAAACGGCCCGGTGACAAGGCCTTCGTCCGGCAATCTCATGGGCCGTCGGCAATGGCCCGCAGTCGGGAAAAGCATCTCCGTTCATACGCCGCTGATTTTACGTTGAGTCCCTTTAATCCGTCCCCACCCGACAATTCTTGACTATGCGCATGCCGTCGAACTGGTACGATGCGCGTCACCAGGCGAGACGCATCCGGCGCGTCTGATCGTTCCCCTTTTCGATCTCCCGCACGCGATCCCCTTGCCGCGCCGAGCCGCCGGCTCGGCCCCCCGTCGAACCCCGCAACACCCGGCGTCGGCCCCACCCGACCCGTTGCAGCAACCGTTGGAGTAGCGCACGTTGCGCCTGCAAGCATGAAGAAACTGAAGCAGCACATCCGCATCTTGGGCGAGATCGACCGCACGCCGCTGGTACGCGCCGGCGCGCTGCTGTTGATGGCCGGCCTGCTGTACCTGCTGTGGCCGTCGGCCGAAACCGCCTACCTCGCGATGGAGTCGGTCATACGCTGACGCAGCACGCCCATCCCCGCACTACGCTATACTCGCGCAATGGAAACCAAACCTGCCTCGCCGAACGTGCATCGCTGGTGGCGCGCCTGACCCAGGCGGCCCGTTTCCTTTTGCATGTCCCGAACGTGATGCCGCCAGCCATGGCGGCATTGTCGTTTCTGCGCCCGAATCATGGCTGGTGGCTTCGATAACCCGGAGCCAATCCACACCATGACGCCCCCGACCCGACCGACCATCCTCACCGGCGACCGCACGACCGGCCCGCTGCATCTCGGCCACTACATCGGCTCGCTGCGCGCGCGCGTGCAGATGCAGCACGACGCGACGCAGTTCCTGCTGCTCGCCGACACGCAGGCGCTGACCGACAACATGGGCCGTCGCCAGCGCGTCACCGAGAACGTGATCGAGGTCGCGCTCGACTACCTGGCCGTCGGCATCGACCCGGCGATCTCGACGATCGTCGTCCAGTCGCAGGTGCCCGAGCTCGCCGAGCTGTCGCAATACCTGCTCAACCTCGTCACGGTCGCGCGCCTCGAGCGCAATCCGACCATCAAGGAAGAAATCCGCCTGCGCGGCTTCGAGCGCGACATCCCGGCCGGCTTCCTGACCTACCCCGTCAGCCAGGCCGCCGACATCACCGCCTTCAAGGCGACGCACGTGCCGGTCGGCGACGACCAACTGCCGATGATCGAACAGACCAACGAACTCGTGCGCCGCTTCAACGCGACGGTCGACAAACCGGTGCTGGTCGAATGCGAGGCCGTGCTGTCGGCGGTGACGCGGCTGCCGGGCATCGACGGCAAGGCGAAGATGAGCAAGTCGCTCGGCAACGCGATCACGCTCGGCTCGACGCCGGACGAGATCACGCGAGCCGTGAAGGACATGTACACGGACCCGAACCACCTGCGCGTCAGCGATCCCGGCCAGGTCGAAGGCAACGTCGTGTTCACGTTCCTCGACGCGTTCGAGCCCGACGTGCAGAAGGTCGACGAACTGAAGGCGCACTATCGCCGCGGCGGCCTCGGCGACAGCGTCGTCAAGCGCGTGCTGAACGAGCGGCTGCAGGCGCTGATCGAGCCGATCCGTGCGCGCCGCCGCGAATTCGAGGCGGACAAGGCGGAGGTGATGGCGATCCTGAAGCGCGGCACGACGCATGCGCGCGAGGTGGCCGGCGCGACGCTGGCCGAGGTGAAAGGCGCGATGGGGCTCACGTATTTCGATTGAGCCGTGCACGGCAAACGCGGCCGGGCGGCGTGGCGTGGCGCACTGCCGGCGCCGCGCTTACCCCGATGCCCACCGGCACACCGCGAAGCCGCGGTCAGTCGTCCGCAAGCACCGTCACGGCCGCTCGTGCGCCGACGGCGCTGCGTGGCACACGGCCTCGATCCGGTTGCCGGCAGGGTCGGCGAGAAACGCCGCGTAGTAGTCGGCGTGATAATGCGGCCTCAATCCGGGATCGCCGTCGGACTGGCCGCCCGCGGAGAGCCCTGCCTCGAAAAATGCATGTACCTGCTCGCGAGAACCGGCCTTGAAGCACCAGTGCCGCTTGCTCGTCCCGACTTCGGCGGGATCGAGATACACCGCCAGGAAGGTCGACGCGATGTCGTTCGCATTGCAGCGTTCGCCATAACCGAGCGCGTTGGGCCGGTCGTAGACCTTGGCCGCGCCCAGTGCGGCCATGACACCGTCGTAGAACGGGCGTGCCCGGTCGATATCAGGAACTCCGATGGACACGTGATCGAGAAGTTGCATGGGATTGGCTCCGTTGAACGAGTACGAGTCTACACAAACATGTCACTTCGAACCGGCCGACCGTCCACATCAAGTGCAACGCAATCCGCGTGCTGCATCGCGATCAACAGATCGACGCGCCGTCATGTCGGACGGCCGACTCTCGCGGCCAAGGCGAATCTCGGCCTGGCACACTGCCGGCAACACTCGGAAACACTTCGATTGGAGCCACCCGTCGCCATCTTCATGGTCCATGCCTCGCCCGCTGCTGGGCGGCGCGTCAACAACGACGGGGGCAAACGCAGGCCACCCAGCATCCCTCGCTCGGCCAATCAGTCCATCGAAAGCCGGCGGTACAGCCTCACACGCATTGATCCGCAACGGCGGTTTCATTAACGTGCCTCGCAAATTGCAACCAACGCGAGCGTGACGTGCGGTAGATCCGCGTCGTTTCGTCTGCACCGAGAGGGCGCCGAGTGAATACCTACCGCTACCAGAACCAGCAGAACCTGAGTCCCGTCGAATTATTCTTCCTCATTGCCGCAGACGAAACCTGCAAGCAGGTCGATATAGACGACGTGGAAGCGGTCATTTTGATACTTTCCGGCCTACCGATTCTCCCGACCCGTACCAAGCCGCTCGGGGCAACTCAAGGTACGTCTGTTGCATCGGTCATGGCACGATCCATATTCCGGTATGAATTCAGGCGCAAGCTACTACCGACCGTCACGCTGAAAAGCATCAAGCGTCTGCGCGTGATCCTGACTCACAGGCTTGCGGTATTTGTCGGCCGGACCATTCCAGGCGTCGGTTGGGTATTGCTCGCAAAGGATGCATTCCATATTGTCCGGAACACTGTTTACCGGTACAACCAGATTGCAAAACCGGAGGACAGGATTCCATGACGGACGACCGCCACATTTGGGAAGCACTGGAAGCATTCGTTCGCGAGGAGGCGGCAGTATCGAGCAAACAGCGGATTACCGCGGAGACCTCGATCGCCGACGATCTCGGACAAACCGGAGACGACGCGGACATCTTCATGGAGCGCTTCTTCGCGCGATTCGGTGTGGATCGCGGCGACTACGATTTCGGGCGTTATTTCCTGATGGAGGGTGAAGGGCTCCTGTATCACATGGTTCGCAAGTTCATTCTCAGGAAGTCCCATACGTTCGATCGAGACGCGCTGACCGTCGGCATGCTCGGCAAAGCCATAGCGCTGGGTGTGTGGGACACCGCGGAGATCAGGAACTGATCCTCACGCAGCGTCACCGACACATCACGTGCGAGCCCGACACTCGCGCTCGATTAGTCCACTCCGCCGATGTCGCACTCGCCCCCGCCCGCTATCGTTTCCCCGTCATCCCCACCGTCCGCGCCATCATGACACCCCAGGAAACGATCGACCGGCTGGAAATCCAGGATCTGCTCACGCGTTACTGCCACGCCGTCGACCGGCGCGACTGGAACGAGTTCGAACGCCTGTTCGCCGACAACGCGATGCTCGACTACGCCGCATTCGGCGGCCCGGTCGGCGACCGTGCGGACATCGCGCGCTATCTGAAACAGGCGACGTCGGCGATGCGCGGCACGCAGCACACGATCTCGCCGTCGCTGCTGGTCGTCGACGGCAACGCCGCAACGGCACGCACCGCCGGCCAAGTAATGATGATCGCGGCCGACGAATCCGGCGACGACCGCGTGCACTTCGTCGGGCTGTGGTATCGCGACCTGCTGGTCAGGACCGAATGCGGCTGGCGCATCCAGAGCCGCATGCAGGAGCGCAGCTGGACGCAGCACGCGCCTCCCGTCGCGGTGCTTTAAAACGGCGCGTCGAGCATCACGCCGTCCACGCGTCACTTCATCTGCATCAGCTGCACGAGGTTGCCGCACGTATCGTCGAGCACCGCGACCCGCACGGGCCCCGCGTCCATCGGCGCCAGCGTGAAGCGCACGCCGAGCGCGTCGAGCCGCGCGAACTCCGCGTCGAGATCGTCGACTTGGAACGACGCCGCCGGAATGCCGTCCTCGTAGAGCGCCTGACGATAAGGCCCGACCGCGCGATGATGGCTCGGCTCGAGCATCAGCTCGGTGCCGTCAGGCTGGTCCTTCGACACGACCGTCAGCCAGCGGTACTCGCCCACCGGCACGTTGTTCTTCAACCGGAAGCCGAGGATGTCGGTATAGAACGCGAGCGCCTTGTCCTGATCGTCGACAAAGATGCTCGTCACGTAGATGCGCATGTGATGTTCTCCGAATCAAACGTGCCGCCGCGCGCGTCGCCGTGCCGCTCACGTGATCTGATACGTCGACGCCGGCACGAATTCCTCCGGCATCGCGCGATCGCCCAGTTCGAGCACCGACCGTTCGATCGTGCGCGCCATCGCATCGAGCGCGAGCGCGTTCGGCGCGAGGCCGAACGGCTCGGCGACCTCGTTCGCGATCGCTTCGAGCGCGATCAGCGTGTACGAAATGAACACACAAATCAGCGGCGTGAAAAACTCCGTCGAATCGACGAGGCCGAACGGCAGCAGCACGCAATAAGCATAGACGGTGCGATGCAGCAGCACGCTGTACGAGAACGGAATCGGCGTCGTGAGGATCCGCTCGCAACCGCCCACCGCCTTGCCCAGCTCGACCAGCTGCGCATCGAACATCCAGCACGTCGCGTCGCTGCCGGGCGCGCGCCCCAGCGCGCGGACGATCCCGCCGCGCAGTTCGTCGAGAATCGCGACGGGCTGGTAGCACTTGTGCGCGAACGCGGCGGCGCGCTCGGCGCCGAGGATGCGCTGCAGGTCTTGCGCCGGATCGGTATGGCGCAGTTGATGCTTCAGCGCATACGTGAACGCGATCAGCAGATCGGCGAGCCGGTTGCGCTCCGCGTCGCCGACGCTGTCGGGCAGGTAGCGCCGCAGTTGCGACGTGACCGTGCGCGCGGCGATCAGCAGGTTGCCCCACAGAAGCCGCGCCTCCTTGAAGCGCTCGAAGCTCGCGTTGTTGCGAAACGCGAGAAAGATCGCGAGCGCGAGCCCGAACAGCGTGAACGGCGCGGTGTTCAGCGGAATCTTCTCGCCGAAGATGCGCCCGTTCGTGAAGACCGCCAGCGTGCTGACGATCGCCATGAACACGAGTTGCGGAATGATCGACTGCAGCACGGAGCCGTTCCATACGAACAGCATCCTGAGCCAGTTTTGTCGTGGTCTGACGATCATGGTGTTGTCTCGACTGCCAAGGGAATACGCAATGCGGAGTGCCGCCGCCCGATGTGCGACGGCCCGCGCGTGGCGGGCCGCTGTCCGATCGATACCGGGCCGGGTGACGAGACGCACGGCGGCTGCGCGAGATGATACGCCCGCGCACGTCGCGCGCCGTCACCGGCCGCGCCGGTCAGTGATAGCCGGCGTCGCCCTCGCGCACCTTGCCGCGGAACACGCGGTACTGCATCGCGTTGTACACGAGGATGATCGGCAGCACGATCACGGTGCCGACGAGCGCGAACAGCTGGCTCGAATGGCTCGACGACGCATCCCAGATCGTCAGCGACGGCGGCACGATGTTCGGCCAGATGCTGATCACGAGCCCGGTATAGCCGAGGAACACGAGCGCGAGCGTCAGCAGGAACGGCGTTGCCTCGTGCCGGCGCTTCACCGTGTGGAAGATGCCCCACACGCATGCGACGACGAGGACCGGCACCGGCAGGAACCAGCCGAGGTAGCCGCTGCCGAACCAGCGGTGCGCGACGGCCGGCAGCCCGATCACGGTCCACAGGCTGACCACGCCCATCACGGCGAGCAGCACGCCCGCGAGCGGCTTCATCAGCACGCGCATCTTGCGCTGCAGCTCGCCGTCGACCTTCAGGATCAGCCAGCCGCAGCCGAGCGTCGCATAGGTGACGAGCACGCCGATCCCGCAGAACAGGCTGAACGGCGACAGCCAGTCGAACGGCTCGCCCGCGAACTGGTTGTTCACGATCCGGATGCCCTGCAGCAGCGAACCCAGCGTGACGCCCTGGCAGAACGCGGCCAGCGCGGAGCCGCCGATGAACGCGAGATCCCACAGGTGTTGCGTGCGGTTCGCCTTCGCGCGCAACTCGAACGCCGCGCCGCGGAAGATCAGCCCGACCACCATCAGGATCAGCGGCAGGTAGTTCGCCGGCAACAGGGTCGAGTAGACGACCGGGAATGCGCCGTACAGGCCCGCGCCGCCGAGCACCAGAAAGGTCTCGTTGCCGTCCCACACCGGCGCGACGGTATTCAGCATGACTTCGCGTTCGACCTTGGCGTCGAAGAACGGAAACAGCAGGCCGATGCCGAGGTCGAAGCCGTCCAGCATCACGTAGATGAACACGCCGAGGCCGATGATCGCGGCCCACACGACAGGAAGATCGATCTGCATGGCTTACTCCGCTTCGGTGACGTTCAGCGGCGTGGACAGCGCGCTCTTGCGCAGCCCCGGATGCCGGTGCAGCTCGATGTATCCGGCATGGGCAGCCGGTCCGCGCTTCATCAGGTTCAGCATGTAGTAGATACCCGTCCCGAACACCAGGAAATACACGACCACGAAGATCAGCAGCGACACGCCGACCTGCTGCGCGCTGAGCGGCGCGACCGAATCGACGGTGCGCAGCACGCCGTATACGGTCCACGGCTGCCGCCCGACCTCGGTCGTGATCCAGCCGGCCAGCAGCGCGACGATGCCCGACGGCCCCATGCACACGACGAACCACTGGAACCAGCGCGTTTCATACAGGCGTCCGCCCTTTCTCAGCAGCAGGCCGAGCAGCGCGGTGAGCAGCATCAGCATCCCGAGGCCGGCCATGATCCGGAAGGTCCAGAACACGATCGGCGAATACGGACGGTCCTGCGCCGGGAATTCCTTCAGCCCGCGAATCTCGCCGCTCCAGCTGTGCGTAAGGATCAGGCTGCCGAGGTGCGGCACCTGGATCGCATAGCGCGTCGTCTCAGCCTGCATGTCGGGCAGGCCGACGAGGTTCAGCGCGGTGCCGCCCTTCTCGGTTTCCCACAGCCCCTCGATCGCCGCGATCTTCGCCGGCTGGTATTCGCGCGTGTTCAGCCCGTGCGCGTCGCCGACGACGATCTGGATCGGTGCGAGCAGCAGCAGCATCCACAGCGCCATCGAGAAGCTGCGCTTCACCGGCTCGTCGCGGCGCCCCTTCAGCAGGTGCCACGCGCCGCACGCGGCGACGATGAAGCCCGCGACGATGAACGCGGCGATCGTCATGTGCACGAGGCGATACGGGAACGACGGGTTGAAGATGATCTTGAACCAGTCGACCGGCACGACGAGCCCGTTCTCGATCTTGTAGCCCTGCGGCGTCTGCATGAAGCTGTTCGACGCGAGGATCCAGAACGTCGAGATCAGCGTGCCGACCGCGACCATCAGCGTCGCGAAGAAGTGCGCACGCGGGCTGACGCGCTGCCAGCCGAACAGCATCACGCCGAGGAAGCCGGCTTCGAGGAAGAAGGCCGTCAGGACTTCGTAAGTGAGCAGCGGGCCGGTGATGTTGCCCGCGACGCGCGAGAAGCCCGCCCAGTTCGTGCCGAACTCGTAGGCCATCACGACGCCGGAGACGACACCCATCCCGAAGCCGATCGCGAAGATCTTCGACCAGAACTGGAACATGGATTTGTAGGCGGCGTCGCCGGTGACGAGATAGCGCCATTCCAGCACCGCCAGGAAGCTCGCCATGCCGATGCTGATCGCCGGAAACACGATGTGGAACGACACCGTGAACGCGAATTGCAATCGGGCGAGATGGAACGCATCGAAGATTTCCATGACCGTAATTTGCTCGTGGTTGTGAGGACGTCAGCTCGAAGCAGGAAATCGCGCGACGGCTTCGCGACGGCACGTGCACACAACGACGGATCGCAGTGCACGGCAACGAAGCGTGAATGACGATATCGCGTTTCAGACGATACTCGCAATCGCGCGAACGTGCGCTGAAACTGTGCTTTTCCGGGGGCCGGAGATGTGTGCACGGAAAAGTCGATTCGCGTGCCGGAGGGCGTCAGCTGTACTGCTTTCCGCACTGCAACGCTGTGCATCCGCGGCACGGCCGAACGCCCGTACCATCGGCTCCTAGCCTGCCCGTGGCGAGCGAGCGCGACCCCGCGCACCACCCCCGCAGAATCCGTTTCGATCGCCCGGCGCCCGCGCCGGCCGATCCCCCTGGAGAAACCCGCATGGAACCCAGCGACCGCCCCGACGATCCGGCCGGCACCCGAGCGTGTCATGTGACGCGTCATCGTGCCGGCGACGCGCGGGCCACCGTCGATCGCGTGGTCGACGAAACGCCGGTTGCACTCGTATTCAACGGCATCGCGCACACGGTGATGATGGCGACGCCGATCGACCTCGACGCGTTCGGCCTCGGCTTCGCGCTGAGCGAAGGGATCGTCGAGCGCGCGTCGGACGTCTTCGATATCGAAAGCGAATGCCGGCCCGGCAGCGCCGAAGTGCGGCTCACCGTGGCGCAGCAGGCGTTCATGGCGCTGAAGGCGCACCGGCGCGCGCTGGCCGGCCGCACCGGCTGCGGCGTCTGCGGGATCGAGAGCATCGCGCAGCTCGACCTGCATCCGCCGCGCATCGCGGCCGCGGGCGCGGCGGCCGGCATCGGCGCCGACGCCGTCGCGCGCGCCGCCCGCGCGCTGCCGGAGCGGCAGCCGCTGATGCGCGCGACCGGCGGCATCCACGCGGCCGCGTGGTGCGAACGCGACGGCACGGTGCTGGAAGTCTTCGAGGACGTCGGCCGCCACAACGCGCTCGACAAGCTGATCGGCCGGCTCGCGCGGCGCCGCGCCGACCTGGGCGCGGGCTTCGTGTTCCTGTCCAGCCGCGCGAGCTACGAGCTCGTGCGCAAGGCGGCACGCGTCGGCATCCCGATGATCGCGACGATCTCGGCGCCGACCTCGCTCGCGATCGACGTCGCCCGCGAAGCCGGCGTGCGGCTGCTCGGCTTCTGCCGCAACGACGGCTTCGTCGAATACGTGTCGCCCGACCCGCTCCCGTTACCCGAACCGGCGCCTGCGCAACCGCAGGCGCTCACCGCTTGATGAAACCCCTGACCGATTTCGACACCGCCCAACGGCAGTTCGCCAGCGTGTTCGCGCCGCCGCATGCGGCTGTCTCCATCCCGGTCGCGCAGGCGGCCGGCCACGTGCTCGCCACGCCGCTCACCGCCGTGCTCGACCAGCCGCCCGCCGACCAGAGCGCGATGGACGGCTACGCCGTCCGTCACGCGGACCTCGAACACGGCGAGCCGCTGCGCGTCGCGCAGCGCTGCTATGCGGGCGACGCGCCGGCGCCGCTGGCACCGCGCACGGCGGCACGGATCTTCACCGGCAGCCTGATTCCGCCCGGCGCCGACACCGTCGTGATGCAGGAGCACGCGCACGAACAGGACGGCTGGGCCAGGTTCGACGCACCGCAGCGCCGCGGATCGCATATCCGCCGCCGCGGCGAGGAAGCGCGCGCGGGCGACCTGCTGATGCCTGCCGGCGTGCGGCTCGGCGCGATGCACGTCGGCGTCGCCGCCGCGCAGGGTTGCGCGCGCATCGACGTGCGGCCGCCACTGCGGGTCGGCATCCTGACGACCGGCGACGAGCTCGTCCCGTGCGGCCAGCCGCGTGCGCCGCAGCAGATCTACAACAGCAACGCGCCGATGCTCGCCGCGCTGGTGTCGGGAACCGGTGCCGGCGTCGCGGCGAGCGAGCACGCCGCCGACACGCCGGCCGCCGTCGATCAGGCGCTGCGCGGCATGGCCGCGCGCTGCGACCTGGTCGTCTGCGTCGGCGGCGCATCCGTCGGCGACAAGGACCTGCTGCGTCCCGCGCTGACCGCGCTCGGCGCGTCGTTCGTGGTGTCGGGCGTGCGGATGAAACCCGGCAAGCCGGTCGCGCTCGCGCGGCTCGACGATCGGCCCGTGGTACTGCTGCCCGGCAATCCGGGCGCCGCGACGATCGCGTTCGCGCTGTTCGTCGCGCCGCTGATCCGCTGCCTGCAGGGGCGCGACGACTGCCTGCCGGCCGCACCGTCGCTGCCGATCGACATCGACGTCGAACCCGATGCCCAGCGCGAGCGCTTCGTCCGCGTGCGCCGCACCCTCGACGCCAACGGCGCGCCCGTACTCGATACGCTGCGGCAACAAGGCGCCGGCACGCTGCAATCGCTCGTTCAGGCGAGCGGGCTCGCGCGGCTGCCGGCCGGCCGACGCATCGCGCGCGGCGACGCGGTGCCGTATTACGATTTCGCGCACTGGCTCGCGTGAGCATGCCCATGCGCGTCATGTCCGCCTTGCGTGCAGGCAGGATCACGAACTGTATTCCTGCATTTCGGGCGGGATTGTGTCTCTGTCGGGAAAATCCGGCGGACTATCCTCACGAAGAGGCTCGTCACGACCTGTGCGCCGACACGTCGGCACATAGGCGGCCGATCGGCGACGCCGTTCCGCTCACTTCATGCAGGTCGAAAAACCGATCGTGAATGCCATCGCTTCCGCACCGGCCGCCACTGCATCCGGCGGCGCATCGCCCGGCGCCTTCTCCCGCCCGCTCGACACGCTCGCACGGCCGCTGCGCGATCTGCGGCTGTCCGTCATCGACCAGTGCAACTTCCGCTGCGGCTATTGCATGCCGCGCGACAGCTTCGGGCCCGACTATGCGTTCATGCCGTCGTCCGAGCGGCTGTCGTTCGCGCAACTGGAGAAGATCGCGCGCGCGTTCGTCTCGCTCGGCGTCGAGAAGATCCGCCTCACCGGCGGCGAGCCGCTGCTGCGCCGCAACCTCGAAGCGCTGATCGAACGGCTCGCGACGCTGACGACCGTCGACGGCAAGCCCGTCGAAATCGCGCTGACGACCAACGGCTCGCTGCTCGCCGCGAAGGCGCGCGCGCTGCGCGATGCGGGCCTGTCTCGCGTGACCGTGAGCCTCGACGCGATCGACGACGCCGTGTTCCGCCGGATGACCGACACCGACGTGCCGGTCGCGCGCGTGCTGGCCGGCATCGAGGCTGCGCAGGCGGCCGGGCTCGCGCCCGTGAAGGTCAACGCCGTGATCGAGCGCGGCGCGAACGACGACCAGATCCTGCCGCTCGTGCGCCACTTCCGTCATAGCGGCGTGGCCGTGCGCTTCATCGAATACATGGACGTCGGCGGCGCGAGCGCGTGGTCCGGCGACAAGGTCGTGCCGGCCGCGCGGATGCGCGAACGCATCGACGCGAGCTATCCGCTCTTGCTCGTCGGCGAACCTGGTCACGACGCCACCGCAATCCGCTGCCGGCACATCGACGGCGCGGGCGAGGTCGGTTTCATCGCGAGCGTCTCGCATCCGTTCTGCGGCACGTGCTCGCGCGCCCGCGTGTCGGCCGACGGCCAGCTCTATACGTGCCTGTTCGCGACGCAGGGCACCGACCTGCGGCCATGGCTCGACGACGGCGCATCGGTCGACCACCTCGCCGACACCGTGCGCGCGCGATGGACGCGCCGCGACGACCGCTATTCCGAGCGGCGCGCCACGCGTGCGGCCCGGCCGTCGGGCAAGACCTATCCGACCGTGCGCATGTCGCTCGTCGGCGGCTGACGGCTGCCGCGCTTGGCTGCGCGCACCGCTTACTGGAGAACCGTCATGACGAGTTTCACCGAATCCCGTGCCGCGTCACCCGACGATCCGTTGCGTGACGCCACCCATGCCGAACCCGCCGACCCGCACGCCGAGCCGCCGCCGGCGATTGCCGCCGGCTTCGAGGTGCGTGTGCAGTACGCGGCGATCGATGCCGGCACCGAGATCGCACCGATCGTTCGTAATCCGAATGTCGGCGCGGTCGTGAATTTCCTCGGTGTCGTGCGCAACGAAGGCGACGTCGACGACGTGATCGCGCTCGAAGTCGAGCACTATCCGACGATGACCGAGCAGGCGCTCTGGAGCATCGTCGAGGAAGCCAGCGCGCGCTGGCGGCTCGAAGCGGTCAGGATCGTGCATCGCGTCGGGCGCATTCCGCTCGGCCAGCCGGTCGTGATCGTCGTGGTGGCCGCCGCGCATCGTGCGTCGGCGTTCGATGCGTGTGAATTCATCATGGACTTCCTGAAGACGCATGCGCCGTTCTGGAAGAAGGAGATCCGGCACGACGGCGTGGCCGGCTGGGTCGAGCCGAAGGCGCATGACGATCAGGCGATGCGGCGATGGGGTTGAGCGTGCCGGTCAATGCGTTGCCGATTCCGCCCATTTTGCCGATTTCGCCGATTTCGCCGATTTCGCCCGGGACATTTCAATGAAACTGACGATCAAATACTTTGCGAGCATTCGCGAACAGCTGCATATCGATCAGGAAGTCGTCGAGATCGATGCGCACGAGGTCACCGTCGACGCGCTGCGCGGCATGCTCGCCGCACGCGACGCGCGCAGCGGCGAAGCGCTGCGGATGGACCGGCCCGTGCGGGCGGCCGTGAATCTCGAGATGGTGACCGGCGGGTTCGTCGTGCGGGAGGATAGCGAGGTGGCGTTTTTCCCGCCGGTGACGGGCGGATGATCCGCATGCTCGTCAAGCGGAAAAAGCGCGCGAGGACGCCTCTCGTTGCGGCACATGCTCGAGCAAATGCTCAACAAATCGGGTGAGCTTCGGCAGCGGGCGCCGGTCGTGTCGATACACGATGTGGACCGGGTGTGGTTGAGGCGAGTAGGCGTGCAGCACTTGTATCAGCGTTCCGCTTGCCAGATCGTGGGCCACCAGGACCTCCGGTTGCAGCAATAATCCCGCTCCCGCGATTGCAGCCATGCGCAAGCCGTTGCCGTCATTGCACGTGAACACCGATTCCGTCGCGAAGCGCGGGCTGTCCCCCTCATCGAGCTGCCAGCCGCCACGGCTGTTCCATACCGTATGAGACAGGCAATGATGGGCGCTCAGATCCTGCGGCGTCTCCGGACACCCGTATTGAGCGAGATAGCCCGGCGACGCGCAGATCACCATGCGGTACAGGGTCAACGGCTTCGCGACCAGGTCGGCATCGCCCAATTCACCAATGCGGATCGCCAGATCGAATCCCTCGTCGATCAAGTCGACGTTGCGATTGCTCAATTCCAGTTCCACGCGCACAAGCGGATACATCCGCCGGAACGTCGCGGCCAGCGGGGCAACGACACAAGCGCCAAAGGTGAGCGGCGCGCTGATGCGCAACGTGCCGGACGGTGACGCGCGTAGCCGCTCGACCGACGTTTCGGCGATACGCATGTATTCGAGCGCACGCTTTGCATCTTCATAGAAAACGCGGCCGGCATCAGTCAGACTCTGGCGCCGTGTCGTGCGCTCAAGCAAGCGCGCACCGAGACGCTCTTCCAGTTCGCGCACATATTTGCCGACCATGACCGCCGATAGGTGCAGCCGTTGCGCCGCTTCGGTGAAGTTGCCTCCCTCCACGACGGCAATGAAGGTTTCCATGGCACGCAGTCTGTCCATATTGCGAACTGTGGGTTAGCAGTGTCGAAAATTAGAGCACATTTATGGGAGCTTCGGTTCGGGGAAGAATGGCGACGTTTCAACCTGAATTCGAAAAGGAGTGTTCCATGAAGATCGTCGTAATCGGTGCCGGTGGGGACGTGGGTCGTTCCGTGGTGGAGGAGCTTGCGCGTGACGCCAAACACCAGGTCATTCGCGTCGGTCGGACCCGGGGTGACCATCAAGTCGACATCACCCGCGATGACAGCGTGAGCGCGCTGTTCGAGCAGATCGGCCCCGTCGATGCCATCGTCGTTGCAGCAGGCAATGTCATTCTGGCTCCGGTCGAGACAATGACGGCAGCCGATTTCCATAGCGGCTTGCAGGACAAACTGCTCGGTCAGGTGCGCGTCGCGTTGATCGGTCAGCATTACCTGAGCGACGGCGGCTCGATCACGCTGACCTCCGGGATCGCCGTCGACGATCCGATTGCGCAGGGCGCCCATGCCGCGGCGTCGAATGCCGGGATCGAAGGGTTCGTGCGTGCCGCCGCATGCGATTTCCGCCGGGGCATCCGGATCAATGCCGTCAGTCCGTCCATGCTGATCGAATCCATGGACCGGTTTGGTCCGTTCTTTCCCGGCTACGAGGGCGTGCCGGCGACACGCGTGGCAATGGCCTATCGACGCAGCGTGGAGGGTGTGCATAGCGGGCGCGTCTATCGGGTTGGCCACTGAAACAACGGTCTCACGGCATGTCGGCCGCCCGAGTCTGCGGCGGTCGTCGCCCCTGTTTGTCCGGTGAATGGCCGCGCCGCATCCGACACGCGCAACAGCCTGACGAGCCCGCCACGCCCCACCATCGTTCCCCGAAATCCCCTTGCCGGATGCCCCCTGTGTCCGATGCGCGGTCAGGCGCCCTCCTCAACTCTTATATAAGACATAAGACATTTGACGCCTCACCATATTGCGACTAGAATCCCGTCCAAGCAGTGAAGCAGTGTCCGGAACAGCAGCCTCGGCGTGCCTGGAAAGCCCTTCCCCTGAAACGCAATCTCAGCAGGTCCCCCCATGCTTGAAAACTTTCGTGCTCACGTGGCCGCCCGCGCCGCGCTCGGTATTCCCCCCCTGCCGCTGACGGCCCAGCAAACCGCCGAACTGGTGGAACTGCTGGCGCACCCGCCCGCAGGCGAAGAGCAGACGCTGCTCGACCTGATCACCCACCGCGTGCCCGCCGGCGTCGACGAAGCCGCTCGCGTGAAGGCCGGCTTCCTGGCCGCCGTCGCGAAGGGTGAGACGGCCTGCCCGCTGATCTCGCGCGAGCGCGCGACCGAGCTGCTCGGCACGATGCTCGGCGGCTACAACATCCAGCCGCTGATCGAGCTGCTGTCCGACGAAGCGGTCGCGGCCGTCGCTGCCGACGCGCTGAAGAAAACCCTGCTGATGTTCGACCAGTTCCATGACGTGAAGGAACTCGCCGACCAGGGCAACGCACACGCGAAGGCCGTGCTGCAGAGCTGGGCCGACGCCGAATGGTTCACGAGCCGTCCGGAAGTGCCGGAAAGCCTGACCATCACCGTGTTCAAGGTCACGGGCGAAACCAACACCGACGACCTGTCGCCGGCCCCGGACGCCACCACCCGCCCGGACATCCCGATGCACGCGCTGGCGATGCTGAAGAACGCGCGCCCCGGCATCACGCCGGAAGAAGACGGCAAGCGCGGCCCGGTCAAGTTCATCGAATCGCTGAAGGAAAAGGGTCACCTGGTCGCCTACGTCGGCGACGTGGTCGGCACCGGCTCCTCGCGCAAGTCGGCCACCAACTCGGTGCTGTGGTTCACCGGCGAAGACATCCCGTTCGTCCCGAACAAGCGCTTCGGCGGCGTGTGCCTCGGCGGCAAGATCGCCCCGATCTTCTACAACACGATGGAAGATGCCGGCGCGCTGCCGATCGAGCTCGACGTGTCGCAGATGGAAATGGGCGACGTGGTCGAACTGCGCCCGTACGAAGGCAAGGCACTGAAGGACGGCAACGTGATCGCCGAATTCCAGGTCAAGTCCGACGTGCTGTTCGACGAAGTGCGCGCCGGCGGCCGCATTCCGCTGATCATCGGCCGCGGCCTGACCGCGAAGGCACGTGAAGCGCTCGGCCTCGCGCCGTCGACGCTGTTCCGCCTGCCGCACCAGCCGGCCGACAGCGGCAAGGGCTTCTCGCTCGCACAGAAGATGGTCGGCCGCGCATGCGGCCTGCCGGAAGGCCAGGGCGTGCGCCCGGGCACGTACTGCGAACCGAAGATGACCTCGGTCGGCTCGCAGGACACCACGGGCCCGATGACCCGCGACGAACTGAAGGATCTGGCGTGCCTCGGCTTCTCGGCCGATCTCGTGATGCAGTCGTTCTGCCACACCGCCGCCTATCCGAAGCCGGTCGACGTGAAGACGCACCAGACGCTGCCGAACTTCATCAGCACCCGTGGCGGCATCGCGCTGCGTCCGGGCGACGGCGTGATCCACTCGTGGCTGAACCGCATGCTGCTGCCCGACACCGTCGGCACCGGCGGCGACTCGCACACGCGCTTCCCGATCGGCATCAGCTTCCCGGCAGGCTCGGGCCTGGTCGCGTTCGCGGCCGCCACCGGCACGATGCCGCTGGACATGCCGGAATCGGTGCTGGTCCGCTTCAAGGGCAAGATGCAGCCGGGCGTCACGCTGCGTGACCTGGTCAACGCGATTCCGCTGGTCGCGATCAAGCAGGGCATGCTCACGGTCGCCAAGCAAGGCAAGAAGAACATCTTCTCGGGCCGCATCCTCGAAATCGAAGGCCTGCCCGACCTGAAGGTCGAGCAAGCGTTCGAGCTGTCGGATGCGTCGGCCGAGCGTTCGGCAGCCGGTTGCACGGTGCACCTGAACAAGGAACCGATCATCGAGTACCTGAACAGCAACGTCACGCTGCTGAAGTGGATGATCGCGCAGGGCTATCAGGATCCGCGCAGCCTGCAGCGCCGTATCGCGGCGATGGAGCAGTGGCTGGCCGACCCGCAACTGCTGTCGCCGGATGCCGACGCCGAATACGCGGCCGTGATCGAAATCGACCTGGCCGACATCCACGAGCCGATCGTCGCCTGCCCGAACGACCCGGACGACGTGAAGACGCTGTCGGAGGTCGCCGGCGCCACGATCGACGAAGTGTTCATCGGCTCGTGCATGACCAACATCGGTCACTTCCGTGCCGCGTCGAAGCTGCTGGAAGGCAAGCGCGACATCCCGGTCAAGCTGTGGGTCGCGCCGCCGACCAAGATGGACCAGAAGCAGCTGACGGAAGAAGGTCACTACGGCGTGTTCGGCACGGCCGGCGCCCGCACCGAAATGCCGGGCTGCTCGCTGTGCATGGGTAACCAGGCACAGGTGCGTGAAGGCGCGACGGTGATGTCGACGTCGACCCGCAACTTCCCGAACCGCCTGGGCAAGAACACGAACGTGTACCTCGGCTCGGCGGAACTGGCGGCGATCTGCTCGCGTCTCGGCAAGATCCCGACCAAGGAAGAGTACATGGCCGACATGGGCGTGCTCACGGCAAACGGCGACAAGATCTACCAGTACATGAACTTCGACCAGATCGAAGACTTCAAGGAAGTCGCCGACACCGTGCAGATCTAAGCATGCTGTCGCGCTACGGCGGGTGATGCCCGTCGTGGCAACACGCAATGGCGCCGCGGGCTGAATGGCCGCGGCGCCATTTTTTTTGGATGTCGCCGGCGCCATAAAACGGTCCGGCTCACACGTCAGGCCATCGCCTTCAGCCAGCCGAGCAGATCCGACTGCGCGCTTCCGTCCTTCACGGGCTCCGGCGTCAGCAGGCAATAGTGCGAGCCGTCTTCGACGAACCCCATCGGCGCGACCAGCACGCCGCTTTCGAGGTCGTCGCGAACGAGATGCCACGGCCCGATCGCGACACCCAGCCCCGCGACGGCCGCCTGAAGGCTGAAATAGAAATGGTCGAATACCTGCCCGCGTCCGCTTCCCGCCGGCTGATGCGCGGCCGCCGCCCATTCCTTCCATGCGTCCGGCCGCGTCCGGGTATGCAGTCGCGGCGCGCCCCGCTTCAACGCGCGGTCATGCCGACTGCCTGAAAACCACGTATCGACCTTGTCGGGTCGGCACACCGGACCGACCTGCTCCGCGAACAGTCGCGCCGCGTGATAGCCGGCGGGCCACGCAAAGTCATTGCGGCGAATCGCCATGTCGATGCCGTTGTCGAACGAGAACGGGCCGCCCGCCGCGGCGAGATGGATATCGACACCCGGGTAAGCTGCCTGGAAATCCGGCCAGCGCGGAATCAGCCAGCGCATCAGCAGCGTCGGTTCGCACGACAGCACCCAACGCTGCGCGCGAGCCGACTCGGTCCGCAATTCATGCGCGGCCTGTTTCATCAGATGCAGGCCGTCATGAACGGCCTGCGCCAGCTTTCGGCCCGCATCGGTCAGGAAGACACGACGACTGCGCCGCTCGAACAACGCCGTGCCCAGATCGTCCTCGAGCAGACGCACCGCGCGACTGACGGCGCCGTGCGTCAGATGCAGTTCATCGGCCGCACGGCTGAAATGCTCGTGGCGCGCCGCCGCTTCGAAGCAGCGCAGGGCCATCAACGACGGCAGATTGGCTCGAACCTCATGTGAGTCAGGCTCACCATCCTGGTCAGAAAACATCGCTTTTCCTCGCGAATCGTGATCCCTAATATTCGCTCATCACGATGAATTTCAAAAGGACGATGCAATGACGGAATGGATAGTCGTAGTCACCATCACGCTGCTGGCCGTCATCAGCCCGGGGCCGGATTTCGCGATGGTCACGCGCAACAGCCTGATGCTGTCGCGCCGCTCGGGCCTGCTCACCGCGTGGGGAATCGGGCTGGGCGTGACGGTTCACGTGAGCTACACGCTGCTCGGCGTCGGCCTCTTGATCCGCCAGTCGCTGTGGCTCTTCAATGCCGTGAAGCTCGTCGGCGCGCTCTACCTGATCTACCTCGGTGCGAAGATGCTCGCGGCGAAACCCGTGGACGGCCGCCCCGCGACGCAGGCCGCGCCCCTGTCGGATCTGGCGGCGCTGCGCACCGGCTTTCTGACGAATGCGCTGAATCCGAAAACCACCGTGTTCATCGTCAGCCTGTTCATGCAGGCGGTCCGCCCCGACACGCCATTACCGGTGCAGATCGGCTACGGCCTGTTCATCGCGCTGGCGCACGCGGGGTGGTTCAGTCTCGTGGCGCTCTGTTTCTCCGCCGACGCCGTCCGCGATCGCCTGCTGTCCCTGCGTCACTGGATCGATCGCACGTTTGGTGTGTTGCTCGTCAGCTTCGGCGTGATGCTGGCCATCGCGCGCGGCAGCCGCTGATCGCCGCACGCCGACGCCCGGGCGCGCAGTTCAGCCCGGATATCGGCATCGAGCAGGCCGGCGCATGCGACGCGCACCGGCCTGCGCTTCACCGCATGCACGAGGCCGCGAGCTTTCCGACCGCGATCACCGCCTGCTCGATCTCCGGCGACCACGGGCTGCTGTAGTTCAGCCGGATGAAATTGCGGTAGTTGTCGGTGATCGAGAACATGTAGCCGGGCCCGATCGTGATGCCCTGCTCCAGCGCGAGCTGGTACAAGCGCATCGCATCGACCTGCGCCGGCAACTCGACCCACAGCACGTAGCCGCCCGCCGGGCTCGAGATGCGCGTGCCTTCCGGGAAGAACCGCGACACCATCGCGCGCATCAGGTTCGCCTGCTGCGCATACGCCTTGCGCAAGCGCCGCAGGTGATGCTCGTAACCGTCGCGCTCGAGGAACTCGGCAATCGCCAGCTGCGGCAGTGACGGCGTCGCCAGCGTGTTCAGGAACTTCAGCTTCTCGACCTGATCGCGATAGCGGCCCGGCAACGCCCAGCCGATCCGGTAGGCTGCCGTCAGGCTCTTCGAGAACGACGCGCAGTGCAGCACGATCCCGCTGCGGTCGTAGGACTTCAGCGTGCTCGGATGCGACTCGCCGAAATACAGTTCGTTATACACACCGTTCTCGATGATCGGCATGTCGACGCGGGTCGCGAACTCCACCAGTTCGCGCTTGCGCTCGTCGGGCATCTGGAAGCCGAGCGGGTTCTGGAAGTTCGGCATCACCATGCATGCGGCGATCGGTTGCGACTTCGCGATCGCCGCCAGCGCCGCGATGTCGATTCCGTATTCCGGATGCGTGGCGACCTCGATCGCCTTCATCCCCATCCGCTCGATCGCGTGCAGCATCGCGTAGAACGTCGGCGACTCCACCGCGATCGTGTCGCCCGGTTTCGCGACCGCCTGCAGGCACAGGTTGATCGCCTCCGTCGCGCCGACCGTCACGATGATCTCGTTCGGGTCGACCGACATCCCGTTTTCCAGGTAGCGCCGTGCGATCTGCCGGATCAGGCGCGGATGGCCCGGCGGCAGCCCGTCGGTCACGCCCCACAGCGACTTGTCGCGGCCGGCCGCATACGCGTAGCGGTTCAGCTTCTCGAACGGAAACAGGCTCGGGTCCGGATATGGCGAGCCGAGCGGCACCGCGTCGTCGGTACCGATCGAGCGCAGCGTCGACAGCACGAGCCGGCTCATGTCGACCGACGACGAGATCGCGATCGGCTTCGACGGCCGCAGCTCGCGCACCGGCGCATGGTTGTCGTCGCGCCGCAGGTTCACGAAGTAGCCCGACTGCGGGCGGCTTTCCAGCAGCCCGCGGCTTTCGAGCAGCAGGTATGCGTGCAGCACGGTCGTGATGCTGATCCGGTGCTGCTGGCTCGCCTGCCGCACCGACGGAATCCGGTCGCCGTGCCGGTACACGCCCTGGCGGATCAGGCGTTCGATGTCGTCCGCGAGTTTTTCGTAGAGCTTCATCGCATGCTCCCCGCCGGCCTGCGCATGCGCGCCGCCGCCCCGTGCGCGTCCGATACGCGCGTGTGCCGCCCGCCGACCGGGCTGTCGTGATGCCTGATTGCTCCCTCCGGTTTTGCCTTTTCCATCGCAGTGGCTCGCTTTTGAAGATGCGCCGGGCGGCCCGTGACGTCTGGGCCTGCGGCACTGTGCACTTGATGGTCGAATCTTAAAAGCAGAACAGTTGGCGCGGAGTACACACATCGGATACGCACACAAGAGTACAGTTCGGCGCGAATCGGCGATTTCGGGCGAACTGTACGTCTTATGAATTGGCGCAGAGGCCGGGAAATTGATACGGTGGCTGGGGATTCGAGGGCGGTACCGCGTGATCGCGCAGTTCGCAGTTGCGTCTGCGGCATCCGGCAATGCAGTACTGGCCCAGCAGGGATGGGTCGCGCCGACCTGCGATCGTCCCGCCGTGAAAATCACGCCAGAACGCCGCGGCGATTGGCACGCGCGTCAGCGCGTGTCTCGATGGTCGAGGAATCGGGCCCGGACGAGGTGCGGCCGCGCGCCGGTGAGGACAAGGCACTCGGGCCGTTCGCCGACGCCCCGGCGTGAGGATCACCATCGGCCGGCCCGATACAGGCAGCGAACCGCCAGCCGCTAGCCGCCACCGCTGCACGCGATATCGCGCCTGCGTGACGGCACAGCGCCGCTGCCGCGGCGGATCGTCGAAGTCGTCGCGGGTTGGCCCGGCCGGGCGGCGCGCGTCAGATCGACCCGAACAGCGCGCGCGGCCGGTCCTTCAGCGTGCCGGCCAGAATCCGCAGCCCGTTCACGAGCTCGTCGCGGGTCGCCGGACACGCGAGATTGATGCGCACGCCGTGCTCGATTTCCGCGCGATCGACCGCGAACGTCGACGACGGCATCACGATCACGCCGCGCGCCTTCGCGTTCGCGGCGAAGTCGTCGGCGCGCCACGGCGGCGGCAGCCGCAGCCACACGAACATGCACGCGGGATCCGACTTCAGGTGACCGGCCGGCAGCAGTTCCCGCGCAAGATCGACGCGCGCGCGGATCTCCGCCAGTTGCGCGCTCATGATCCGCTCGGCGGTGCCGTTCTCGATCCACACCGTCGCGATCAGCATCGACGTCGGCGCGGGCATCCACGCGGTGGTGCGCACCGCTTCCGCGCACAGCGCGACGCTGTCGCGCGGGCAGCTCAGGTAGCCGAGGCGCAGCCCGGGCGCGAGGATCTTCGACGTCGCGCCGATATGGAACGTGAGCTCGGGACACAAGCCCGCGATCGCCGGCAGCCGGTCGCGCACGAGCGGCCCGTACACGTCGTCCTCGATGATCGTCACGTGATGGCGGCGCGCGACGTCGACGAGCGCCATGCGGCGCGCGAGGCTCATCGTCGTCACGGTCGGGTTCTGCAGGTTCGGCACGACGAAGATCGCCTTGACGGGCATGCGCTGGCAGATCCGCTCGATCTCGTCGGGCAGCAGGCCGTCGTCGTCGGCCGGCGCGCTGACGATCTCGAACTGGAACACCGGCGCGAGCGCCTTCAGGCCGTAATACGTGAGCCGGTCGGCGACGATCACGCCGTCGGTGCCGATCAGGCTGTTCAGCACCGCATAAAGCCCGTGCTGCGCGCCGCTCGTGACGACCACCTGGTCGCGCGACGGCGTGAAGCCCGGCGCGGCCAGCCACTGCGCGCCCGCGGCGCGCGCCCAGTCGGGGCCCTGCGGCGGCTGGTATTCCTGCAGCGAGGCGAACCGTGGATCGGCCGGCAGCGTGCCGAACGTCTGCGCGAGGCTCGCCAGAAACTCGCCGGTCGCCGGCCGGTTCACCGTCAGGTCGATCACCCCGTTGCCCGCCGCGAGCGACGCACGGGCCGGCTCGATGCTCGGCATCGCGCCGCCGGTGACGAGCGACCCGCGCCGCTTGCTGCCGATCACGAGGCCGCGCAGCTGCAGCTCCTTGTACGCGCGCGACACGGTCGACACGTTGATGCCGAGTTCGGTCGCGAGCTGGCGCTGCGGCGGCAGGCGGCTGCCCGGCGGGTACATGCCGTTGCGGATTTCCGCCTCGATCGAGCTCGATACCTCGACATAGGTCGGCCGCTTCGCCTGCGCCGGCGCGTCGCCGTCGTGCTCACCGGAAAATTTGTCTGCTGCCATCTGTCGCCTGTGCCCACACAAAAAGCGTTTGTCTGCCGTTTAAACCTGTCCAGCGATTGTATATGACATCCCCTTCCGGTCAAACGTCTGCCGAAAAGTCTGCCGAATCAGGCGATTGGAACCGGGTAAACGCTAGCACCACACAATCGATTTTTGATTGCACACAAAAATTTACTGTGTGATTCTTGATCCCATCTTTGTGTGAATCAGGTGCGGCGAAGGAGAGGTGTCATGGCGAACATCGCCATCGTGGGAGCAGGCTTCATCGGACTCGGCGCGGCGGCCTGGCTGCAGCGCGACGGGCACCGCGTCACGCTGTTCGATCCGGCCGGCGTCGGCCATGGCGCGTCGTTCGGCAACGCCGCGACGTTCGCGCCGTATGGCTGCGTGCCCGTCAACGGCCCGTCCGTGTTCCGCGACATGCCGCACTTCCTGTTCGCCGCCGACAGCCCGCTGCGCATTCGCTGGCCTTACCTGCTGCGCGGCGCGCCGTGGCTCGCACGGTTCCTCGTCGCGTCGACACCCGCGCATCACGCGCGCAGCGCGAGCGCGCTGGCCGCGCTGCTGACGCGCGCCGCCGACGGCTATGCGCCGCTGCTCGCGCCGTCGCGGCTCGCGGCATTCGTGCGGCCGCGCGAATGCCTGTACCTGTATGCGCGGCAGGCGTCGTTCGACGCCGCGCAGCCGTCGCTCGCGCTGCGGCGCCGGCTCGGCGTGCCGTTCGACACGCTCGACGCGGACGCGATCCGCCGGCTCGAGCCCGCGCTCGCGCCGATCTTCACGCGCGGCGTGCTGTTCCACGGCAGCTGGCATTTCTCCGATCCCTGCGGGTTTCTCGGCGAACTGTTCGCGCACCTGGCAACCGGCGGCGCGACGCTCGAACGCGCGCAGGTCGAACGGATCGAGCCCGTCGGCGACGGCGTGAGCCTGCATGCGGGCGGCACCGTGCGCCGCTTCGATCATGTGGTGATTGCCGCCGGCGCCCGCTCGCGCGCATTCGCCGCCGCGTGCGGCGACACCGTGCCGCTCGACACCGAGCGCGGCTACCACGTGCAGTTCGCCGCGCACGAGCAGATCGTCACGCGGCCGGTCGGCTGGGCCGAACGCGGGTTCTACATGACGCCGCTCGACGAAGGATTGCGCGCGGCCGGCACCGTCGAACTCGGCGGCTTCGACGCCGGCATGAACCGCTCGCTGGTCGCGCTGCTCACCCGCTCCGCGCGCGAAGCACTGCCATCGCTCGGCGCGCCGACGCGCAGCTGGCTCGGCTTTCGGCCCACGCTGCCGGACGGCGTGCCCGTGATCGGCCGCGCGCGGCGCAGCGAGCGCGTGATCCACGCGTTCGGCCACCAGCATCTCGGCGTCACGCTCGCCGGCATCACCGGGCGGATCGTCGCCGATCTCGTCGCGCAACGCGCGCCGCCGCTGGATCTCACCCCCTACCGGGCCGCGCGATTCTGACGCGCGCCGCGACTTCCACCACTGCAAGGAGGCATCATGAATCGTCGTAACTGGCTGGCATGGCTGGCCGTCTGCTCGATCGGCACGGTCACCGCGTCCGCGCAGGCCGCGGACCCGGAAACCGTCAAGATCGGCTTCGCCGGCCCGCTGACGGGCCCGGTCGCGCGCGTCGGCAAGGACCTGCAATACGGCGCGCAGCTCGCGCTCGACGAGGAGAACGCGAAACATCCGACCATCGGCGGCAAGCCCGTGCGCTTCGTGCTCGACGTGCAGGACGACCAGGCCGATCCGCGCATCGCGATCCAGGTCGGGCAGAAGCTCGTCGACGACGGCGTGGTCGGCGTGGTCGGCCACTACAACTCGGGCTGCAGCATCCCCGCGTCGGCCGTCTACAAGCAGGCGAACGTCGCGATGATCACGCCCGGCTCGACCAATCCGCAGCTGACGATGCAGGGCTTCAAGAACGTGTTCCGCACGATGGGGCACGACGGCGTCGGCGGCGTGGTCGCCGGACGCTTCGCGGTCGAGCAGCTGAAGGCGAAGCGGATCGGCATCATCGACGACCGCACCGCATTCGGCCAGGGGCTCGCGGACGCATTCGAGAAAGGCGTGAAGGACGCGCACGGCACCATCGTCGGCCGCGAATACACGAACGACAAGGCGGTCGATTTCCGCGGCATCCTGACCACGATGAAGAGCAACAACATCGACCTGCTGTTCTTCGGCGGCCTCGACGAACAGGGCGCGATGCTCGTCAAGCAGATGCGCTCGCTCGGCATCCGCGCGCAGCTGTTCGGCGCCGGCGCGCTGAAAAGCAATGCGTTCCTGAAGATCGCCGGCAACGCGGGCGAAGGCACGCAGGATCTCGAGCCGGGGCCGGCGCTCGACAAGCTGCCGTCGGCGATCGCGTTCGCGCAGCGCTACAAGGCGCGCTTCAACCAGGACGTCGAGCTGTATGCGCCGTTTGCGTACGACGCGACGCTCGCGATGATCGCGGCAATCCGCAAGGCCGATTCGCTCGACCGCAGCAAGATCGTCGCGAGCCTGCCGGGCGTGTCGGTCACGGGCGTGACCGGCAAGATCTCGTTCGACGAGCGCGGCGACCTGATCAAGCCGCCCTACACGCTGTTCCGCGTCGAACAGGGGCAGTGGCACAGCATTCGCACGGTCGGCGGCGCGTCGAACTGATCGACGCCGAGCAGCGCGCGGCAGGCGGCGTCATCGCGCCGTCTGCTGCCGCTGCACCTCCTGCGCCTTCATCTGCAGATACGCGCCGCGCTCGACTTCGTGCAGTTGCTGCGGATACTGCTCGGTCGCGTCGAACCAGCGTGCAAGCAACCTGAAACCTACCGAACTCGCGCTAGGCGAGCCATCACCATTGCCGCTGCGCGCGTACCGCGACTGCCTTACGTCAAAGCACTGCTGCTGCAGTTCGTCGATGTCGTCGCGAACTTGTTGGGCGCTGAACAGAAAAATAAGCGTGACCATCGATATTCATTTCTCGTGGGGTAAAAATATGGCGATTCGTTTCCGGTACCCCTATTCATTCGGCATATATCGGCTGGGCGGCTGTGATAACGTTTTGCTTTCGCATTCTTTGCAAGCCTTCACGACATGCCTGCCTACGTCAAACCAAGATGGTTACGGGATCTGCTTCGTTTCCTTCCGTTGAAAAGCCAGTTCGTGCTATCAGGAAACGTACGCGATTTACAGGCATGTGAAGTTGCCCCCGAAGTTGTTACAGCGCAGCCTTTGGTGAGTACGCTCGGCGATAATCTCCGGGAGACGGGCTATGCGCAGTTGGTCGTCTGGAACCCGATTTCAGGCTTCACGGTACCCGACAGTCGCGTGCCACCAACAGAGCCTGCCGATGAAACCCTACGACGTCTTGGTTTGACACCAGTCGATGGCAAGGTTCCAGGCGGCATCGACGTGCTCACTGCATGCCTTGAACGACATGTAACGCTGCCCGGCCCGCCAATTGCTATCGTCGTTGATTTTGCTTCTCGACTGGCGATTCGCACCGAAACGCTGAACCCTGCCGAGCACACACTGTTCACGCGCGCACTGGTGCTGGCGCATATGGCAGCACCGCGCCCCGCGGGAGAACTGCGACGTCCGTTTTTCAATACCGTGATCTGGATCGTCGATAAGGAAGGCGATCTGCCAGACTGGTTGCTGATCGACAATCCGCGCATACGGCATATTCCCGTGTCAAAACCCGATAGCGCCGCGCGTCGGGCGTTGGCCGGCGCATTGCTGCGTGGCGTACCCGGTGCCCAGGCCGCTACGCCGGAAAGTCTTTCCGAGGCAGAATCCGCATTCGTCGACGGTTCCGAGGGATTGCTGCTCGCCGACATGAATGCAATCGCCACGCTCGCCCGCGTCGAGCAAGTTCCCCTCGATAAAATTGCCGACGCCGTGCGTCGTTATAAAGTGGGCGTCACCGAGGATCCGTGGCAGCAAATCGACCGCGACAAGATCCGTCACGCCGACGCCTTCATCCGCCGACGTGTTAAAGGGCAAGCGCACGCAGTCACGCACATGCTTGACCTCGTCAAGCGTGCCATGACCGGTGTGGGTTCTCAGCGGAAAGGAAACCGGCCGCGCGGTGTCGCATTCCTCGCCGGCCCGACCGGCGTCGGGAAAACGGAACTCGCCAAGACAATCACGAGCCTATTGTTCGGTGACGAAAGTGCCTACATCCGCTTCGACATGTCTGAATTCAGCGCGGAACACGCCGACCAGCGGCTCATCGGCGCTCCGCCCGGCTACGTTGGCTACGACGTAGGCGGAGAATTGACGAATGCGATTCGAGAACGCCCGTTCAGCGTGGTGCTCTTCGACGAAATCGAAAAGGCGCATCCGCGCATTCTCGACAAGTTTCTGCAAATCCTGGATGACGGTGTGCTGACGTCGGGGCGCGGCGACCGCGTGTACTTTTCCGAAGCCTTGATCGTTTTCACATCGAACCTCGGCATTTACCGCCAGGACGAATCAGGTCAACGCG
Organism: Burkholderia sp. BCC1993; assembly: GCF_905339865.1. Classification (NCBI taxonomy): domain Bacteria; kingdom Pseudomonadati; phylum Pseudomonadota; class Betaproteobacteria; order Burkholderiales; family Burkholderiaceae; genus Burkholderia; species Burkholderia sp. BCC1993. The sequence goes on along the minus strand of NZ_CAJPGZ010000002.1, from coordinate 305,265 downwards.
TGGCGAACGTCCAACCAGGAAACGACTTTGCGGAAATCCAGAAGAAAGTACTCGGGGAAATCCAGCAGCATTTCAAGCTGATCCTGAACCGGCCCGAAATCCTGAACCGCATCGGCGAAAACATCATCGTGTTCGACTTCATCCGCGAGGATATCGCGACGGAAATTTTCGAGCAGATGGTCCGCGCCGTGCTCGACGACGTCGCCTCCCAGGGCATCGCCGTCGATCTGGACGCCAGTTCCAAGATAGCGCTGCAAGCGAAATGCCTCAGCGATCTATCCAACGGCGGCCGCGGCATCCGAAACCAGATCGAAGCGCACCTGCTCAACCCGCTGGCACGTGGCCTGTTCGATCAGGATGCGAACGCCGGCGATCGGTTTGTCATCTCGGGTATCGGCTCGGGTTCGTTCCAGTTGCAAAAGCGCTAGGCCATGGAAATCCGCGTTTCGCGCCTGCACTATCCCGTGACGACGCTCGGGCCGGGGCAGCGGATCGGCATCTGGTTTCAGGGTTGCACGATCCGATGCCCAGGCTGTATTTCGATGGATACCTGGGTAAACGCCGGAGGCGAAACGACTGTAGACGCCATATTGGCGCAGGTCCGAATCTGGTTGCCCGAATCCACCGGCATCACGATCTCGGGTGGGGAACCGTTCGATCAAGCCGATGCGCTGATTACACTTCTGCATGGCCTACGGCAGCTATCGGCAGGCGACATACTCGTCTATAGCGGCCACACGATCGAATCCTTGGCCGACACGCTGGCCCGTGCCGACGGCCTCATCGATGCGCTGATCTCTGATCCGTTCGACATCGACGCCCCGCAGACGCGCCCGCTGCGCGGCAGCGACAATCAGCGGCTGCATTGCCTTACGGCACTCGGCCACACGCGTTTTGCACAGTACGAACATATGCCACGGAACGACGGCAAGGCACTGGATGTCATGTTCGACGAGGATGGTAGCGTCTGGTTCGCGGGGATACCGGACCGTGACGATTTTCACCGATTGAGAGACCTATTGAACGATCAGGGCCATCACGTCCTGACCAGTGCCGACAAGGCGAGAAATAGATAAGACAGGAAATGTCAGCCATGATGCGTTTTTGCCCGAATTGCCGAACCGAGCGATCAGTCGACGAGTGGTTCTGTGCCGGCTCTGTCGGCGAGGCCATGTGCAACTGGGACTTGTCAAGCGTCCCGATCCGGGCGACCGGCTGGCGCCCCCAGGACGTGATCACGGTCGAGACTGTCAGCCAGCAAGTGGCTTCGGAGACATCCGAATCCACCGTGCGGACATTGTTGTCGTGCACGAACGGCCATCCGATGAACGACGGCGACCTCATGTGCCTCGAATGTGGCGCGGATCCGGCCGTGCCAATTGACGCGGAGCTTCTCGGTATCGACGTTGAGGTTTCCGCAGATCGCTCGACAGAGAGTTCACCTCCGGCGCCCGTCGAAGAAACGCGGATCGACGGCTGGCGATTATTGCGTCAGATTTCCAGCACGGACGGTGTGCGCGAACGCTACGTGGCCCAGCAGGACGAGACCGGCCGGACGGCAGTCCTGACGCTTTATCGACCGGGCGCGGAACCGGATCCGGCGGTCTACGATGTGGTCCGCCGCCTACCGCGCGAGCACGTGCCGGACATCATCGCTACCGGACGCTGGGATCAACGTGCTTACGAAGTTTCTGAAGAGATGAGTGGCGGGACGCTGGCGGATCTCGGCATAGCAGTACGCGATATCGAGACGATCCGCCACGTGGTCGATGAACTTGGCCAGGCCCTGCAAGCGTTTTCGGACGTAGGTCTTCGGCATCGGGACCTGCGGCCCGGAACGCTGCTCGTGCGCAGTCGCGAACCTCTGGACCTCGTCATCAGCGGCTTCGGTTCGGCACGGCTGTCCGAATTCGATCTCGATATCGTCTCACCGCTCGAAACGACGCGCTATATGGCGCCCGAAGCCATTGCAGGTGGTGTTGCTGCAGCGTCCGACTGGTGGAGCCTCGGCATGATCCTGCTCGAGCAACTGACCGATGGCCGCTGCTTCGAGGGCATCAACCCGCGCGCGTTTCTGATTCACGTGCTGGCCAACGGCGTCACTCTACCGGACGATCTGGATCCGTCGCTTCACCTCTTACTGCGAGGCCTGCTGGCGCGTGACCGACATCAACGCTGGCAATGGTCCCAAGTCAAAGCCTGGCTGGACGGCCAACCGGTAGATGCGCCGTCGGCAGTGATGGTTGATTCAGATGGCAACGAAGGTGCCAGCATCGCATTGGGCGCCAGGCAATATCGCAAGCCGGCGGTCTTCGCGCTCGCCGCTGCGGAGCGTGAGAATTGGGAAGCGGCACGCGACCACCTGCATCGCGGCGTTGTGCTGACATGGGCAGAACAAGCCGGCGCCAGTGCGAAAGCGCTGGCCGGCCTGCGTCAGGTTGCTCAACTCGACGGCGTTGATGATGATTGCCGTCTGATGATCGCGCTCAAGCTGTTGAATCCTGACATGCCGCTTATTCTGCGCGGCGACATTGTCACGCCCGGTTGGTTGCTGCAAAACCCGCTGGAGGGTTACGACCTGGTGACCGGGCCGGTACCAACGCTCCTGGAACGGCTGGGTACGGAAAGCTGGCTGTCCAGGCTACGCTCTCGAGCCGATGAAGTACGACACCGTGCCGCTCATCTTGGCATCGAACTGGACGAGGACATGGTGCGCATCGCGCTGCTTTCCACCTCACGTGCTCAATTGGCCGCGCAATGGGAAGAGCGACGCCTGCTGTTGCCGGATTCGGACCATCACGGTCTGTTGTCGCTGTCGGAGCGCCGCGTCCTCAGCGAGGAAGACCTGATCGTTCTGCTGAGCGCGGCAATTTCACAGTTTCGTTCGGTCGACGAGATCCTCGAACAAGCGGCGGCCATCGCAGAGCGAGAGCAGATTCTGGTGTTCGACCGCCAGGCTGCCCGGACCGCGCTTGTACTGCCACGCGTCGATCTGTTCCACGCGATCGATGACCGAATCGCCGGATTTGCGCGGACCGGAAACCAGACAGTCGATGAATGGGCGGAGCAGTTCCGATTAGAACGTCGCTTGCCACTGCACGAAGTGGTCGTTCTCTTGTCCGTGCCCGCAGAGCAGTGGCTTGAGCCGCAGAAGCAGCAATACGTGTCGCAAATCCTCGACTTCTTCGAGAAGAAAGTCGCCACAGCTGTTTTGCGTGGTCCGTTGGTACGGATGACCATCGGCAAAACCACGGGTCGGGTCGATCTTCACGAACTGAACGGCGAACGATTCGCCAGCACCGCGCTACTCGACCATCTGCTCCAGCGCAATGTACAGGCGGTATCGGTGGACCCGGCCGTGTTTGGTACAAGCGGAACACTCGAAGGCCGATTGAACACGCTGTACCGGCAGACCTCGCTCTACAAGCGGGATACCGGCATCGACGGCCTCTATCTCGGCTTCCCATTCCTGCTTTACAAGGATCATCGCAGCACGACACGCCCTCGTATCGCCCCCGTCCTGTTGTGGCCGGTCAAACTGCTGATGGAACTCGGCACGCGAGGCCAGGTCGCGATGGCCTTCGACGGCGAGCGTGAGGAGGTTCGCCTGAATCCGGCACTCGAGGGCCTGCTGGGACGCGAGGCCGTCAAGGCATGGCGTGTCGCAGCCGACGAAGTGCTCGGACGTTCCGCGTTGAAAGCGGCCGACGTGGTCGATGCGTTCGGTCTGCTGGCCGATGTGGAAAGTCGGAAACTCGGTGCGCTACCGTTGCCGACCGTCGACGTCCCCGTCGGCGCGGCGCGTATCGCCTGCGCCGGCGTGCTCTTTCACGTCGACTTCGCCGGCCAAGCCATCGGCGAGGATCTGCGCCAGCTCAAGCAATTGTCGCCTTCCGGCACGGCGCTCGAATCGATGCTGCGGCTCAAGGACAAATCCGCCTACCAGGCATCAGAGGCGGCCCCGATCGAACTCGACCGATTCCTGACGGTGGCAAGCGATCCATCGCAGGAAGCAGCAATCCTGCAGGCACGTCAGGGCCCCGGACTGCTGGTCGAAGGGCCGCCCGGTACCGGCAAGAGTCAGACAATCGTCAACATGGTCGCCGACGCGATCGGACAAGGGCGAAGCCTGCTGATCGTCTGCCAGAAGCATGCCGCACTGGAAGTCGTTCGCAAGCGTCTCGTCGCGGAAGGCCTGGGCGATCGCATCGTGATGCTCAACGACGTCAACAAGGACCGCGAGCCAACCATCCGAGCAGTCCGCGAGCAACTGGATGCGATCTATCGCAGCACCTTGTTCGACCACGGATTGGCACGCCAGCGTGAACGCATGGCTGCGAGAATCGAGACCCTCGAGGGCGAACTCGATCGCCAGCATGCAGCACTGCATCGCGCCGATGAGTCAACCGGTCTCAGTTATCGGGCACTGCTCGGCGAGCTGATCCAGCTCGAAGCCGGCACACCGCCTGTCAACATGCCGCGATTGCGTACACGGCTTGCCACGCTGGATATTTCGGCGCTGACAACGCTGGAAGAACAATGCGCACCGCTCGCCCGCTACTGGTTACCATCGAAGTTCGAGGGCAGTGCGCTGGTGCAATTGAAGTCCTTCGCGACAGATGCTGCCACGCTCGAAACGTTCAATGCGATTTTCGCGGATTTCTGCGAGGCGGAGCGACTGCGAATCGAGACGCTCGCCGCGCATCCCGCGCGATTCGATGTCGACGACCCTGCCCCGTATCGGGCTTGGCTCGATGCCAATGCCGCCCGCCTTGTCGCGCTGGACGACACGCAACGCAAGCGGCTTGCACAATGGCTGCCGTTGTTTCGACCGGCCGATCATGCCGATGCTGAAGGCCATCGGTACTACACGGCGCTCGGCGCCCTGCATCGCGATCTGTTGACCGTCGAGGCCAGCGGCTTCGATGCCGTACTGTCTGATACCGTTGCGCGCTTGCCGGATCCAGAGCTCCGCAAGCTCGAGACTCAGGCGACGTTGGCAACTCGCGCCCCGTCTCTATTGCGTCGCCTGAACCCGGTCACGTATCTGCGGCGTGGTCGCTTGATGAAGTTCGTCACTGGCTGCGGTGCTCCCGCGACAGACGAGACGCTTCGCAAGCTATTGACTGCTACCCGGCTCGAAAAGGCCCGGAGGCCGCTGCGCGACGCTTTGAACACGATCAGCCGTGCATTGCATCTCGAGACAGTTGAGCCTACCTGCGGGCCAGCACTCGCCGATGCCTGCCTGACGCGCTTGCGCCAGTTCGAGGAAATCCGCGAACTCGCGCAGCATCTTGCTATCGCGCCACGCGGCGACGAGTTCGACTCGGCCGTGATGACCGGAGATCGAGCGCCCGTCGAACAGTTGCTCGACGGTTTTGAAACCGCGTTTGTGCGGCACAATGCACGCCAGCATAGTCTTCGTGCATTGCGACCGCTCGATGAGTGGCTCTCGACAGAACTCGTCGCCGCCTGTCGGCAGGCGATTTCCGAGAACATCAGCTATCAGGCGCCGTTGAACCGAATCAGCGATGCGTTGCCGACATTGGCCGCATATCAGCAATTCCGGACCCGAGCACGGCACGTCTCAAGCGACGGACTCGACGTGTTTGCCATCATGCGCGACCGGGAAGATGCTCTGACGTGCCTGCCTCCTGAACATCTCGACGACGCAGTGCGACGCATGATCAACCGCGAGGCACGCCTAGGATGGAAGCGGCGCATGGAGCAGGACAATCCCGAGTTGCTGCTCGACCAAAGCGAAACGACCGCAAAGATCGACGCGCTCGCGGCTGCCGACGCGGAAATGCGTCGTCTGAACCGCGAGACGCTTCGCAACGGTATCGACCTCGGCAGACTGGGTTCAGCGCGTGATTGGGAAGACGTGACGCGTTTGACCGGTCGGCGCTCCCGGCGTCTGCGCGAATTCATCGAACTCGGGACGGGGCTAGGCCTGATGGCGCTGCGGCCGGTCTGGCTGATGAACCCCGATGTCGCCAGCCGCGTGCTGCCGCTGAAATCAGGGCTGTTCGATTCCGTCGTCTACGACGAGGCATCGCAGATGCCGGTGGAATACGCAATTCCGACCCTGTTCCGCGGCAACTTGTCGATCGTCAGCGGCGACGAAAAGCAAATGCCGCCAACGGCGTTCTTTTCGAGCCGAACGGATAGCGACGAAACGGAAATCTTCGACGGCGAACAACCCGACGAGGCGGCGACGGAAGACGAACGTGAGCGCTTCGAGGAAACCTGGAACCGACGCGAAATCAAGGACTGCCCCGACCTGCTGCAGCTGGCACGTAGCGCACTACCCGTGTCGACGCTGCAGATTCACTATCGTTCGTCGTATCGAGAGTTGATCGGCTATTCAAACGCCGCGTTCTATGAGAACAACCTCAGCGTGCCGGTCCGCCATCCGGATGCCACGGTCCGCGAGATCAAGCCGCTAGAACTCGTTCAGGTGAATGGTCTTTACGAGCAGCAGACCAACAGCGACGAAGCAGATCGCGTGGTCGCCTATCTAGCGCAACTGTGGCAACAGCCCTACGATCAGCGCCCCTCCGTCGGCGTGGTCACGTTCAACCGCAAGCAAGCAGACCTCATCCTCGAGCGCCTGGAGCAGCGGGCGGAAGTGGACGAAGCATTCCGCGATGCCTATCGCGAGGAACTCGACCGAACCGATCGTGGCGAGGACATGGCCGTATTCGTGAAGAACGTCGAGAATGTCCAAGGGGATGAACGCGACATCATCGTCTTTTCCACGACCTTCGGGAGAAACGGCCAGGGAACCTTCCGGCGCATGTTTGGCGTGCTTGGCCAGAGCGGTGGCGAGCGGCGGCTCAATGTGGCAGTGACGCGTGCCCGCCATAAAGTTGTGCTCATTACGTCGATGCCTATCCGCGAGATCTCCGATATGCTCACGACGCAGCGCAAGCCGGCGATTCCACGCGATTATCTTCAGGGTTATATGGAATACGCACGCGCAATGTCGAACGGTGAGCTGTCCACCGGGCGTGCATTGCTTGGCCGCATGAGTAGCGAACGAGCGCACGCGAAGCTGCGGCAGACCGGTGTCGCCGACGGATTCGCGGCAGATGTGCTTGCATATCTGCAGGGCCTCGGTCTATCACCGGTGCCAGCCCAGGAAGGCGATGCTTTCGGGCTTGATTTTGCGATCGCAAATCCGGAAACCGGTCTTTATGCGATCGGCATCGAGTGCGATGCGCCGCGTCATCCCTTGCTCGAACATGCGCGTGCCCGGGAAATCTGGCGGCCGTCCGTGCTGGGACGAGCCATTCCGACACTGCATCGCGTCTCATCGCAGGCCTGGTACCACGAACCGGAGTCAGAGAAGGCACGCCTGAAAACAGCCGTAGAGCTAGCCCTGAGCCAGGAGGTAATGGCATGAGCGGCCCGAAAGTGGTCCGGATCGTGACGCGCGAGGAAATCGTCGCGATCTGCGAGGGACATCTGCAGCGCCTTGACCAGACAATCGCCACATGGATTGCCGAAGGTCGAGGTACCGGCAAGCTGTCAGACGAAGAGGTCGCGGCGACCCAGGCACGCCGTAACGCGCTGGGAGCATTGATCGCCGCCGACGCGTTTATGGATTTGCAGAAGCAAGTGCCCGACGAGATCGCTTTCCTGAAGACGGATCTCGCCCGGCGCCAACAGGAAGCGATAGACCAGGCCGAGCAGGCAGCGAAAAGGCGACGGCAAGGACGGCACAGCGCAACGACATTGCTCGGCGCACTGAAAGCGAAAGGCATCGAAATTCCGGCTGAACTCCATGGCCAGCTTGATCGCTTGCGCTCGGGCAACATGCCCGAAAATGCCGATGCATTGCTAGCGCAAGGGTTCGCCCTTCTAACGCCTGCTGTAGAACGAACACTCAACGATGCGCAACGGGCGCTAGCGAATCGGCTGCTGCCAGCGGAAGCATCGGCGGACTTCCAGACCTGGAAAGCAACGCAACTGACTGCGTCTCGTGATCCGTCGATCGAGCGTCTCGATCGACGGATCGGCGAAGCACGGGTATTCCTGGAACCGCAAGAGGTCAAGGGATTCTTGTCGCGACTGGATGCCCTCGAAGACGAGGAGAGCGACGCGCGAAGAAGCCTGTTGCTCGACAGCCTGATCCTCGACCTGTCGAGTGCAATCGAGGCGGCCCGCGCACGTCGCACGGCTATCTCGGTACTGGAGGAAGTGACGGCGGAGATTCGGGCTTGCAATACGGCAGACGCGGCAATTTTTATCGAACGCGCTCGACAGTGCGATATCGCCACGTCGCCTGACGTCGTGGCCGAGCTGACCCGAACCGGGCAGGACCTGATCGTTCGGGTGCGGCAGCAACAAGCAGCGGAGGCTCGGCGCAACGCAATTCTGAGCGGCTTGGCGCGACTCGGCTATGAAGTGCATGAGGGCATGACGACCGCATGGGCGAAGGACGGCCGGGTTGTTGTAAAGAAACCTTCCGTGCCGGATTATGGTGTCGAAGTCGGCGGTCAGGCGCAATCCGGTCGCCTGCAGGTTCGGGCCGTATCCCTCGTCGCGAATCGTGACGTTGCCCGCGACAAGGATGTCGAAACGCTCTGGTGTGGCGAGTTCGGTCGATTGCAGGCGTTGCTGGCACAGCACGGCGACGACTTGCTGATCGAACGCGCGATGGGTGTTGGCGAGGTACCGCTCAAGGTTGTTTCCGACATGGACCATACGTCTGGCACGGAAGCAGCCATGCGCACACTGAGGTAAGTCATGCTGGAGAAGGTCCTCCGGCACTGAAAAGAACAGGTGGTGCGCGAGCCGGGCGATTTCCGGATAGTGGTTGAGAATAATCGCTCCGGCAGACTCTTGAAAAACGGTGTCGGATTGAGTCCACAACTCACATCCAAGCATCCTTCCACCGCGCTCCACGCATGCGCGCCGCCTACCGCGCCGTCTGCTGCCGCTGCACCTCCTGCGCCTTCATCTGCAGATACGCGCCGCGCTCGACTTCGTGCAGTTGCTGCGGATACTGCTCGGTCGCGTCGAACCAGCGCGCAAGGCGCTGGTCGAGCGGCTTGTCGAGCGTCGCGAGATACGTGTCGATCGCGAGGTAGTAGCGCATCGTGTTGCGCTCCAGCAATCCGCGCACGCCTCCGATGTATTGCGGCTGCGCAGCCGACGCGCCGCTCGCGGCCGTGAACCCGACCTTGTCGCTGCCGACCGTCGCGAGGTAGGTCTTCATCGCCATGCGGCCGACCGTGCCGAAGCCGTACGAATACGTGAGGTGCAGGAACGTGCGCGACGCGCCGACCGGCACGGCCTCCAGCGCGATCCGGTAATCCTTCGTGCCCATCGGGCCGCTGTCGGCGGTCAGGTCGACCTGGAAGTAGTCGGGCGTCGCGGCGGCCACGCGGTAGCGGAACTGCACGCGGTAGGTGTCCGACAGCTTCTGCTCGATCTTGCGGCCGAGGTTCACGTCGAGCACCGGGGCGTTGCCGCCCGTCGACGCGTGACAGTACTTCGTGTTCAGGTGCAGGATCAGTACCGCGCACCAGTTCGCGGGGCCTTGTGCGGGATCGTTGAGCCTGCCGTTCACGACGGAAAACGGATAGTCGACGACCGCGTAGATATCGCCCTTCAGCGATGACGATGCCTCGGACGATTCGAGGTACAGCGGGCGGTGGAACGGGTTGTTCTTCAGTTGCTCGCCGAGGCTGTGGTAACGGTCGAGCAGTGCCGCCGCGCCGTCGGCACCGTCCGCGCCGAACGACAGCGCGCTCCAGCCGACGCATAGCACCGCGACGAGCGCGTGCCAGGCGCGGCGGGCGTAGCGCGGGGCTTGCGGGGGGGTGGATGTCTCCATTCTTGTGCTCCTGCCGAGGGCGCGCACGGATTGCGTGCCCGTTGCGTTACCGAATAAACCGTCTGACCGCCATCGCTGCCCTGTCGTTCCGTTCGTTTCGCATGCAAGCGTCCGTGCGCCGGCTCGCTTGCTCCCCGCTTGCTCATTTGTCAGCCGAAAACGCACTCGACATCTGCCGCGCCCGCTTCACATCGTCTCCATGCAGATAAATCGACGTCGTCGAGATCGACGCATGGCGCAGGTTGTCGCGCACCGTCGTCAGCTCCGCGCCGCGCGCGAGCGCATGCGTCGCGTGCGTATGGCGCATCCAGTGCGGGCTGGCCTGCCGCAGCTTCTGCGCGAGCGCAGGATTGTCGTCATCGACGAGCGCGGCCGTCTGCGCGAAAAACCGCTGCATCACCTTCCACAGCCGCACGCTCGTGATCCCGGCCGCGCCGTCTTCCGCGAGGCTCGCAATCAGCGGCGTATCCGGCCGCCAGCGCACCGGCGTCACCGGCAGCCGCCGCGCGACCAGATGCCGATCGAGCGCCGTGCGCGCGAGCGGCGGCAGCGCGACACGCGCGGCCTTGCTGCCTTTGCCGATCACCTTCAGCCATGCATCGCCGTGCGGGTCCGTTTCGATGTCGCCGAGCGTCGCGCCGACCAGCTCGCTCGCACGCAGCCCGGTCGCATAGCCGAAATCGAGGATGAAGCGCAGCCGTTGCGCGGCGGCCGGCGTCCAGCCGGACTGCGGCGCGCCGGACGGTTTGTCCTTGCGAAACTCGAGCCCGTCCGCGATCGTGCGCACGAGCAGCCATTCGCCTTCGGTGAACGCATGCGACGTGTCGAGCGCATTCGCGCCGCGCGTGTCGCGCACCTTGACGCCCGCGAACGGATTCGCGAGCAGGTAGCGCTGCTCGATCAGCCAGCGGAACAGCGCGCCGAGCACCGACAGCGTGTACGCGGCCGAGCGCGCGGACAGCCCGCCCGAAAACGGCCGCCAGTCCGGCGCGCCGCGCGGCCGCACCGGCCCGACCCAGCGCTCGTGCGGCGCCGGGTTGCGCAGGAATGCGCGATACGCGACCGCATCCTCGGTGGTCAGCGACGACAGCGCGCGCCCGCGCTCGACGATCGCCCACAGGATCAGCCGCTCGGCTTCCTTCCGGTACGCGCGGCGCGTCGCGGCCGATTCGTGCAGCGACAGCCACGCGTGCACGGCCGCGTAATCGTTGTCCGCGTCGAGCGTGCTGGTTGCGCGCGGCGCACGGAACGTACCGTTCGATCCGTCGACTTCGTGCGGCAGCTTCAGCTGCTCCCACGGCACGATGCCGCTGCGCGGCGTCGCCGCGATCAGCGCGCGCGCCCGCTCGGTCAGGTCGGGATGCGCGGAAAAGAACGCCTCGATATGCCGCGCGCTCGCCATGCCGAGCCCCGCGATCGCGCGCCACCACTGACGCCGCCGCGGAATCCGCACGGTCAGGTCGGCCAGCGTCGCGATCCCGTGCGCACGCAGCGCGACGACGGCGCGCGCCGGCAGCCACAAGCCGACGTCGTCGCTGATCTGCGGCACCGGCGCGCGCGCATGGCGCAGCACGCCGATCGCATCGGTCGCGGCCTTCGCCATCTGGATGCGCGCGCTGTCGGCATGACCGAGCTGCTCCGCGAGGTCGGGTCGCCCGGCCTGCCGCGCGACGCGCACGAGGCCGCGACGAATTCCGCCGATCACACCGCGCGCCGAGCGCCCTTCGCCGAGACGATCGGGCAGATAGCGCTCGACGGCCTGGCGCACGGTCATGCCCGCATACCACGCACGCAGCGCGGCCAGTTCGTCGGCGTCGGGAAAGCCCGCGGGCGCAGGCGCGGATTCGGAGGAAGGCGGTGAGGCGAGGCGCGGTGTCATGGGCGCCAGTTTGACAGAACTGCCGACGCTCGAAAACGTCTCGAGCGCTGCAAGACACGTGTGCGATGCAGGGGTTTGCGGCTTCGCGCGGGAACGGTCAACCTGTCATACGCGTGCGCCGCACGGGCAGAACCGACGCGGGCCGCGCGTCACCCCTCGCCCTTCGGCCCCGGGTTGAGCATCACGACAAAGCAGGCCACGCCGACGATCAACGCGATCGCGCCGCCGCGCAGCGCGGTCGTTGCGTCGAACAGCAGCCCGGTCACGACGGCCATCATCCCCGCGAGCGACACGAACACGGCGATCGCCGCGACGACGATCCGGTACTGGCGACGTATCATCGCGCGCTCGCGTCAGGCTGCCGCGGCGGACGCCGGCTCGCCGGCATCGTCGCCGCGAATCAGCAGCACCGGGCACTTCGAGCCGCGCACGAAGCGCTCGGCGACGCTCCCGAGCAGCACGCGCCGGATGCCGCGCCGCCCGTGCGTGCCGACTACCGCGAGGTCGATCCCGTGCTCCTTCACGTAACGCTGCAGGCGTTCCGCTACGTCCTCGCCGATGCTCTCGGTTTCGACGAGTTCGGCCTCGCCCTTCGCGCCGGCCAGTGCGATGATCTGTTCGGCTTCATGCAGCACCTTGCGCCCGTCGTCGCGGATTTCCTCGATGAGCGCGTGCGGGTCGAAACGGCCCGCGTACGTGAACAGCACCGACGTGTCGACCACATAGACGACGCTGACGTGCGTGTCGCCCGCCAGTGCCACCTTCACTGCCTCGGCAAGCGCCTGTTTCGACGAAGCGCTGCCGTCGACGGCCACCATGATCTTCTTGTACATGCGAACCTCGCTGGGGTGAGTTGCCGGGCGCGGTCGCGCGCGGCCATGTACCCATCATCGGCGGACGGCCGGTTCGAAGGTTGATGGCGATCAAGATTCCCCGAAAGCGGGTCGTGCGGCAAAGCGCCACGCGGGAAAGCCGGGGCGCCGTCCCGGCGGCCGAACCGTGCTGCCGAGCGGCCATGCCGCCGAAGGCGCTATCATCGACGTTACGACCTTCGTCCGGCCCCTTTTTGCCGGCTCACTTTCAACTCGCTCAACCGACATGACAACGACTACCGAACGCGTGGACGGCGCCGCCCAGCATCTCGTCGCCGCCCGCCATGCCGGCGTGCCCGGCCCGCTGCTGCCCGACGCCTTGCGCCCCGAGAACGTCGACACCGCGCTCGCGATCCAGCATCGCGTCGCCGACCTGCTCGGCGAATCCATCGGCGGATGGAAATGTGCACTGCCGCCGCCCGACCGCGTGATCGTCGCGCCGATATTCGCGTCGACGATCCGCGCAGCCGATGCGCCGTACCGCGTCGTCGGCGGCCCGATCGTGCGGATCGAGCCGGAAATCGCGTTCGTGCTCGATCGCGACCTGCCCGCCCGCGCGCAGCCGTACGACGAGCACGACGTGCGCGGCGCGATCCGCGAAGTGCGCATCGTGCTCGAGGTGCTGGGTTGCCGCTATGCGGAGCCCGCGCGCGCATCGAAGTTCGAACTGCTCGCCGACGGGCAGTTCAACCAGGGATTGTGCGTGGGTCCCGTCGTGCCCGACGGATTGAACGCGCCGCTCGCGACGCTCGCGCTGTCGTTCGAGGGTGCGCTGAATCGCACGATCGACGGCCGTCATCCGGACGGCGATCCGCTCAAGCCGCTGGTATGGCTGGTCAATTTCCTCGCATCGCGCGGCGACGGCGCGCGGGCCGGCCAGATCGTGACGACCGGTTCGTATGCGGGCGCGATCGACGTGCCGCTCGGCGATGCGCTGACGGTGCGCTTCGGCGAACTCGGCAGCCTGTCGGTGACGCTGACGGCCTGATGGGCTGACGCGCCTGTTGGCCTGACGTTCAGCGGCGCGTGCGGCTCGCGACGAACGCGGCGCCCGCCCCGCCTGCCGACGCTGCGTGATACCGTTGCACAACGCCCGTCACGCTTGAACCGCGTGCCTTTCCGACATTCGCCATGCCGCCGACACCGTTGCCCGCCCTGCTGGACGAAGTCCTGCGCACCGTCGATCGCCGCTACCGGTTGCCGCCGCTCGTGCGCGCGCCGTCGCTGACCGACGCCGCGAACCCGGCCGTCGTCATCGCCGTCGCGATCGAGGAAGCGCGCCGGATGCAGGCCGACGGCCGCACGCCCGACCCCGCATTGCAACGCCGCTTCATCGATGCGCTCGCGCGGATGATCGGCGACGCGATGGACCCGCAATCCGGCGACCCCGCCTTCCAGGCCGCGGTGCTTCGGCATCGCGCGGCGGCCGTGCGCGAATACGCATCGCTCGCCGCGCATGCCGAGCAGGACCGGCGCGCGCTGCGCTCGGCCGTCAACACGATCGCGCATCCGGCCCGGCTCGAGCGGCATGCGCAGGCATGGCAACGCGAACCGCTCGCGCGGCTGCATGCGGCTGCGGCCGGCGCGTCGTGGGACGATCTCGACGCCGCGCTGCGGCAGCTGCTCGCGCAGCCGGAGATGGCGACCGACACCGCGTTCGAACAGGACGTCGCCAGACTGAAGGACAGCGCCGCGCTCGCCCGGCTGCGGCGTCTCGATGCGCTGTCGCCGGATCCGGACGTCCGGCAGTACCGCACGCTGTGGAGCCGCCAGGGTCCGCTCGAAGGCAGCGCGCTCGCCGTCGCGCAAGGTGCCACGTCGCAACAGCGGGGCGCGGCCGTCGAAGCGCTGGCCGCGCAGGCGCTCGACGCCCTGGCCGCGCAGCTCGATGCGAGCGATGCGCAGCGCACGTATCGCGTGGTCACGTCGATGCGCGTGCCGGCCTCGATACCGGCCAAGCACGACCGCGCGAAAACCGAGTGGGATGCGGTGCTGCTCGGGCGGGCGCGCGGCGACGATCCGTCGGCCGCGTGGCACGTCGTGTTTCTCGTCGAAGCGAAAGCGTCCGCGGATGCCGCGACGACCGATCTGCCGCGCCTGCTGCGCGGCCTGAGCCTGCTCGCGCAAGCCGATCCGGACACCGTCTATGCGTTCGACACGCGCGAAGGCACGGTACGCCTGCACGGCGCGTCGCTGCACGCGCTGACGATCGACGACGCGGCATTGCAGCGCGAAGTGCTGTACTGCTGCGATGCGTCGGCAGACCCGGCGCCGCGCCTGCTGGGTGCCGCAAGCCGGATGCAGTTGCTGTCGGCGCCGGCGAGCCTCGAATACGCGAGCGCGCTGGCGCAGTGCACGGATGCCGATCCGCACGGCCTCGGCGCCGTCTGGCAAGCGCTGCTGGAACTGCCGTCATGGCGCACGGTGCTGCACCAGTACGAATCACTGCGGCAGGTCCGGGCGCTGATGGTGGGCGTCGACGATCTGATGGCCGCGATCGAAGGCGACATGGGCGACAGCGCTGCGAACGAGGCGTGACGTGCGAGCGCGAATGGCACGAATCGCACGAATTGCGCGACTTCCGCGTTGAATCGTCACGCGTCATCCATTCAGTTGTTGAGTACCCCGAACGGCAGTGTCCAGCCCTTCAGTCGCCCGCCATCTCCCCAGCGGCTTTCATCGTCCGCGCCGAACGGCAGCAGAACCGGCGCCGCCGCGCATGCCAGCGTTTCCTTCGGCGTATGGCCGAACTCGGCCTTGAACAGCCGATGGAAGTACTTCTCGTCCGGAAAGCCGTGCGCCCATGCAATCTCCGCGATGCGCTGGTGCCGGCGCTGCGGATCGCCGAGCACGTGGTACGCGTGACGCAGCCGCCTGCGCGTGATCTGCCGCATCACGCCGCCCTCTTCCTTGAACAACTGATAAAGCCGCGCCCGCGACACGCCGATGTCCCGGCAGATCCGCTCGGGTGCGAGGTCGGGCTCCAGCAGGTGCGCGTCGATATAGCGCCGCACGCGCTCGATCAGCGCGTTGTCGATCGGGCCGCGCGCATCGTCGAACGCCTGTGCGCTCGGGGCGACCGCCGCGCTCAGGAGCAGCAGCAACGATTGCACGACGCTCGGCAATTCGTGCGTGCGCAGGTTCGGCAGGTTGCGGTGCAGCGACAGCATCTGGTCGCCGAGCAGCCGCCCGATACCGCTCGCCAGCGTCTGCCCGTGCGCGTTCGCCGCATGGGCCGGCAGCAGATAGCGCGGCACCACGAGGCTGATCACGTCGCCGGCCTCGACCCGGCAGTCGTTGACCTGCGCGACGTCATAGACGAACAGGTCGCCCGCGCGCTTGACCAGCTCCGGCCCGCCGGTGCGGCACGTGAGCTGCCCGCCCAGCAGCAGCGTGAAGCGGATCGAATCCTGGCCGTCGAGCCGGATCCGCCGCGTCGTCCGGTGCACCGAGTAGGTCGGCGCGCGCGACCGCCAGCGCCGGCTCGAGAAGATCAGCGGGCCGAGCGCCGCGCCGGTCGCTTCCGCGTTGAACGCGCCGTAGCCGCCGAGGTCGTCCAGCCGGTAGTCGCAGAGCATGTCCTTGACCCACACGTGGAATCGGTCCCGCACGGGATAGTCGGTGGTGCGAAACTTGAAGACGGGGATGGCATCCGCTTGATCCATGGCAGGTTTCATTCGAGCCGACAGGAAAGGAAGGGATCGGTTCGTCGATTATCGGACCAAAATGCGGCGGTGGACAGCGGGTTCGTCGCAGTGCCCGCCGCGCCGTCGATCGACATGCGCGCGGCGGGCAGCGCGGGCGTCAGCGACGCGGGTGGCATTCCCAGTCGTTGTACGTCGGCCGGTCGATCGGCGTGAGGCCGGGAATCATGAACACGGTGCAGGTGAAGCGCCGCCCCTTGCCGGTGGTCGCGTCGTAACTCACCTGCTGGCCGCCGAGCCCGTTCTTCTTTCCGTACTGCACGTTGGCGATCGTGATTTCGTCCGACGACGCAAGGCCGATCGTCTTCGCGGTCGATGTCTGCACGTCGGTCATGTTCATCTGCGTCGTGCCGCAGCCGGCCAGCGCGAGGCTAGCGACGGCGGCGCCCAGCGCGGCCCGTACGGTGCAATGCAAGGTCTTCTTCATGGCTTCTCCTTCAGTTTCCCGCGCAACGCGATCACGAGCCCGGGGTATAGAAACTGGACTGCAGCTGGCTGCCGATACTCGCGACGTACGATTGCCAGAGGAGTGCCATCGACCCCGTCGCGTTGACGGCCAGCGCCGGCCACGACGCGCTCTGTGCCGCCACCGTCGACGCGCTCCACGCCCCGTTCCGGTAGCTGGCCGCGATGACGGCCGACGCGCCCGGCAAGCCTGTGTCCTGCCATGCGACCGTCACGTGGCCCGCCGCGTCGATCACCAGCGGCGGGTACTGGGCGGCCGCCCCGTTCAGGTGTTCCGTCAGCCGCTGCAGCGGGCCCCAGTTTCCGCTGGCATCGGACACGCTCGCCTGCAGCACCGCGCCGCCCTCCGCCCACATCACGGCCGCGATGCCGTTGTCGTTGACGGTCAGCATCGGCGTCGCGATGAAGCCGGTCGGCTCCGTGATCGCCGGCGCCACCGGCGCGGCCGGCTGCCACCCGGCGCCGGCGACGAAGCGTTGCGCCATCGTGGTCGTCTCGAGATGCCCGCCGGTCACGTCGAGCTGCCCCCACACAAGCGTGATGTTGCCCTTCGCGTCCATGCCGGCCGCGGGCGAGATGATCGTCGTAAACAGGCTCGTGTTCGATACTGCCTGGTTGACGTCGGTCCAGCCGTTGGTCGCGTCATACGTGGCCGTCCACAGCGCCGAATGCGTATGGTTGGTCTGCCGCCACGCGAGCACCGCGCGGCCGGACGACAGGACCGACATCATCGGCCTCACGTTGTCCGTATCGCCGGTCACCGCACCCGGCCCGGTTTGCACCGGCATCTGGATCAGCGCCGTGGGCGACCACTGTCCCGCCTGCGTATAGCGCGTCCAGGCGATGCGCGTATCGAGCAGGCTGATCGACTGCGTCCAGGCGACGAGCGCGTTGCCCTGGCTGTCGATCCCGGCCGTATAGGACGACGCGCTCATGTCCGCTGCCAGTTCGGACGCCGTGCCCCAGCCGGCGCCCGGGCTGTACGGGCGCGCCCACAATGCGTACGTGTTGGGGCCCGGCATCCATTCGGTCCAGAACGCGACCGCCTGGCCGCTCGCATTGCCGACCAGCTGCGGCGGAACGCCGGTCAACCCGTTCATCGAATGCGTACCGTCGCTCGTGTCGAGCCGCGTCGCGCTTTGCCAGCCCGAACCGGGGACATGACGCGCGCCCCACATTTCGTTGCCGTACGGACTGGCCGGGTCGACGGTCATCCAGGTGGCGAGCGCATTGCCGCTCGCGTCGATCGTCACGCTGGGGTCACCTTCCGGCCCCTTGCCGTCCACCGCGACGGCCGTCGACCAGCCGGCCTGCGGCTGCGTGGTTCCGCCGCCCGTCGGCCCGCCATTCGAGCCGCCGCCGGGCGATGTCGTGCCGGAAGGCGATCCGGGAGAGGTCGGCGTCGACTGCGACGCACCGCTCTTGGTCGAGACGTCGTCGCCGCCGCATGCGGTCAACGCGAGAACGACGGCCATGGCCGTCCAGGTAACGGGTTTCATCACAATCCTCTTGTTCTGGATCGACGGCATGTGCTTGCATACGCAGCAGGTCAAACCCGCAGCGCATATTGATAAGCAGTGCCATTCAATGGATATGGAATGCCGCGCTTTCGTCGAGCCTCGCCCGGTTCGATCGCGCGGACGGCCTTTGCTTCCGGTACGGACGACGGCTTGCGTACTGCCTCTGTCGACCAACGCCGGACACCCCGAAGTGCCGGCTGCATCTTAATTCATACGATCCGGAATCAAGGTGGGGTTGCGTCTACAGTGAGTGGACATGCATTTCGCCGGGTGTCGGCACGCGCATGAGCCGGTGATGCGCGGACACGGATTGCCGCGTCGGCCGCGGTGGGCGGTGGGCGGTGGGCGGTGGGCGGTGGGCGGTGGGCGGTGGGCGGTGGGCGGTGGGCGGTGGGCGGTGGGCGGTGGGCGTTGGGCGTTGGGCGTTGGGCGGTGGGCGGTGGGCGGTGGGCGGTGGGCGGTGGGCGGTGGGCGGTGGGCGGTGGGCGGTGGGCGGTGGGCGGTGGGCGGTGGGCGTTGGGCGGCAGGCGGCGGGCGGCGGGTGGCGGGCGGCGGCTGCAATCGTGCGATGCATCGAGGGGAGAATCGACGGTAGCGAGCCGGACGCTGCGCGGCGTCGTGGCGACTTCGCGGTGTCGTGCCGGCAGCATCGTTCTGCGTGGCCGGTCAAACCCGCCGGCGAAGCGGGATGCGGCTGGCCGGCATCACCGGCCAGCGCGGCGCAGCCCGCGAAAGCGGGCCTGCGCCGCCAGCGTTACGACTGGACGAAGGCCAGCAGATCGGCGTTCAGCACATCGGCGTTGACCGTCAGCATGCCGTGCGAATAGCCCGGATACGTCTTCAGCGTGCCGTTCTTCAGCAGCTTGACCGACTTCAGCGCCGAATCGGCGATCGGCACGATCTGGTCGTCTTCGCCGTGCAGCACGAGCGTCGGCACCGAGATCGACCGCAGGTCTTCGGTCTGGTCCGTTTCCGAGAACGCCTTGATGCCTTCGTAGTGCGCCTTCGCGCTGCCTTCCATCCCCTGGCGCCACCAGTTCCGGATCACGCCCTGATGCACCGTCGCGCCCGGCCGGTTGAAGCCGTAGAACGGACCCGACGGCACGTCGAGGAAGAACTGCGCGCGATTGTCGGCAAGCGCCTTGCGGAAGCCGTCGAAGACCTCGAGCGGCAGGCCTTCCGGGTTCGCGTCGGTCTTCAGCATCAGCGGCGGCACCGCGCTGACCAGCACCGCCTTCGCGACGCGGCCTGCCGGCTCGCCGTGGCGGGCCACGTAGCGCGCGACTTCGCCGCCGCCGGTCGAGTGGCCGATATGGACCGCGTTGCGCAGGTCGAGCGCTTCGGCCACCGCGAACGCGTCGGCCGCGTAGTGATCCATGTCGTGGCCGTCGGAAACCTGCGCCGACCGGCCGTGGCCGCGACGATCGTGCGCGACCACGCGATAGCCCTTCTGAACGAAGAACAGCATCTGGGCATCCCAGTCGTCGGAAGACAACGGCCAGCCATGGTGGAACATGATCGGCTGCGCATCCTTCGGGCCCCAGTCCTTGTAGAAGATCTCGACGCTGTCCTTCGTGGTGATGTAAGGCATGGCTTCAGGCTCCTTTGGGGTAGGTGAACGTCACGTGCCGGCCGGCCGCCCGGGCGGGGGCCGGTGACGGACTGCGGCGCGGCGGCACACCGCGCCGGTCGATGCGGCACCTTGCTGTTGTAGCGGAAAACAGCGAACGTGTCATGACGCCGACGCGATGCCGGCATCGGCGTGCCCGCCGCGCGTCGCATCGCGCACCAGCCCGGCCATCGATTTCAGGATGACCGCGGTCACGCCCCAGATGTCCTGCGGCTGGTCCGCCCAATACCAGCCGCCGGCGCGTTCGCCGTCGCTGTATTGCCGCGGCAGGTCGGGATTCAGCAGCGTCGAGAACGGAAACTCGAAGATCGCCTCGACTTCGGCCGGCGCGGCTTCCCACACGGCCGTTTCCGGCACGAAGCCGATCACGGGAAAGATCGCGTGATTGCGCTTTCGGGTCTTGTGGATCGGCAGGCTGCCGATCATCCGGACCGTGTCGGGCGCCAGGCCGATTTCCTCGAACGCCTCGCGCAGCGCGGTCGCGCCGATGCTGGGATCGGACGCCGCCGGGCGTCCGCCGGGGAAACTCACGTGCGACGAGTATTCGCTGAGCCCCGACGCGCGCTTGGTCAACAGGATCGTGGGCTCGGGCCGCGTCACGATCGCGACCAGGACGGCCGAGAATTTCCACTGTCCGTCGTTGTCCGCGAGGTAGAGCTGCGCCGTGGGCCACGGCGTGTCGGCGGGAATCAGCAGGCCTTCGACGCCGCGTGCGAGCGCGGCCAGCGCCGGCGGCGGCGACGCACTGCCCGCACGGGCATGCGCAACCTCGCTGTCGGGTGTCGGGTCGCTTCCGTCGGTTGCCATGTGGTCCTCCTGCACGCCCGCTCCCGCAAGGGCCGAGCGACACTGAACCCGACATGTGCGGCACGGGCGCGGCGTCGCTGTCATCGAGCCGGACGCATCCGGGTTCGCAGCCGACTGCCTGCGCCGGCGCAAAAATTGCTGCGATCATTGCGGAAATACGCATGCCGGGGCCGCATCTCGGTCGACGAATCGGAGCACCCCGATGATGCACGAAAAATGAAATTCGGAACGGCCGCGTCTTCGACGCACCGTGTCCGGCAGAATGGAGGATCGTGCCGACGCATCGCGCCACGCGGCGGATGCCCGCGCCGCTCGATACGCAAGCCCTACTCACGCGAGATCCCGATGACCCAGTACGCGTTCCGCCTGCTCAATGTATTCGCCGAATCCATGTTCGGCGGCAACCCGCTATGCGTATTCGAAGATGCGCACGGCATGGACGACGCGACCATGCAGGCGCTGGCCGGGCAGTTCAATCTGTCGGAAACCACCTTCGTGCTGCCGTCGACGCGCGCGCACGCACGCGTGCGCATCTTCACGCCCGGCCATGAAATGGCGTTCGCGGGCCATCCGACGCTCGGCACCGCGCACGTCGTGCGCGACCTGCTGAAGGCCGGCGACGCGCTCGCGCTCGAATTCAAGGCCGCCGTGGTCGACGTGCGTGCCGCCGGCGACGTATGGACGTTCACCGCGCCGCACGCGGGTATGCCGAAAACCGCGCCGTGCGCGTTGCCCGATACCGACACGGCGACCATGCTGGGACTGACGACGGACGATCTGCTCGCACCGCCGCTCTGGGTCGATACCGGCGCGGACCAGTTGCTGGTCGCCGTCAAGCACCCCGCGGCCGTGCGTCGCGCCCGGCCCGACAGCACCTGGCTCGAGCGCTGGCCGGCCAGCAGCGTCGGTCGCAAGACCGCCTACGTGTTCGCGTTCGACCCGCATCGTCCGGGGAAAGTGGTCTCCCGCTATTTCTTCGCGAAACAGGGCAGCGGCATGTCGGAAGACCCGGGCACCGGCTCGGCGTGTGCGAACCTGGGCGGCTGGCTGCTTGCCGCGAGTCATGTGCTGCCCGCCGCGTTCGAGGTCGAACAGGGCGAAGCTGTCGGCCGGCCTTGCCTGCTGCGGTTGTCGGTCAGCGAGCACGGCGCGATCAGCGTCGGCGGTCGTGTCGTCGAACTCGGACGCGGCGTCGTGAACGTGTAGCGGCGGTTGCCTGCCGCGCCGCGCGGAAGGCCCGCAACGCGCGGCTGCGCGTGCGCCGGGCGACCGGCCGCTCATCGTGCGCCGACCTTCCACACCGTCACTTCGTGCAGCGTCTGTCCCGGCTTGAGCACGGGCGTCGGGAACGACGGACGATTCGGCGAATCGGGAAAGTGCCCGGCTTCCAGCGCGAACGCGTCGGTCTGCCGGTCCTCGGGCGCCGCGGCGCGTGCTGCGTCAACAGATGCCGGCTGTGGCGCAGGCGCGTGTTCGACACGCCTGCCGCTCCATCTGCATACGGCTCGAGCGCACCGCTTACCGCGCAGGCCGCAACGCGAAACCTGCCAGCGCGCCCGCGATGCACAGCGCCCCGACATACAGTTCCGGCGCCTGCGGGTTCGATTTCAGCATCAACGACACGAACACCGGCGTGAGGCCGCCGAACACGGCATACGCGACGTTGTACGCGAACGAGATACCGGAAAAGCGCACGGCCGGCGGAAACGCGCGGACCATCGCGACCGGAATTGCCGCAACCGCGCCCACGCAGAAGCCGCACACCGCGTAAAGCGGCAGCAGCAACGACGCATCGACGGCGAGCTGCGCGGCCATCAGCCAGTACGACGCGCCGAGCAGCAGGCAGCCGACGAAGATCGTGCGGCCGGTGCCGATCCGCCCGGCGATCGAACCGGCGACGACGCAGCCGATCGTCAGGCAGAACGTGGCGGCCGAATTCGCGTGCAACGCCAGCGCGGGCGCGATATGAAAGCGCCGGGTGACGAGCGTCGGCGTCATCAGGATCACGACGACGATCGCCGCGGTCAGGGTCCACGTGAGAAGCATCGATACCAGCACGGCGCGTCCGTGATCGCGCAGCACGGCTTTCAACGGCACGTCGCGGGTCAGCGCGCGGCTCCGCTTCATTTCGACGAACACCGGTGTTTCATCGAGCCAGCGTCGCAGGAACGCCGACAAGACACCGAACAGGCCGCCGACGACGAACGGCAGCCGCCATGCATAGGCGTCGATCGCGGCGGGCGAATAGTGATGGTTGATCGCCGACGCAATCAGCGAGCCGAGCAGGATGCCGAGCGTCAGGCCGCCGGTCAGCAGACCGCACGCATAGCCGACGTGGCGCGGCGGCACATGTTCGGACACGAACACCCACGCGCCGGGCACTTCGCCGCCCACCGCCGCGCCTTGCACGACCCGGCACAGCAGGAGCAGCACGGGGGCCGCGATCCCGATGGCTTCATAAGTCGGCAGCAGCCCCATCATCAACGTCGGCAGCGCCATCAGCATCACGCTCATCGTGAACATGCGCTTGCGGCCGACGAGATCGCCGAAATGCGCCAGTACCACACCGCCGAGCGGCCGCGCGAGATAGCCCGCCGCGAAAATGCCGAACGTCTGCAACTGGCGCAGCCAGTCGGGAATCGATGGCGGAAAGAACAGCCGACCGATCACGACCGCGAAAAACACGTAAATCACGAAATCGTAGAACTCGAGCGCGCCGCCGAGCGCGGCGAGCACCAGCGTCCGGTGATCGCTGCCGGTCAGCGGACGGTTCGGGACAACAGGAATCTGAAGCGGGTCTGCGGCATTCATCTGGAAAGGTCCGGGTTCAGGTACGGCGCGTCAACCCGATGACGCGCTACTCGTTCACAACACCCGAACGCCGCGCGTCATTCCATTTCAGTTCACTTGGCGCCGATCTTTCAACGCGCGGACTTCGCTTCAGGATCGAGATCGCGCGATGCACGCTGGCTCGCAACGTACGCGGCGGCATGGCGTTCGCATTGCGCATCATGCCTTCTCGCCACGACCCGCGCGCTCGATGCAGACGGCGTAATAAAGAGATCGTCACGCGGCAAACGCGCATTGCGAGTCTCCCGCGTGCTTCGTGGCGCGATGCCACCATCCCAAACGTCAACAGGATCGTCCAGACCCAATGAAAGTCACTTCATCGCATTCGGCTCCGTCAGCCGATGACGAACAACTGCACCCGGCAAGGACCGCGGGACACAGTCTGCTCCGCGCAGCCCAAAAGGCATCGACTTCTCCATCGCCCGCGCTGACGGGATTGAGTCGATTGAGTCCGAGGACTGCAGCACCCGAACGGCGAGAACGGCAATCCGTACCGGTCTCTCACGGCACTGCGCATCGCAGCGCGGAACCGAATCCGTTTCTGCAGCCCGATACAGCATCGTCGTCGCTGCGCAGTCTGCTGAAAACCGGCGCGGGTGAAATAGCCCACACACTGGAAAACAACGGCACCGGCCTGCTTGTCCACGGCAGCAAGCCGGTGTGGTTCATCGAAAAACACGATTCGCATTCCGGCTACAACACCATTTCGTCGCTGACGCAAAATTCGCGGCTGGCGCTGCGTGACGAATTCACACTGATTCCGCTCGGGTCATCACCCCGACAATCGCCTGGCATCCTTCTGGTCAACAACAGGAATCTGCTCGATCTTGCAACCAGGCACAGCGCATATTTCATTGAAACCTTGTGCCCCGACCGGACACCTGATGCACATCAGCTGATACAGAGCACATCATCCCGGCGATGCAACGCGATCCGCTGCCGATCTCAGCCTCGAGAAGTGCCGGAACATGGTCGCGTCGGCGGAGGCGAACATCGTACAGCGCGTGGCCGACAGCCTCGAGACGCGACTCTCGGCGCTGAAGCACGAACGCGGCAGCGCACCGCCGGCGGGTGACCAACATCAAGAATCAACGACGCGATGCCCGTCCGGGCGACGGCGCGATGAGTTTCGGCGAGCAGACGATCCGCGGCGTCGGCGCGCCGATCGAATGGGCCCGCAATACCAACGCGAGCCGGCGTGGCATCGACGCGGCAAGCGCCACCATCGCGGAACTCCAGGAACAGGCGCGACGGATGGGCGCGAGCCTGGAACGGCTGATTGCACCGACGCCTGACGAACGCCGCGAAGCATAGCGCGACCGCATGCCGGCGGCGCGGCCCTCATCGCGGCACCGCCGGCATGGGTGCCGCCGCGCCCCTTCAGCTCGCGAACGCCTGGATGAGCGGCGACAGCTGGCCGAGCAGTTCGTCGATACCGTTGTCGGCGATCCGCTGGCCGATCGCGCCGAGGTCCGCGTCGCCGGGCGCAGCAATCAGCGCATAGGTGATCCGCGCACGGCGCCAGGTCACGACATCCATGTTGCCGACCTGCTGCCGTGCGAGCACGGTGTCGGGTCTTTCGTCCTTCATCACGCACAGCGCGACGGGCAGCCCCTTCTCGGGCAGATAGACGATCTGCACCAGCGGTTTGTGGTTGAAGTTCAGGCGCTGGATGCGCTTGAACGTCAGCCCGAGCGCGCGCAGGTCCGGAATCCGTATCCGCAGGCCATCGTCGCGGCGGATGGTGTCGACCGTGTGCGCGGCCGCCGCGGGATTCGCCCCATCGAGCGCAACGGTGTCGCGCGTATAGAGCCGCTGATAATTGACGGCCGCCATGATCCAGGGGGAGACCTGCGCCTGCGCAGTCACGGGCGCGCCCGGCGGCGCGAAGCCGCGTTGCGCCGCGCCCGGCGCGAAGTGCAGTACGGCGCCGCAGCTGAACGCCCCCGCGACGAAAGCGGCCGCGAGCCACGGCACCATCGTGCGAACGCGCGAGCGAACCGGCGCGGACGATCGTGCGCGCAGGTCCGGCCGCGACGCCGGCGGTTCCGTCCGACGACCGTCGCCGGCCGCGGAAAGCGCCGCAGGCGCGGCGTGCGCGTGCGCAATGTCGGCGACCTTGCGTACCAGGCTGTGCGGCACCGGCAGCCATTCCGAACGCTGGAACGCCTGCTGATAAGGCAACACCGATGCTTCGAACAACGCAACCCGCCTCGCAATCTCGGCCGACGCTCCGATCGCCCTGTCGACTTCCGCGCGCTGGTGCGACGTGAGTTCTCCATCCACGTATGCCATGAGCAGGATGTCGTCCATTTTCATGCCCCCTGATCCTCACTGTTCGCTGCGCTTTTCACGGGTCGTTCCTTGCGATCGCTGAACAGCGCACCGATCGCCTGGCGGGCGCGCGACAGCCGGCTCATGATCGTACCGATGGGTACGCCGAGCACGTCGGCCGCTTCGCTGTAGCTGAACCCTTCCACGCCGACCAGCAGCATGACCACGCGCTGCGCTTCGGGCAGCTGCTGCACGGCCCGGACGATCTGCGCATCGAGGGCCTGCTGTTCCAGTGTCGGCGCGGCGGGATCGGAGACGGTTTCGAGCAGGTCGTCGTCCCAGTCCATGCCCGAGCGCCGGCGCACGCTGCGCGCGCGAAGCTCGTTGAGCCAGGTGGATTGCACGATCGAGAACATCCAGCTGAGCGGCGCAGTTCCCGGTCGCAACTGATGCGCGCGCTCGAGTGCGCGAACGCACGCGCACTGCACGAGATCCTCGGCGTCGTGCCGATCGCCGGAGATGCGCAGCGCGAAAGTCCAGAGACGCGGCAGCATCGCGGGAAGCATGGCGGACAGTTCGGCTGCGGTCATCTACGTCGATCCTCCCGCGCTGCGACCAAGCCGACGTTGACGAACTGCAGTATCTGACGTGTATCCATGGGTTTAGGCGAAATTAAGCGGGCAACACCCCTCCAGTCCACGTAAACAACTGGACGGCGCAGATATTCCATCGCGCGTCACACGCGCGCCCCGGACGCCGGATCGTTCAGATCCGGGCGACGAACGGATAAGTCAGCAAGCCGAACTGCACCAGGTTGACGCCGAAGTGCGCGAGCATGGCCGCTTGCAGTCCGGACGGCGCGACGTCGTCGACATCGCCGTCAGCGACGCAAGAAAAATCGTGCACCACGTCAATGCGGTCATGGCATGTTCCGGCGCTTCGCCAAAGGGTTGCCGATAGCGTCGAACGCAGCACGCGTCTGAGCCGATTCGCGATGCCTGCGCAGCATCACGGCGCTTCGGACGCCGCGGCAACGCGATCGCCTTTCGCCATCGACACGGGTCGCAGCAGCGGCACCATCAGCGTGATGCCGGCGGCGACCAGAAACAGCATGAAATAGGATGCGAAATAGCCGTCGGTCCGGTCGCGCAGATAGCCGAACGCGAGCGGTCCCAGCGCGGCGATCAGATAGCCGACGAACAGCATGAATACGCTCCACGCGTTGGCCTCGGCCGGCGTGGCCGTGTTGTCGAGCGGCAACGTCATTGCGAGCGTGAAGCACATGCCCTGTCCGATCGCGACCAGGACGATGCACGACACCGGCAGGGCCGTCGGCGCAAACGCCAGGCCGCCGAGGCCCGCCGCCGTGATCGCCGACGCGAGGCCGAGCCAGCCGCGCCGATCGGTGGTGCGGCCGGCCTTCATGCCCATTCCGAAGCTGCTGAGCGCGAACACGCACGCGAAGAGGCCCAGCAGGAGACCGGGCGACAGCGCGTCGACATGCAGTTCGGCACTCGACGACGCGAGCCACGCAAAGCATGCATACACGATGAACTGGCTGGCGCCGAAGTAGACGGCGACCCGCCAAGCGTGGAGCTTGCGCCACGGCAGGCCGACTGCTCGCGGCGCGTGCGTCGCCCGCGGCGGCTGCGCGTCGACGGTCTTGCCGTCGCGGAAACGCCGGGCCAGTCCACGCCAGCTCAGGATCGCGGTGATGCACAGCACGCTCCACGACGCGACCGCCACGCGCCACCCGCCGACATGCTGCGCGACATAGCCCGACGCGCTCGCCGCGACCGTCGCGCCGACGCTGAGCCCCGCGCTGTAGATGCCCATGAAGAACGTCGCGTCGCGCGCGAAATGCTGCTTCACCCAGCCGCCGATCAGCGACCCGGAAATCGCGATGCCGATCCCGGTCAGCACGGTGCACGACAGCAGCATGCCCGCGGAGCCGGCCAGTGCGCGCGCGATCATCGCGACGCACAGCAGTGCCAGCGCGGCCACGACCGCGTTGTCCGTCCCCAGCCTGCGCGCCACGCCCGGTGCGGCGAGCGCGAAGACGCCCATGCAGATGTCGGGAATCGCGGTCAGCAGCGACGCCTGCGTGTAGCTCAGGCCGAAGCTGTGCTGGATCGAATCGAGTACCGGCCCGATCGAAACGATCGGCGGTCGCAATGCAATCGAGAGGATCAGCAGCGCGACGGCCGCAGCCGCCTTGCCGGTATCGGTGGATTGACGCATGAATGTTCCTGGCGTGGCCGTGCTCGCCGCGCGCCGACGCCGCCACGCAACGGCGACTAAATCGCCGGCAACGCGGCGCCGCCGCGGGCGACCGGATGTCGATGACATGACGCGTATCGTTCAGGACACGCGTGGGGATGCTCGCGCAAAAAAGGACGCGCGACGCCGGAGATACCTGAGACGCGCCCGGCGTCGCGCGCCACGCGCGTCAGATCACGGTGACGACCACGTCGATGTTGCCGCGCGTCGCTTTCGAGTACGGGCACGTCTGGTGTGCCGCGTCGACCAGGGCCTGCGCGACGTCGGCGTCGACGCCCGGCACGCTGACGTTCAGCCGTGCCTGCAGGAAGTACGCACCGTCGAGCGTGGCCAGATCGATTTCCGCATCGACGTGCGTATCGCGCGGCAGCGCGACCTTCAGCCGTTGCGCGGCGAGGCCCATCGCGCCGATGAAGCATGCCGACCAGCCGGCGGCCAGCAGCTGCTCGGGATTCGTGCCGGGCGCGGCCGAGCCGGGGCTGGAGAGCTTCACGTCGAGGCGGCCGTCGGCGCTGCGCGAAGCGCCGTCGCGCCCGCCGGTGGTGTGGGTCTTGCCGGTGTACAGCACTTTGGTTTCCTGGCTCATGGTCGGTATCGTGTTGAACGGTGGTGAATGAACGGACAACGCATTCCGTCGTCGAGAAGCATTAGAGCGACGCCACGTATCCGGCATGTGTCTCGACATCCGGCTATTGCAATGTCATGTATCCAGTCCCGTCTCATACACATTGAGAAACAAATCTGCCCCTGCGCCTTCGGCCATGCGTGGCAACACCGCGCGTTTTTCCGACAGAATGACGCTCCAGCGGCGAGCCGCCCGCTTGCGTCGTCGCCGCGGAACAACCAAGGAGGGATGGCCGATGTACCGATACGCACTCGCCACGCTGGTATTCGCCGGCGTCACGATCTCGGGCGCCGCGTGCGCGGAGACGATCAAGCCGGTCAAGGCGTCGAGATCCGATCTTGCCGGCGCGATTTTCGCGCGCGCCGACGCGGCAAGGAAGGCGGACGCCGACGAGCGCAGCGCGGACGTCGTGACGTTCACGTCCACCGACGCGGCCTACCAGACCGGCGTCTATCGATCCGGGCCGGCCCACGAGGACATCGCGGGGCCGCAAGGATTGCCGTACAACGAGTTCCTGTACTTCCTGTCGGGCAGCGTGAAGCTGACGTCGTCCGACGGTTCGGTGATGGTCGTGAAGACCGGCGAAGCCGTCACGCTTCCGAAGGGATGGACCGGACAGTTCGATACGCGCGGCTATACGAAGCTCTACGTGACCTACAGCCCCGACGACCGGAGCCGGCCGTCCGACACATCGGCGCATCCGAACGCGGGGGAATAACGCTCCGTGCCCGGGTGTTCTGTTGATGCAGACAACCCTTCCGGAGTGAAACGGTGCACAACGAGCAGCAGGAAATCGAGAATCTTCAGGTACCCGAACGGGCACACGTGCGAGCGCTGGGCAGCACGGAACATCTGTTCTGGTTGCTGGACCAGAATCGGCCGACGCATTTCGCGATGGTCGCGGAGATCGACCGGCGCTTCACGCCGGACACATGGCGTGCGGCATTTCACGCCCTGCAGCGACGACATCCGCTGTTGTCGACCTGTATCGCCACCGACGCGCAGCGAAATTCGGCGTTTTATTCCGTGCCCGGCGCCGTGGTGCCGTTGCGCGTGATCGAGCAGCGCGCAACGTCGTGGCAGGCGGAAACGGCCCGCGAAATCGCGACGCGCTTCGACTGGTCGACCGCCCCGCTGCTGCGCGCGACGCTGTTGCAGCGCGAATGCGCGTCGACGCTGATTCTGGTCGCGCATCATTCCGTACTCGACGGCATGGGCGCCGCGTACCTGATCGACGAGCTGTTGCGCTTGCTGGCGGGCGAGTCGGCGGCGCCGCTGCCGCTGGTGGCGTCGCTCGAGACGCTGCTCGCCGCCGACCTCAACGGCGCGGCCGTCCTGCCGGCGCCGCTTCCCGCGGCGACACCCAAGCAGTTTCGCGCGGACCCGGCGGGTGAGCCGCAGATCGACGCCGTTGCGCTGTCCGCGGACGCCACGCGCCGGCTCGTCGCGCGCGCGCGGCACGAGCACACCACCGTGCATGGCGCGATTGCCGCGGCCGTTCATGAAGCCGGCCGGCGCCTGTCGAGCGAGTGGGCCGGACGCGCGTTGAGAACCGTGACGCCGATCGACATACGCGCGCTCGCCGACGAAGCCGGTGTCGCCAACGGCGTGTACATCACCCAGACCATCACGATCGACGATCACCCGCGCGGCGTCGATTTCTGGACGGCCGCCCGCAAGATCAAACAGGATCTCGCGCCGTCGCAAACGCGCGAGAGCGTCGCAGCGGAGCTGAAGGCGCTCGATACCGCGATGTCGGCGCGGCCGAGCGTCGATCACGCGGCCGGCTTCCTGTCGGGCGTGCTGGCGTTCGACATCCTGCTGTCGAATCTCGGCAACCAACCCATCGCCACCGCGTACGACGGCGTGTCGCTCGACGCGCTGTGGGGACCGTTCGTGACGTCGGGTTTCGCCGATGATCAGGTCATCGGCGCATGCACGATCGACGGCGTCCTGCGTCTCGCGCAGACGAGCCATCGCGCGATACCGGGGCTGCTCGGCGAAGTGCGCGCGATTCTCGAGGACGCTGCCCGCTGAAGAACGGCCCGGCGCGCGTTCGCGTGGCGCCGGGCCGCTTCCGCACGTTTACGACATCGCCAGCGCCATCCGCTTGCGGTGCTCGACGACGGACAGAAGGAGCGCGGCCAGCCCGCACGCGGCGATGAGCGTCAGCAGCATCGTCCTGCCCATGCTGACCAGCACGAGGCTGCCCAACGCCGGGAAACCGAACACGCCGACGAAATACGATGCGACGAACCACGTGAGCACCGCGCGCCGGTGCCGCGCATCGGTGCCGTTGATGGCTTGCGCCTGGACGATCGGATAGATGAGGCCGTAACCCGTGCCGAGCAGCACGGCGCTGGCCGAATGAAGCAGCGCGTTGTGCGGCACGGCAAACGTCACCGCGACGCTCAGTATCATGAAGCCGAGGAGGATCTGCGTGGTCGCATTGACGCGCATCCGGATCACGAGCGCGCTGAGCAGCCAGCGTATGACGACCACCGTGGCCGAATAGAGACCGAAGAACGTCCCGGCCTTCACGCCGGTTTCCTGGGCCATCGACATCTGGAACGTCATCAGCCCCGAGAACACGCTCGAGCCGAGCGCGATGATCGCGATCGGATAGATCGCATGCGTGCGGGCGATCGCCCCCATCTCGCGGACCCATCGTTCCCGCACCGGCGGCGCAACGGGCAGCGATGCCGGCGACAGGCGGCCGAAGCATTCCAGCATGACCGCGGCCATCGCGCACAGCCCGCCGACGGTGCAGAACACCGTCCCCGTCGTCCAGTGCCAGTTGCGTATCGCGAGCGCCGCGACGGCCGGGCCGCCGCCCACGCCGGCCATCTGGAACGATCCGAACCGCAAGAACCAGCGCTCGCGTTCGGTATCGGTCGTGCGCTCGGCCAGCATCATCGGCGCCGCGAGGTAGAACCCGCTCCAGCCGACGCCGACCAGCAATCCGGGCACGGCGCTGAACGAGCCGGTGCGCCCGATCAGCGCGAAGCCGACGACGCCCGCGCCGACCACGAGTGCAGCCAACGCGGTGGCGCGCGCCGTCCCGATCCAGCGGGCAAGCCACGCAACCAGCGGAAGGCCGATCAGCGCGCCGACCATCGCCTCGGCCAGCGCGACGCCGGTGTCGACATCGCCGCCGCCCGCCGAACGGAAGTGCATCGACAGCAAGAACGTCGCGCCGTATCCGCACGCGGTCAACAGCGCGCCGAGCAGCACGAACGATGCAACGCGCGGAGACATCGTGCGTGGATAGGCCATCATGCCTCCCGTTGTTTCGAAATTGCGGCCGGATCAGGGCCCGGCGCAAAGGCGGCCGGTGTCCGGTCGCGACATGATCGCCGCAATCCGCCGGCAGCGAAACGAACCGTTCCGATGATGCGCCGCATACGTTCGTATAGGCGCGACGGCGGTCCGCGCACGACGCAACGCGCCCCGTCCCGCCCGGCTAGGACAAGCGCGACGCGACCCTGACGAGCGACGCACCGACCTCGCCGACGAGCCGCGCGGCCTGGCGGTCCTTCAGTTGATCCTCCGCGTCGAATGCCTCGTGTGCGGCCCCCAGCGCGAACGACTGCGGGACGACGATCATCCCCAGCTTGTCCAGCACGGCCCGCATGCCGGTCTGGGACCGCAGGCCGCCCATTGGCCCGGGCGACGCGGAAATCAGTGCCGCCGCCTTGCCGGCGAACAGCGCCACACCCGACGAGCCGTCGGCGCACGGCCGGCTGGCCCAGTCGAGCGCGTTCTTCAGCAGCGCCGTATAGCCGCCGTTGTATTCCGGCGTAGCAACCAGCAGCCCTTGATGCCCGGCAAGCAGCGCCTGCAGGTGGCGAACGCCAGCGGGAATGCCTTCGTCGGCCTCCAGATCGCCGTCGTACAACGGCAGCCCGAAATCGGCGAGCCGGACGAAGGCGACCTCCGCGCCCGCTTCCGCCGCACCGCGCGCCGCGATGTCGAGCAGCTTCCGGTTCAATGAATCGCGCCGGCCGCTGCCGTTGATTGCCAGAATTCTCACGCTCATGTCGACTCCATTTGTATCGTCATCCTGATTGCCTCGCCATCCGCAACGAACGCGGGGCGCTGCGATCTACCGTTCGGGACGCTGCCCTATCGTCGTCGCCAGGATCACCAGATCCCGGCTCGGCGCAACCTGCAGCTCGCTGGCGTGAGGCCGGAACACCGCGTCGCCGCGGTTGATGTGACGTCCCGTCAATGCACAGTCTGCCGCGCCGTTGGCAACGCCTCTGCACCAGATCTGTTCGGTGGACCGGCCCAGACACGGGTCGCTCCACGAGATGCTGACCGCGCTCGACGAAATCCGTCTCACGATCACCAGGCTGGCCGGCCGCCGCACCGGCCGGCGATGCTCGCCGACCGCGCGCGGCGCCGCGCTCGCACGGCGCCTCGTGCGTTTCACGGCAGGCCGCTTCGCGCACGCGTCGAGCTGCTCGGCGGACGGGTCGAGCACGTTCAGCAGGACCCGGACCACGATGTTGTCTTCGGATAGTGCGGCCATCGATCGATCTCCGGCAGCCCGGTCGGGCAGGTTCGAACACGGTCGGACGCATCGGCGGGATGTCGCGCCCCGGTTCCGCATTGGACGCCCGTCATGTATCTGGCGTGTGTCGCCGGCGTATCGAAATGTATCCGGCGCTGGCGATCGCCGAGCGGCGCGCGGCGCATGCGGATCGTCAGACGGGAGATCGATGCAGCGACCTGCGCCCGGCACCGCCTCGACAGCCACGCGGTTTGCGACAAAAAGTGCCGATGACCCAGCATGCGCGACCTCGATAAAGACAAAGTGCGGCATTGCATTTTCTTTTGAATATTTATCGGCTAGTCGCGAACACATCAATCAATTGCATTTCTGACCGCATCGGCACCGCAACGAATTGCGGATTGCGTTCCAATGCGCATTTTTGTATCGCACTGTATCCGCGCAAGTTTCAGAAAGAATCGGATACATGTGCGGTGACCCGCGCATATTTTTGCGAAGAAGTCCTGTTGTAGGATTTCTGCACGGCATCATTCGTATCGACCGGAATCATGCGCGACCGGGATTCGCGGCAAGCGACACGCGAACAATGGAATTTCTGCATCGGGACGATTGTTCTCCCTTGTATGCGCGGCCGAGACGGGTGTCGAGGCGCCGTTCCCGAGCCGACGGAGCTCGAGCCCGGCGATTGCCGGCACGTGCACGCCGCACCGCTGCCCCGGCTGCTTTCGCATCGCCGGGAATGGAGCATGCGCGGCCGCCGGCGGCTGCGCTAGTCAAAAGAGAGTCATGATGGGCACGCAAGTCAGAATCGTTCTCGTGGAAGACGACGTGATCCAGCGGTCGCTGCTGGCGTCGTGGCTGAAGACGGAGGGCTACCATGTGAGCAGCTTCGGCAACGGTCTCGACGCGCGCAATTACCTGTCGGATCACTGGGCCGACCTGATGATCTTCGACTGGGACCTGCCGGGCATCGGCGGCGACAGGCTGCTGGCATGGGTCCGCGGACGGGCGAGCTCGTCGGTGCCGGTCATCTTCCAGACGATTCATTCGAATGAGGAGGACATCGTCCGGATTCTCGACACCGGTGCCGACGATTTCCTCGTCAAGCCGTTCGACCGCAGGGTGCTGCTTGCGCGGATCCGCGCGCTGCTGCGCCGTTCCGGCGCTTCGGCAAGCGAAAGCCGGCAGATGATCGTCAGTCGCCACCTGCTCGATCGCACCAACCTCAGCATCGTCGCCGACGGCATCGCGCACGCGCTCGGCACCAAGGAGTTCGAACTTCTGTGGCATCTCGCATCGCACCTGGGAACCGTCGTCCAGAGACAGGACCTGCATTCGGTCGCGTGGGGATGGGACGGTGGCGCGACGAGCCGGTCGGTCGACATGTACGTGAGCCGGCTGCGTGCGAGCCTGCGCCTGATCGGCATGGAGTGGTCCATCCAGTCCGTCTACGCGAAGGGCTATCGGCTTCACGTCGGCGAATGCCGTCAGGACGTCGTCGATGCGCTCACCGACGAGCACGTCTAGCCCGGCTTTGCCCGGCGCGCGCACGGCGCGTTGCGCGACATGGCGGACCGCAAGGCCCGGTCGGCGCACAGCGCGCGGCGGACGCGCGAGCGCGTCCGGAAGACGGACCGGGAAAACGCGCCCGACGCCGTCAGGCGAGCGCGAGCGGCAGCGTCACCTTCGCTTCGAGGCCGCCGGTACTGCGATTGTTCAGTTGCAGCTCCCCCTGCATCGCCTGCGTGAGCCGCCGCGCGATCGCGAGCCCCAGCCCCGATCCCGGTGCGCGCGCCGATGTTTGCGGTGCACGGTACCAGGGTTTGAACACCGCCTCGAGTTCGGCCGGCACGATACCCGGCCCCGAATCCACGACGATGAGCATCACGCGCCGCGCGTCGACCCGCACGCACAGGCGAACGTCCCCGCCGTAACGCAGCGCATTGTCGATCAGGTTGACGAGCACGCGGCGCAGCGCATGCGGAAACGTCACGAGCGGATGGCCGACGCGTCCGTCGAGAGCGACGCTCAATCCCGCGTCGCGATAGTTGTCGATCAGCACGCCGAGCAACTCATCCGCGTCGACGGGGCGCGGCGGCTCCGGCACGCTGCATTGAAGTCGCGCACACGCGAGGCTCGCGTCGACCAGTTCCCCCATCTCGGCGAGATCGCGCTCTATCGCGTCGCGCAGCCCGCCGTCTTCCAGCATGCCGCTGCGCAACAGCATCCGCGTGAGCGGCGTGCGCAGGTCGTGCGCGTAGGCGGCCAGCACATGGAGCAATTCCGTCATGCGGTCCGCGTGCTGGCGATGCGCGCCGTTGATCGCACGCGCGAGCCTCGCGATCGAGGGTGCGCCGCGTCCGGCCAGCGTATCGGGCAGCGCTTCGACCCCGTGATTCTCGATGGCGGCGGCAAGCTCGCTGACGGTCGCATCCAGCTTCAGCGCCCGCCGCCACAGCGCGATCGCCATCAGCGCGCACACGATCGCTGTCGCAACGGCGGCAATCGCGATCAGCAGCGCATGGCTCGCCACCGGGCGCAATGCGCTCGTCAGCATCGCACGCGCGTCGTACATGCCGGCCACGACGACCAGCACGCCGGCCACGAGCACGAGGCGGACGGGCCACACGACGAGCTCACGCGCAGGCGGGAGCACCCCGCGGGCGACGTTGCGCAGGCGGCGCGTGATCCGTGATTCAAACAAGGCCCCTGACGATAAGGTAGGAATGTTCGCCATCTTCGTTCTCCTGTCGCCGTCGCGACGGACGGTACGGGAGAAATGAAAACACGCACGAGGGGGTTCGCACCATCAAACGAGCGGCCATCCACCCCCTACGAAGGTTTAGGTTGCCATCGCAAGAAACGGCGAGCGGCAGCCGTGCCCGAGCGCACGGGCGAGCCACGTTTCGAGTTCCCGCGCATCGATCGGCTTCCCGAGGAGACAGAGCGCGGCGTTCGCGCGCATGCAATCGCGTTCGCGGGCCGCCGCTAGCGCGCGGGCAGCTCGACGCCGAGCGCACTCATCTTGCGCACCAGTTCGGCGACCGACCGGCACTCCATCTTTCGCATCGCCGTACCGCGGTGGATCTTGGCCGTGATCTCCGCAATCCCCATGTTGCCCGCGACCTGCTTGTTCATCAGGCCCGTCGCGACGTGTTGCAGCACCTCGCGCTCACGTGGCGTCAGCGATTCCCAGCATTCGCGCAGATCCCGAAGCGACTGGCTGGCCTTCAGCCGTTTCGCGTCGCGGTCGAGCGCCGCGACCACCGCATCGATCATTTCCTGGTCGTGAAATGGCTTGGTCAGAAAATCCATCGCGCCGGCCTTCATCGCCTTCACCGTCATCGCGATGTCACCGTGCCCCGTCATGAAGATGATCGGCATCAGCGGACCGCCGTTCTCGACCATCGACTTCTGGAACGCGATCCCGCTCTGCCCGCGCAACCGCACGTCAAGCACGAGACACGACGGTCCCGTGCCCTTCGTCGCCGCGAGAAACTCTTCGGTCGACGCAAATCCGCAGACTTCCAGGTCGATCGAGCGCAGCAGGCTGATCAGCGCGGCCCGCACGAATTCGTCGTCATCGACCACGTAGACGACACGTCCGTTCCGGTCCCCGGATGAAGGCGCCACGGTGGGCATTCTGGTGTCGGGCATTGAGATATTCGCTTGTGAATGTACTGGGATGGCCGCGTGGCGGCTCGAAGCCATCGCGGCGCTCGGCGCGGTCATCGCGCCGTGCGCCGACCGGTGTCCCGTTCACGGATCGGCGCTCGGCACGACGACGGTCGCGCACACCGGTTCGCAGCGGCATAGCCGACGCTGCCCCCGACGATCGCGATGCCCTCTGCCGGCACTCCTGAAAACACGCGAACGTTCCGATTATTCCAGTCGCAATTCGTCGATGCAACTGCGGGCCCCGCGTCGGCCGTTCATCCGCCGCTTCGATCTCGTCACGAGCAGGGCCGCCGCTCCGGCATCGGACCTGGCGCGAGACCGGACATGAACATCGTCCACGAAAACTGCCTCGCTTTCGCACCCGTTACCCGTCGCCGCGCCTGCATTCGTATCCGAATGTGTCGGGCTGCTGCATGGATACATGACTTTGCAAAACGCCGCGGCCCGGACACACGCGAGATACCTGCGCGGCGCCCAATACATGCACGACGGAATCTGATGACAACCGCTGCCCGACAGGCCCGTGCGGGCTCTCGACGACATCGGGTTCCGTAGACACGTTTCGATCCATCCATCTCCAGGAGCCCGACATGAACACTTCGAAAATCGCCTTTGCCTTCGCCTTCGCCACGCTTGCGCTGTCTGCATCGGCCTACGCGGCGTCCCCCGCCGATTCGGTCGCCGGAAATTACGATGCGCAGGCTTCAACTCAATGGGCGCCGGTCGCGCCGATGGCGAAGACCCGCACGGAAGTACGCCAGGAACTCGCGGCGGCGCGACAGAGCGGCGAGCTCGAGGCCCTCAGGAAACTCTACTCCGGGCATTGAACGCCGGTCTTCCTGTCCGGCCCGGCACAGGCGGGGCACCGCCGGCATCCTCGCCAGCGCCCGGGCCGTCACTGCATTTCGCCCGAGGTATCGGGGCACGCCCGCCAGCCAATGACGCAAACCGAATTTTCAACGATGCTTCCCGATATGCTGCCGCGCCTCCGGTCGTTCGCGGTGCGGTTGACCGGGAATCGATACGATGCGGAAGAGCTCGTGCAGCGCGCATGCATTCGCGCCCTCGAACGGGCGCATCAACTGCGTTCCGACACGTCGCCGTCAAGTTGGGTGTTCTCGATCATCCATTCGATATGGCTCAACGAATTGCGCCGACACAATCGTCGCGACCGCCTGCTGCTCGACTGGAGCGATGCATTGATAGAGACGGTCGCCGACCCCCGCTCCGCGTCCGAAACCGGCCTGGCCGTCCGCCAGATCGTCGATGCCGTCGAGCGGTTGCCGGAACCCCAGCGCATCGCCCTGCTGCTCGTCAGCATCGACGGGCTCAGCTATCAGGAGGTGGCCTCCACGCTCGACATACCGGTCGGCACCGTCATGAGCCGGATTTCGCGCGCGCGCAAGGCAATCCGCATCACGCTCGATACATCCGGCGCATCGCGCATGCAGCCGCGAGATTTCGTCGAATCCGCAACCCGCTGCTGATGGCCGCTGTCGCGGGCCGGTCGGTTCACGCCGGCCTGCGCCGCGCGCCACCGTCGCGGACACTCGCGGCCGGCACTGGAATAAATGACGCGCGTCGCGTGTTCAGTAAGGGCAATCGCATCCGTTGCGGCGTATGCGACCGGGCCCTTACCACTCGATACGAAACATGTCAGCGCTTTCCAGAATGCTACTCGTCTACGACGGAACCGATGAGGCACAGGCTGCCCTGGCGCGATGTTCGGCGCTGTCTCGGGCACTGTCCGCCGCCGTCGACGTCGTCGCCATAGTCGACCCCGTCACCGCGAACGCTCAGTCGGCCGGACTGCTCAGCGATCTCGCCCACCATCGCCTCGAGGAATTTGCGCGCGACGAACTTCAACGCGCGGTCGGCAAACTGGCGGACGACGGCATCGTCGCGCGCGGCTTCGTGCGGTTCGGACGCACGGCCGATGCCGTCGCCGCACATGCGCTGACTACCCGCCCGGACCTGGTCGTCGTCGGACACCGTGCGCGCAGCGGGTTCGCACGCTGGTGGCGCGAGCGCCCTGCCCACTTCGACCTGGCCGAGCGGCTTCGCGGTGCGGCACTGATCGTCGTGACGGTCTCGTCGACCTAGGCTCGGCCACCGCCGGTGCGGCGCGCGCTCACGCGCCCGATGCGATCATGCCGGGTACGGATGCGTCGATGCATTGCTGAATGGGCGCGGCAAGAATCATCCGCTGCCGGTTGGCGCTCAGGCAAACATCGCCCGCTCGCGGGCGAAACACGCGATCGCCGCGTTCTATTGCGTCTCCGGTCAGCGCGCAGACCGCCGGCGCGCGCGCCCTGCTGCTGCACCAGATCTGTTCGGTATACCGTCCCGAACGCGAGTCGCTCCATGAAACGCTGATCATGGAGGACGAAAGGCGCTCGATCACCGCGATCGCGGAAAGCGGCTCGGCCCGCGCGAGCGCATCGGTGTCGTCGCATGGACGCAGGCCGAAGCGGCGCGACTTGTAGCGCATGCGCTGCGCTTGCAGGCAGGCGTCGCGTTGTTCCAGCGAAGGATCGAGGACATTGATCAACGTGCGAATCACGATGTCCGCTTCGTGCAGTGTCGCCATCACGCATCTCCCATCCAATCGTGTCGGTCGTGTGAAAGCGGACGCACCCATGCCGCCGCTACCGGCCATCGGCCCGCCGGTGCGTCCGCCCGTCGCTCAAGCGCCGCCTTCGGGGCGCAACGTGATCCGGCTGTTCACCGACGTGACGCCGCGCACCTTGCGCGCCGCCTCGACCGCCAGATGGTCCTGGTCTTCGCTTTCGACCTGGCCTGCCAGCGTCACCCGCCCGGTCGACGCGTTGCCGAACACCGTGATCGGCTTCCCTTCCAGCCCCTTGGTGTGGGACAGCGCCTTCTGGACCGACCGCGAGAACGTGCGATTGGCCGCACGCACCGACTTTTTCGATGTACCGCTCGGCGGGGTCGACGCGACGGCAGCATCTGCGCCGGTCGTATCGGGCCGTTCGTCTGCAAACGCTTGCAGGTTCAGGCAGGCAGTCAGGACGACGGCCAGGCCGCCGGTTACGACGATTTGTCGGAGTGTCATGATGGGTTCCTTGGAGATCTGGTATTGAATCGACAAGCAGCAGTCCGGCGACCTGCATCACCGCGATGCGCACGAATCACGTCCGGGCCGCCTCGTGAATCCGACCGGATGACCTGTCGGCCGAGCCGTCGTACATGCGATTCGTGCACCGGTAGGACGAGCATAAGGCGCCGCATCCGCACGATCCATAGCATCTGAAGCTAGCCGTATGACGCGTCGGCATAAGTCGCCTCATACGTTTGTATAGGCATCCGTTCCGTCACCGCGTGCGCATCCCCTTTCCCGCAACGCGCACCGGTCGGCGCGCGTTCACATGGAGAAAAGCGGCAACGTGACCGTTGCCCGGGTTCCGCCCTCCGGGCGAGGCGTCAGCTCCAGCTGTCCATGGTGTGCATCCACGATCGACTTGCAGATGGACAGCCCCATTCCCATGCCATGAGGTTTGGTGGTGAACAGCGGTTCGAAGAGGCGTTTCTCCAGCCGGGGATCGAAGCCATCGCCGTTGTCATCGATACGAATGCGCAGAAGGTTCTGCGCAGATTCACATGTCAGAACGATGACGCGCTTGTCTTCAGGTGTCCCGATCATGGCTTCCGCGCCATTCATCAGCAGGCTGATGATGGCCTGCTGCAGCTGGATTCGTTCGCCATGCATCGGCATCGGCGACGCGCATCCGTCGACGCGCAAGCTCACCTTCATCGTGTCCAGCGTGCTTTCCAGTATCTCCGCTGCCTCGCCGAGCGCATCCGCGAAATCGAACACGGCGAACACCGGCGCCGCATGCCGCGCCTTCGCGCGCAGTGCGCTGATGATGGTCCGCGCACGCACCGCGCATGCACAGATGTGGGCGAGCATCTCTCGCGCGGCTTCGATGTTCGGCGCGCCGCGGTCGAGCCATTTCAGCCCGGCGCGCGCGGAAGTGTCGATCGCCGTGACGGGCTGGACGACCTCGTGCACGATCGAGGCCGCCAGTTCCCCGTATGCCGTCAGTCGGCTGGCGCGATCCATTTCGGACAGCGAGTCGCGCATCGTGGCTTCGGTGCTGAGCAGGCGTGCGTGCTGCGCGGCAAGCTCGTCGCGAAGACGCAGGTTCTCCAGAACGAACCCTGCATGCAGCGCAATGATCTCGACCAACGCCGTGTTCGCCGGCGTGAAAAGGCCCGGCATGTCCCCGTGCTCCAGATACAGCGCGCCCATCAATGCGCCATTGCACCGTATCGGCACGCAGATGACCGAGCGCGGCTTGCGACGTCGCACATAGTCGTCGGTGCGCCAATGGTCGGCGGCGCAGGCATCGCGCAGCACCAGCCCGTTACGCAGGTGTACGGCGGCGGCAATGATCGGGACCGGCAACCGGTCGGCCGGCAGGAGATCCGGATCCTGCGCATGTGCCGCCGCCGCGAAGGCGGCCCCCTCCCAGCCGCCTTCGCGCACGACCGCAAGCACGCCCCAGGTCGCCGCCGTGCCCTGTATCGCCGCCTCGAGCAATTTCCCGACGCGGGTCGCGGGCGGAACCTCGTTCGCCATCGCATGGGAGACATGCCGCAACACATGCATGTCGAGCGCGAGCAGCGATTGCGACATGAGTTCCTCGAAGACCGGCGTCATCTCGGGACCGCTCGCGTCGGAGAGCGCTTTCCAGGTAGTCCGCGCAGCGACAGCGCTGCAGGAATCGTCGAGTTCGTTGTTCATTGGTCTATCTCCTGCTTACCGGGCATCGGCCTCTGTCAACCTGAAATCAACATTTCATGTAGTGAGTACTCCACAAACGAATGGTAGCAGTACTTTCTCGAAATAAAAATATGAAGATATCGGTCATTCGTTCTTCAGGCGGGCCAGTCGGTCGAACCGCAAAAATTCAAGTCATTGAATTTGCAATGAATTTATGTTTTGTTGCAGACACACCAAGAGTTCCGTAGAATGCGAAATTCATGTAGCGCTCCCTGTACGAAAGTCGAGGAATTCCGCTATTGCACGTTTTTCTCAGGCGGCATGGCCAGGTTGCCGGCCGTCATAGGAGCGGTATGACTCAAGCAACAAAAGGCAAGGCTGTGCGTGGCACCGGTGTCCGGGAGGCTGCGGCACAGGAAACGCGCGACAAGATCCTGCGCGCGGCGACCAAGGTCTTCGCGCGCTACGGCTACGAAGGCGGCAGCGTGGAAAGGATTTCCAGGCTGGCGAAGTCCTATGACCGAATGATCTACTACTATTACGGGAGCAAGGAGGGCCTGTTCGTCGCGGTGCTCGAAGGCATCTATCGACGGATGGACGAGGCGGAAGTCAAGATGGCGCCCGATCCTTCGGCGCCCGTTGAAGCGCTCAAGTCCGTGATTCGCTTCAAGCTGGACTACTATTGGCGCAATCCCGATTTCATCACGCTGCTCAACACGGAGAACCTGCACAAGGGCAAGCACCTGTCCAGGCTCGAGCGCCGGGGCGAATACTCGTCTCACGCGGTGCAGATCGTCGCGAAGATTCTCGAAAACGGTGCCGAACAGGGGCTGTTCCGCAAGGAACTGAATGCGCGGGACGTCTTCCTGTTGATCATCTCGGCAGCGTATTTTTATACGTCGAACCGCCACACGTTGTCCGCGTTCCTCGGCGAGGAACTGAATGCGCCGGATGCCGTGCGTCGTTGGGAGACGTTCGTGATCGACAGCGTGCTGCGGGTCGTCCGCAAGGACGCGTCGATCGACGAATGAGCGTGTGCGGGTACTGAAGTCGCCCCGCGTAATCATGAAGATGCGGACACCCTTGCGATGAACTATCTTCGCGCAGACACCATCGAGGCAGTCCTCGGCACGCTTGCGGCCCAGCCGCGGCCGCGCATCGTGTGCGGGGCCACCGATGTCTTTGCCGATATCGGGCTCGTGCCCGCCCGGTCGGCATGGCTGGATATCAGCCGCGTCGACGCGCTGCACGGCATCGCCCGGCACGACGGCATCATCCGCATCGGTGCGGCAAGCACCTGGGAAACCATCGCCCGGACGACCTGGCTGCCCGTGGCACTCACGGAAGCGGCCGCTTCCATCGGGCCCCGGCAGATACGCGTCCAGGGCACGATCGGCGGAAACGTGTGCCACGCGTCTCCCGTGGCGGACGGCATCCCCGCGCTGCTGGCGCTCGACGCGCGCGTCGAGCTGGCGAGCGTGCGCGGCGTGCGCCGCCTGTCGTTGGCCGAGTTCCTGCCGGGCCCCCGCCGGACCGCGCTGCATGCCGACGAACT
Source organism: Burkholderia sp. BCC1993 (assembly GCF_905339865.1). NCBI lineage: Bacteria > Pseudomonadati > Pseudomonadota > Betaproteobacteria > Burkholderiales > Burkholderiaceae > Burkholderia > Burkholderia sp. BCC1993. Next base: position 262,016 of record NZ_CAJPGZ010000002.1, on the reverse strand, counting down.
GCTGGTGGCCGTGCTGTTTGCGCAACCGCGTGCGCACGACCGCTCATCGTTCATCAAGTGCACGAATCGCGACGGTGCGGCGATCGCCGTCGTTTCGGCCGCCGCGCAGCTACGCGCGCGCACGGACGGTACGATAGAGGCGGCTGCCGTTGCCGTCGGCGGCGCATCCGACGTTGCGCGCCGGTTGCGGGTGCTCGAGACTGCGCTCGCGGGCCGGCGGTACGACGAACTGGCCGACGTGATCGCGGCGGCGCCGCTTGCGGAACTGTCGCCGGTCGACGACTGCCGGGCCACGGCATTGCATCGCATTCATCTTGCGCGGGTGGCGATCGCGCGCGCTTTCACATGCTGCATCGAGGAGAACGCACGTGGCGCATCCCCTGCCTGACCAGCTTGCCGACGTACGCGAAGCCGCCGTGGGCGGCAGCGCGCCGGCATCGCCGGAACCCGACTGGTTCGAACTCAACGGCATGCGGCGAAGCCTGCCGGCAGACCACTCGCAGCGGCTCATCGACCATCTGCGCGCGGACCTGCGTCAGTTCGGCACCAAGGAAGGTTGCCGCCAGGGCGACTGCGGCAGCTGCACGGTGATCGTCGACGGCGACGCGCGCTACGCGTGCCTGGTTCCGGTCGGGCAGGTCGCGGGTCGCCGCGTCGTCACCGTCGAAGGCCTCGCCGAAGGCACCGGGTGCGGCAGTCGCCTGCAGCAAGCGTTTCTCGCCCATCAGGCCGTGCAATGCGGCTTCTGCATACCCGGCATGCTCACGGCAGCGGCGGCGGCAATCGACGCCGGCCAGGTGAGCAGCCGCGCCGATGCGCGGGCCGCCATCGAAGGCGTGCTGTGCCGCTGCACGGGCTACCAGAAGATCGTCGACGCGGTGACCGAAGCGGGATGCGGCGGCGCCGCGCGATGCCCGACGCCCGCACCGTCCGAAGGGCCTTCCGTCGGCGTCCCGCTGACGCGTCTCGACGGCCCCGGGAAGGTCGACGGCAGCCAGCGCTTCGGCGCCGACGACTATCCGGCCGACAGCCTGTTCCTGCGCGCGGTCCGTTGCCCGCATCACCGCGCGCGTTTCGTGTTCGGCGACCTTGCCGCATTCGTCGACACCCATCCGGGCGTGCATCGCGTTCTCACCCACGCCGATGTACCCGGCATGAACCTGCACGGCGTCGCGACGCCCTACGCGGACCAGCCCGTCCTTCCGGATACCGAGACGCGCCACCATCTCGAGGCGGTCGCGCTGGTGGTTGGCGAGCGCGCCGCGATTGCGGCGCTCGACCTGGACCGTTTCCCGGTGCAGTGGGAACCGCTGAAACCGGTTCTCGCGATCGCCGATGCCGTGCGGGACGGCAGTCCGCAACTGCACGCCGATCGCCCCGGCAACGTGCTGATCGAGGGACTGGTGCGCCGCGGCGACCCGGAGCGCGCAACGCAAGACGCCCGTCACGTCGTCAGCGCGACGTTCGAATCGAGTTTCGTCGAGCACGCGTACCTCGAGCCCGAGGCCGGCTGGGCACGCCGCGTAGGCGACACCGTCGAAATCCATTCGTCCACGCAGGCGCCGCATCCGCATCGCGGCGATCTCGCTCGCATTCTCGCCGTCCCGCCGGAGCAGGTGCGCGTCGTGGCGACCGCGGTCGGCGGCGGCTTCGGCGGCAAGCTCGACATGACGGTCCAGCCGCTGCTCGCGATCGCGGCCTGGCATCTTGACCGGCCCGTCGCGATGGCGTTGTCGCGCGAGGAATCGATGGCCACGTCGACCAAGCGCCATCCCGGCCGCATGGCGTCCAGCATGGCTGCCGATGCCGATGGCCGCCTCCGCGCGGTGACGTTCGACGGCGATTTCAATACCGGCGCGTTCGCGTCCTGGGGCACGGCGGTCGCAAACCGCGTACCGGTACATGCCGGCGGCCCGTACGTGATTCCCCACTACACGGCGCGGGCGCGCGCGGTTCATACGCACGTCACGCCGGCGGGCGCATTCCGCGGCTTCGGCGTGCCGCAGACGACGATGTCGCAGGAGCAACTGATCGACGAGCTGGCGTTCACGACCGGCATCGATCCGCTCGAGTTCCGCGCGATGAACGCGCTGCGCCCCGGAGACACGCTGCCGACGGGGCAAGTCCTCGATGACAGCGTGGGCCTCGTCGCATGCCTCGACGCGCTGCGCCCGGCGTGGCGTAACGCCCATGCCCGGATCGCGACACTGAATGCGGCATCGCCGGGCCACATTCGCCATGGCGTCGGCCTGGCAGCGTTCTTCTATGGTTGCGGCAACACCGCATTGCCGAACCCGTCGACCGTCCGCTTCGGCATCCGGCCCGACGGCACGATCGTCCTGCACCAGGGTGCGGTGGACGCCGGCCAGGGCGCGAACACCGTCATCCCGCAAATCGCCGCCGATGCGCTGGGCGTACCGGTCGACTGCCTGCAGTTCGTCGGCCCGGACACCGCGCTGTCACCCGATTGCGGCCGCACGTCGGCGTCGCGCCAGACTTTCATCACCGGTCGGGCAGCCTTCCTTGCCGGCACGACGCTGCGCCACCGCCTGCTTGCATTTGCGGGCGCGGCGCCTGATGCGCGGCTTTCGCTCGATACGCGCGGCATGGCAGTCGACGGCAAACCACTCGATCTGCACACGCTGCCGGTCGATGCCCACGGCTACGTCATCGCGGCCGAAGAGAGCTTCGATCCGCCGACGACGTCGCTCGACGCGTCGGGGCAAGGCACGCCTTACGCAACCTATGCGTTCGGCGCGCAGATGGCCGAAGTCGCGGTGGACTGCGAGAGCGGGCGCGTGCGCGTACTGAAGGTCGTGGCCGCGCACGACGTCGGCAGGATGGTCAATCCGACGCTGCTCGAAGGACAGGTCGAGGGCGCGGTAGCGCAAGGCATCGGCATGGCGCTGATGGAGAAATATCACCCCGGCCAGTACAACAATCTGCATGACTACGTGATTCCGACGGTGCACGACATGCCCGACGTGCAGTCGATCTTCATCGAGGCGCCGACGGCCATCGGCCCGTACGGAGCGAAGGGCATCGGCGAGCCGGCACTGGTTCCCACGGCCGCGGCCATCCTGAATGCAATCCATCACGCGACCGGCGTGCGCATCCGCGAAGCCCCGGCCACCCCGGACGTCGTGCGTCGCGCGCTCGCGACCGGCACACCGCCGTCCGGGTCTCGATAGAGCCGTTCCTACCCCGCGAACAAAACAATGACGTCAACAAGAAATGCCGAGGCAGCTTCACTGCGAACCGTCCCGCGCTTGTCCTGGTACGGGGCGCTCGATCCCGCCGGAAAGCGGGCGTTCAAGGCGTCGTTCGCCGGCTGGGCGACCGATGCGTTCGATTTCATGGTGTTCAGCTTCGTGCTGGCTTCGCTGATCGACCTGTGGGGCCTCGATCGCGGCAAGGCCGGCCTGCTGAGCACCGTCACGCTGATCTTCTCGTCCGTGGGCGGCTGGATTGCCGGCATCCTGGCGGATCGCTACGGGCGCGTCAGGGTATTGCAGGGGACCATCCTGTGGTTCTCGGTCTGCACGCTGGCGATCGGATTCGCGCAGAACTTCGAGCAGATCTTCGTGCTGCGCGCGTTGCAGGGGCTCGGCTTCGGCGGCGAATGGGCCGTGGGCGCCGTGCTGATCGGCGAAATCGTCGCGCCCGCACATCGCGGCAAGGCGGTCGGCCTGGTGCAGAGCGGCTGGGCCATCGGCTGGGGCTGCGCGGCGATTCTCTACAGCATCGCGTTTTCCGTCCTGCCCGAGTCGCTGGCCTGGCGCAGCCTGTTCTGGGTGGGCATCGTGCCCGCCTTGCTCGTGCTGTACATACGCAAGCACGTGCCGGAGCCGGAAGTATTCGTGCAGGTGGACGCCGCCCGGAAACGAGGCGCGAGCCGGCCGTCGGTGTGGGCCATCTTCTCGCGTTCGCAGGCACGACGCACGGTGCTGGCGGCGCTGCTGTGCACCGGCATTCAGGGGGGCTTCTATGCGATGTCGACCTGGCTGCCGGCCTTCCTCAAGATCGAGCGACACCTGTCCGTACTCGACACCAGCGCTTATCTGTTCGTGATCATCGTCGGGTCGTTTTGTGGATATGTCGTCGGCGCGTATCTTTCCGACGCGTGGGGACGGCGACGCAACTTCATGCTGTTTTCGGTACTGTCCCTCGTGTCGGTGTGCCTGTACCTGACGCTGCCGCTTTCGAACGCGCAGATGCTGTGGCTGGGCTTTCCGCTGGGTTTCTCTTCATGCGGAATCTTCAGCGGGGTCGGCGCCTACCTGACGGAACTGTATCCGTCGAACGTCCGCGCGAATGCGCAGAGCTTCACGTACAACTTCGGTCGCGGAATCGGCGCGCTGTTCCCGAGCCTCGTCGGGATGCTGAGCCACTCGCTCGGCCTCGCGCAGGCCATCGCGATCTTTTCCGGCGCGGCCTATGGCGTGGTGCTGCTGGCGGTTCTGCTGTTGCCGGAGACGAAGGCCAGGCCGCTTTGAAGGCCGGCGCCCGGCTCGTGCACATGCACGGGCGCGGGCCGGCTGCCTGCGCGCCGGCGGGTAACGACGTGCGGGCAGCCATCACCGAAGGGTTCGGCACGCCTCCCCGGCAGGTGGCGTGCCGGTTGCGATTCCCTGCCCGGTCACCACGCACGGCCGATCGCGGCACCCCTCATTGCGCCGGGTCTTTCAACTCGATCAGCAGATCCTTCGCCGCGACTCGCTCACCCGGCTTCACATGCACGGCCGCGATCTCGCAGTCGCGCTCCGCCGCGATGTGCGTTTCCATCTTCATCGCCTCGAGCGCGATCAGCGTCGTGCCGGCCGACACACGCTGCCCCGGCTGCACGGCAACCGTGACCACCGAGCCCGGCATCGGCGCGGCGACATGCAGCGGATTGGCCGGATCGGCGCGCTGCAGGCCGTGACGCTCCTTGCCCGCCTGCACGACGCTCTTCTGCTCGACCAGCGCGGAACGCGACTGGCCGTTCAGCTCGAACAGCACCTTCACGATGCCGTCCTGCGCATCCGCATGCTGGCCCTGCAGCGACACGAGCAGCGTCTTGCCCGGCTCGATGTCGATCGCCACTTCCTCCTGCGGCTGCAGTCCGTACAGGAACGCCGGCGTCGGCACGACCGACGTATCGCTGTACGCACGCACGTGCGCGTAATAGTCGACCGTCTGCTTCGGATACATCAGGTAGGACGCGAGTTGCCGGTCGTCGAGCGGGCGCTCGCACGCGGTCTCGGCCTGCTTGCGTGCCGCGTCGAGATCGACCGGCGCAAGCTGGTCGCCGGGACGATACGGCGCCGGCGGTTCGCTCTTGAGCACCTTGCGCGACAGGTCCGCCGGGAAGCCGTCGGGCGGGAAGCCCAGCTCGCCCTTGAACAGCGACACGACCGACTCGGGGAACGCGATGTCCTTGTCCGGATTGCGCACGTCGTCCACGCCGAGGTCGTTCGCGACCATCATCAGCGCCATGTCGCCGACCACCTTCGACGTCGGCGTGACCTTCACGATGTCGCCGAACAGGCGATTGACGTCCGCATACGCGCGCGACACCTCGGTCCAGCGATGATCGATGCCGAGCGAGCGCGCCTGCTCGCGCAGGTTCGTGTACTGGCCGCCGGGCATCTCGTGACGGTAGACGTCGGCCGTGCCCGCGCGGATCTCCGATTCGAACGGCGCGTAATAACGGCGCACGCCTTCCCAGTACATCGACGCTTCGTGCAGGCGATCCTGATCCAGCCCGGAATCGCGTTCGCTGCCGGCCAGCGCCGCCGCGATACTCGACAGGTTCGGCTGCGACGTGAGCCCGCTCATCGCGTCGAGCGCACCGTCCACCGCGTCGCAGCCCGCACCGACCGCCGCGAGCACCGACGCCGCGGCGATCCCGCTCGTGTCGTGCGTATGGAAATGCACGGGCAGCCCGGTTTCTTCCTTGAGCGCCTTCACGAGCGTCGCGACCGCCTGCGGGCGGCAGATGCCGGCCATGTCCTTGATGCCGAGCACGTGCACGCCGGCCCGCTGCAGCTCGCGCGCGATGCCGACGTAATACTTGAGGTCGTACTTCGAACGCGACGTGTCGAACAGGTCGCCGGTGTAGCAGATCGCGCCTTCGCACAGCATCCCGCTCTCGCCGACAGCATCGATCGCCACGCGCATGTTGCGCACCCAGTTCAGCGAGTCGAACACGCGGAACACGTCGACACCCGCACTTGCGGCCTGCTGCACGAAGAAGCGCACGACGTTGTCCGCGTAGTTCGTGTAGCCGACCGCGTTCGAGCCGCGCAGCAGCATCTGGAACAGGATGTTCGGCACGCGTTCGCGCAGCAGCGCGAGGCGCTCCCACGGGTCTTCCTTCAGGAAGCGCAGCGCGACGTCGAAGGTCGCGCCGCCCCAGCATTCGAGCGAGAACAGCTGTGACAGCTCGCGCGCGTAGAACGGCGCGATCGGCAGCATGTCGGCCGTGCGCATGCGCGTCGCGAACAGTGACTGGTGTGCATCGCGCATCGTCGTGTCGGTCAGCAGCACCTGCTTCTGGTCGAGCATCCAGCGCGCGAATTTCTCCGGGCCCAGTTCGCGCAATCGATCGCGCGTGCCGGCCGGAATCGCCACCGCCGTATCGACCTTCGGCAGCACGGGTTTCGGCAGCGGCAATGCCGGCAGCGTGCGGCCGCTCATCTCCGCATTGCCGTTGACGTTCAGCTCGCCGAGATAGCGCAGCAGCTTCGTCGCGCGATCGCCGCGCTTCGCGAATGCGAGCAGTTCCGGCGTCCTGTCGATGAAGCGCGTCGTCACGTCGCCCGCGATGAAGGCCGGGTGATTGATCACGTTCTCGAGGAACTGCAGGTTCGACGTGACGCCGCGGATCCGGAACTCGCGCAGCGCGCGATCCATCCGGTGGATCGATTCGGCGGCCGTCGGCGCCCAGGTCGTCACCTTGACCAGCAGCGAGTCGTAGTACGGCGTGATCACCGCGCCGCCGTAGGCGGTGCCGGCGTCGAGGCGCACGCCGAAGCCCGCCGCGCTGCGATAGGCCGTGAGCCGCCCGTAGTCGGGCAGGAAGTCGTTCTCCGGATCCTCGGTCGTGATCCGGCATTGCAACGCGTTGCCGTTCAGCGGAATCGCGTGCTGTTCCGGCACGCCGGCCGCGCGCGCGACGAGCGTGCCGTCGCCGTCCGTCGCGTCCTCGGCGAGGCCGATCTGGCCGCCTTCCGTGATGCGGATCTGCGCCTTCACGATGTCGATGCCGGTGATCATCTCGGTCACCGTGTGCTCGACCTGGATGCGCGGGTTCACCTCGATGAAGTAGAACTGGCCGGTGTCGGCGTCCATCAGGAATTCGACGGTGCCCGCATGCGTGTAACCGACCGCGCGCATCAGGCGCAGCGCGGATTCGCACAGCGCCTGCCGGCCGTCGTGATCGAGATACGGCGCCGGTGCGCGTTCGACGACCTTCTGGTTGCGCCGCTGCACCGTGCAGTCGCGCTCGTACAGATGCACGACCGTGCCGTGCAGGTCGCCGAGCACCTGCACCTCGACGTGCCGCGCATTGCGCACGAGCTTCTCGACGTACACCTCGTCGTTGCCGAACGCGGCCAGTGCTTCGCGGCGCGCGACCGGCAGCAGTGTTTCGAGGTCCTGAGCGCTTTCCAGTACGCGCATCCCGCGTCCGCCGCCGCCCCAGCTCGCCTTCAGCATCAGCGGATAGCCGACTTCCGCGGCCAGCGCCTTGCAGGCTTCGAGGTCGTCCGGCAGCGGCGAGGTCGCCGGCATCACCGGCACGCCCGCCGCAATCGCCGCGTTGCGCGCGGCCACCTTGTTGCCGAGCGTGCGCATCACGTCCGGCGACGGGCCGATCCAGCGAATGCCGGCGTCGATCACGGCCTGCGCGAAATCGGGGTTCTCCGACAGGAAACCGTAGCCCGGATGAATCGCGTCGACCTTTGCCAGCCGCGCGACGCGCAGGATGTCGTCGATGTCGAGATACGCGGCGAGCGGCTTCTTGCCTTCGCCGATCAGGTAGCTCTCGTCCGCCTTGAAGCGATGCAGCGCGAGGCGGTCTTCCTTCGAATACACCGCCACCGTACGCATGTTCAGTTCGGCGGCGGCACGCATCACGCGGATCGAGATTTCCGAGCGGTTCGCGATCAGGATGGACTGGATGGGGGTAGGCGTCACGGCGGCCATGGATAGTGAATGGTTGAATTGAGTTCGCCGACGCGCCGTGCTCCGCCCGCCTGCTTCATTGGGCGGCGTGCGGATCGTCGCGTCGGTCATTCGCGGTTGCATCGTCGCGGCTTTCGCCAGTCGACATGTTCGCCAGATCGCCGGATGACCGCTATCGACATCGCGACGACGAATAGCATCCAGCCGACCAACCGGAAATAAGGGACCGGCTCGCCGGCCGGTCGTCGGCCGAACCACGGCGAGCCCGTGGCACGACCCGCGCTCGCGACAGGATCAATCGCGGTGATCGAACAGCGGTGCGTGATCCATCCAGTCGTAGCCTGCCGTTCCCTTGGCCCATGCCCAGTTCGCATCGCGGCGTCGCTCACCGGACGATTCGCGCGTCGGCGCGGATCGATCCGCTTCCGCCGCGCGTTCGCGCGCAACGCGACGCGCATCGTTCCTGGAAACCGTGTTTCGTTTGCCGTAGCCAGTCATTGCATTCACCTTACGATTGAAAAGCGGGTCGCCTCTCGCGCTGTGTGGCTCGTTTCGTCGGGAAAGACCGGTCAGACGAGAGGACATCGAGCATGTCGTCTCGTAGAGGCAAGAAGCAGGCCACCTCGGATACCGAACGGACGGCGTTGATGGATGAGGCTCGGGCGCGCAGCCCGGCCTCGTACCGGCTCAGATATGGAATCGAAGTTTCAATTCTGAAATCCCGCGAGCCGTGGCCGGTCGGCCGAGCGGACCGATGGGCCAGGAGAGGTCAACGTCAATCGGCCGGCATCGCACACCGCTGCAAAAGGATCCGAAATCACCCTCCCGGCACGTCCCGCCTCCATCAGATCCCGTGCGCGCTCAACCGCGCGCCATACCAGCGCGAGAACCGGTCGACGTAAGCCTCGGTGAACGGCGAGAACACGCCCGGCGCATACGCAGGATCCTGGGTGCCCGCGTGCGTGATCTCGACGAGGTGCTTGTCCTGCGTATTCGTCGCGACCCATACCTCGGTCAGATCCGACAGCGTGTAATCGACACCTTCGACCGCGTCGGCATGGACGAGCCATTTCGTGCGCACGAGCGTCTTGTCCGGTGCGAGCGGGATGATGTACGAAATCACCGCGTGGTCGCTCATCACGTGGGTCCACGAATTGTGCGTCCACAGGTGCGTATCGCCGAGATCGCGCCGTTGCAGGTTGCCGAACAGCTTCGTGCTCGCCACCTTCGTGCTCATCGTCTGCGATTCGCCCGCGCCGGCGATCACGAGCTGCTGCGTCCTGAACTGCGTGACGGCATCCTCATCGAGCCATTCGACGGTCGAGCCGACGAAGCCTTCGCGCGCCCAGTTCGCCTGGCAGGTGGCGTTGCGCGTCTGGTATTCCTCGAACGCCTGAAGCTGCTCTTGCGTGAGGTTTTCCGGGCAGAAGCCGAAATCCTCGGGCAGGAACGACGCAGTCAGCTCGGGATGGGTGCCCGCGCAGTGATAGCACTCGCGGTTGTTCTCGATCACCAGCTTCCAGTTGCCGTGCTCGACCATCTCCTGCTCGAACGCGATCTTCGTATGCCGCAGGTCGTACGGCGCGAAGCGCGGCGCCATCGTATCCTCGAGCTTCGTGATGTCCTCGGGCGCATCGTCGTCGAGGCACACGAAGATGTGCGTGCCGATGATGCGCGTCTTCACCGGAATCAGGCTGCGGCAGGTCGTGTCGAAATCCTTGCCCATGTGCGTCGCGTGGCGCAGCGTGCCATCGAGGTCGTACGTCCATTGATGATAAGGACACACGAGCATTCCGACGGTCGACTTCCCGACCTCCTTCAGGCGCGCGCCGCGGTGACGGCACACGTTCCGGTAGGTCCGGACGTTCTCGTCGTCGTCGCGCACGATGAGGATCGACGACTTGCCGATGTCGACGGTCGACACGTCGCCGGGCTCCGGAACGTCGGCCGTCACGCCGACCAGGATCCAGTGCTTCCGGAAGAATATCTCGACATCCGTTTCGAAGACGTCCTGACGGCCGCACAGCTCGCCGGGCATCCCGTGGCCCGGTTGGCGGCTGCGGATCAGGTCGCCATGCGTCTTGACTTGTACTTCGGACATCGTCTTTCTCCAATCCAGGGTTCGTGAAATCGTGCGGCTTCGAATGTTCCGCGTCGATTTCAGTATTGGATTGCCGAAAAGGAGCGTCAACGCGCTTTATTTTCGTTCTGGTATTACCTGGGATCATGCGAAGCGGACGGAGCGGAAATCGCCGCGAAAGTCTGCCGGCGTGCCTGCGTCAGTCCTGCCTGACGTCCGCGCGCAGCCAGTCGACGAGGCCGTCGATCGCCGGCGTGATCGTCTTCCCGTGCGGCACCACGATGTAATAGGCGTCCGTCATCTGCAGGGACGCCACCGGCATTCGCACCAACTCCCCTGCGTCGAGCAGGTTGCAAACGAGCCGCCCCCAGCCGAGCGCGACACCATGACCATAGCGCGCGGCGTCGATCGCATCGGTGTACAGGCTGCAGCGCAGCGCGTAATTCAACCGGTCGGGCCGGAAGCCGGCGGCATGGAACCATGCCTCCCACCCCATCCAGCCCTCCGACGTCGAATCGGACTCCACCAGCGCGACGGCGGCGAGTTCCGCCAGCGATTCCGGCGCGCCGTGCTGCTGCAGCCAGGCCGGCGAGCAGACGGGAAAGACTTCTTCGTCGAACAGGCGGATCGCGGTGCCGTCGGCCCAGCGACCGTTCCCGTAGCGCACCGCGATGTCGATTTCGTTGTGGCGCAAATCGGCGGTGAACATCAGCGTCGCGAGACGAAGCTGCAACTCGGGCTGTGCGGCCTTCAGCGCGGCAAGCCGCGGCAGCAGCCGGAAATGCGAGAACGCGGAGGTCGCCGCGAGGACGAGTTCCTGCCGGATCGGGCCGCTCGTCAGACGGTCGAACACACCGGCGATCTTCTGCATCGACTCGGCCATCACCCGGTACAGCGCCGCCCCCTCGTCGGTCAGTTCGATCGAGCGATGCAGCCGATGGAACAGGCGCGTGCCGAGCAGTTCCTCGAGGAACTTGATCTGCCGGCTCACCGCGGCCTGCGTGACGCCGAGTTCGTGCGCGGCCAGCGTGAAGCTGCCGAGGCGGGCGACCGCCTCGAACTCGACGAGCGCCGTCACGGACGGGATCAGACGGCGATAGCCTTTGGGCGGTGACAACGCAGGTTTCATCTGACGAACGCGTGGTGCGGGGGCAGCGTGCTATTGACCGGTCTCGACCCCGGCATCGAGCCAGCCGCGCATCATCACGCCGACCTCGTCGCCCAGCCACTTCCGGAACAGCCGGTATTCCTCGCGCGGCTGCGCATTCCGCTGCGTGATCAGATAGTGATGGCGATCGCGGAACACCAGCACGTCCTGTACCGGACGCACCAGGATGCCTTGCTCGATCTGCCGGTGCACGAGGTGATGCCAGCCCAGCAGCGTCCCCTCGCCGGCCTCGGCCTGTGCGACGAGCAGCCGGTAGTCGTTGCTTTCCAGATACTTGTTCTCGGTCAGCGTGTCGGTACCGTCGCCTTGCTGGAACCAGTTGCGCCACACGCGCCAGTCGACGTGCTCGCACACCTGCGCGCGGCCGAGCATCGACAGGTTCAGGGTCGGGCACGACAGCAGATCCAGCGGCTTCAGCGATCGGCCGCGAAAATGGCGTTCGTGAAAGGACGGGCTGCACACCGGATACACGATGTCGTGAAACAGCGGCTCGACTTCGAACTCGGGCTCGCGCGGCGGGTTCTTCGTGATGATCACGTCGGGCTCGATGAGCCCGTCGAGTTCCATGAAGTGCTCGGTGACGATCACGTTCAGCCGGATATCCGGAAACTGCTCGCGAAACGCGGGCAGCCGCGACGACAGCCAGAGCGCCGAGAACGTATGCGACACGCAGATCATCAGCGCGTGCCTGTCGGTGCGGCGCACCGCCTCCGCCGCCTCGGCGATGTTCATGATCGACAGGTACGACGCGTTGTAGAGGACGCGCCCCGCATCCGTCAGCGCGATATGCCGGCCGGTGCGCTCGAACAGCGCAACGTCGAGCGAATCCTCGAGTTCCTTGATCTGCCGGCTGATCGCGGCCTGCGTCACGCACAGCACCTCGGCCGCCTGGGTGAAGCTCTCGTAGCGCGCCGCCGTCACGAAGCACCGCAGCGCGCGAAGCGACGGCATCTGCGCGAGAAGTCGGTCGGCAAACAATTGCTTCTTCAACATGGCTTTCACTCTCAAAACGGAGGTCGGATGCGGCGTCGGCGCACCCGTCGACGACAGTCCCCATCGGCTGCCTGCGAGCAGGCTCATCGCAAGCCTTTCGATTATCTGAATATTACGGCTTGCGAGTCGGCCGGGCGGCGTCGCGATGACGCCATTCTTGATCGATTGTGCACTGCGTCGCCATTATCGGAAGCGCTGACGGGGACTGCAAGGCGCACGTTGGTGCCGCCCATCCGCCCCCACGCCGGGCCACTGCGCGGCGCGGGAGCGCAGCGCACCATACGTGATGCCGACGCGGCGTAGCGTCGTTCGTTCTGTCGCGCGCCGCGTGCGCCATTCTCTCCGGCCGATCGGCCGCTGGCCATGCTCGCGCGACATGGTGCAGGACAACATCGCAGCCGATCGGCGGCTCGACAAGCCGCCGAAACGGTTTCGCCACAACCTGCAGCCTGGGCCGCGCGGGCCCGGGGTGCAGCGTGCGCGGCGCGCCCCACTTAGTCGAGCTTCAGCCAGGTCGTCTTCAGCTCGCAGTATTGATCGTGCGCGTACACGGATTTGTCGCGGCCGCCGAACCCCGACTGCTTGAAGCCGCCGAACGGCGTCGACAGGTCGCCTTCGCCGAAGCAGTTCACCGTGACCGTTCCCGCGCGAATCCGTGCGGCAACCTTGTGCGCGCTGTTCACGTTGTCGGTCCACAGCGACGCAGCCAGCCCGTAGCACGTATCGTTCGCGATCCGCACCGCGTCGTCGACGTCGTCGTATTCGATGAAGCACACGACCGGCCCGAACACCTCGTCGCGCGCGATGCTCATCTCCGGCGTCACCTGATCGAAGATCGTCGGTTCGACGAACCAGCCGCCCGTCTCCGCGAGGATCGCGCGCCCGCCGCATACCACGCGCGCGCCTTCCGCCTTCGCCTGTTCGATATGGCCGAGCACCTTCTCGTAATGCTTCTGTTCGATCAGCGCGCCGAGCTTCACGTCCGGGTCGAGCGGGTCGCCCGTCTTCCACCCGGCGAGCACCGCCTGGACCTTTTCCAGCAGTTCCGCCTTGCGGTTCGACGGAACGAGGATCCGCGAGCCGGCGCTGCAGTTCTCGCCCATGTTCCAGAACGCGGCCGCGACCGCCTGCTCGGCCACCGCGTCGAGGTTCGCGACGTCCGGCAGGATCACCTGCGGATTCTTGCCGCCGCATTCGAGCACGACGCGCTTCAGGTTCGTATCGGCCGAATAGTGCAGGAACCGCTTGCCAGTCGCGGTCGAGCCGGTGAACGCGACGAGATCGACGTCCGGATGGCGGCCGATCGCCTCCCCAGCCTCGCTGCCGAACCCGGTGACGACGCTGAATACGCCCGGCGGCACGCCGGCTTCCAGCGCGAGATCGGCGATCCGCAGCGTCGACAGCGACGTCTGCTCGGCCGGCTTCACGACCACGCTGTTGCCGACCGACAGCGCGGGGCCGATCTTCCACGCGAGCATCAGTGCCGGGAAATTCCACGGCAGCACGGCGCCGACGACGCCGATCGGCTCGCGCGTGATCATGCTCACGACGCCCGCACCGGACGGCGACAACGCGTCGTAGCGCTTGTCGGTCACCTCCGCGTGCCACCGAATGCACGCGGCCGATTCGGGAATGTCGAGCCCGAGGCATTCGCCGATCGGCTTGCCGGCTTCCAGCGCTTCGAGCAGCGCGAGCTCTTCGGCATGCTCGTCGATCAGTTGCGCGACGCGCAGCAGCACCGCCTTGCGGTGCGCGGGCGCGGCCTTCGACCAGACGCCCGATTCGAACGCGTCGCGCGCGGCCGCGACCGCGCGGTCGACGTCGGGTTCGTTGCAGCGCGCCACTTCGGCAAGCACCTTGCCGGACGCCGGGTTGAGCGTCGCGAACGTCTCACCCGACGCCGCCGCGCTGCGCTGCCCCGCGATGAACGCGCGACCGTCGAGCGACAACGCGTTCGCCTTCTGTTTCCAATCCTGATGGGTCGTCATGTCGTTTCCTCAAAAATCAAAGCTCGGCACCAGCCGAGAATTCCTTGGCCCAGATCGTCGCCGACACGGCCAGGTCGACGAGCGGCCGAACCGGCAGCGGACGCGGATGCGGCTGCTTCAGCAACTGCTGCACGAGGCTGTTCGATTCGCCGAGCGCGTATTCGGCGATCAGCTTGCCGGACGACGAGCCGCGGCTCAGCCCGAGGCCGTTGCAGCCGATCGCCTCGTAGAGGCCGTCGTCGCGCCTGCCGAACAGCGCACCGTTGTTCGAGGACAGGCACAGCGGCCCGCCCCACGTATATTCGAGCTCGACGCCGCCGAGCATCGGGAAGCGGCGCTCGAACGAGCGCTGATGCAGATGCCGCGACTTCGCGAGATCGGCCTGCGACAGTTTCACGTCCGGCCGGAACGCGAAATGGTTGCGCACGCAAATGCGATCGGTGACCAGGCGCCGCACCGTCGTGCCCATCGGATCGGCCGGAATCAGCGCCCACGAGCGCGTGCCGCCGAGTCTCGCCACTTCGTCGGGGTTCATCGGGCGCGTGAGCGACGCGAACGTATAGACCGGCAGCAAGCCGTTCGAATGCATGCCGAAGGTCGCCGCGTATGCGTTCGTGCACAGGATCACCTGCTTCGCGACGATCGTGCCGCCGGCGAAATGCAGTACGCGCGTGTCGCCGCGCGGTTCGATCCGCGTCACCGGGCTGAGCTCGAACACCGTCACGTTCGCCGGTTGCGTCGCCGCCAGCCCGCGCATCAGCGCCGCCGGCTGCACGGTGCTGCAGCCCGGCGTGAACAGCGCGCCCGTGTAGAACCCGGTGCCGGTCACGGCCTGGATCGCCGGCTGATCGAGCCATTCGAATGCTTCGCCGATGCGCGACAGCCCGTCGGCGAAATGCGCGAGTGCGGTCGCGCCCTTCCGGTTGACCGACGCGTGGAATTTGCCGTCGTCGCGCCAGTCGCAGTCGATGCCGAAACGCCGCACGATCTCGCGCACATAGTCGATGCCGTGCCGCTGAAACCGCACGTCCGCACGATCCTCGTCGATGCTGCGCGAGTAGCTTTCGCTGCTGATGTCGTGCGGCAGATCGACGAAGAATCCGGAATTGCGCCCGGACGTGGTGCGGCCGATCCGGTCGGCCTCCACGAGCGCGATCGACGCGCCGGGCGCCAGCTCCGCCAGCCGGCGCGCGGCACAAAGCCCGGTGATGCCGCCGCCGACGACGACCCAGTCGAACCGGCTGTCAGACTTGACGGTATTGGCGTCCAGTGCGGGCGGAAGGCTCTCCCACCACCCGTTCATCCCGTCCGGCGCCGGAAACCGCGCGAATTCCAGAGTCGAGCCCATGATGGATTACCGGCCGTCGCGCAGCAGCGGCTTGACGAGCTTCGCGAACGCGTCGCGCTCGTCGCCCGACAACGCGCCGAGCGGCGCGCGCGCGACGCCGACCGGCAGCCCGGCCAGCTCGCAGCCGTAGCGCACGTACTGAATGAACTTGCCGCTGCGCTCGAGCAGTTCGAGCACCGGCAGCAGTTGGGCCATCAGCGTGCGACCGGTCGCGAAATCGCCGCGCTTCACGCATGCGTCGAACAGGTCGGTGTGCGCTTCCGGCAGGAAGTTCGATGCGCCGCCGACCCAGCTGCGCGCGCCCCACGCGAAGAACTCGAGCGCCTGATCGTCCATCCCGCAGCTCAGCACGAGCCGGCCGCTGAAATGCGTCGACAGATGATGCAGATGCGCGATGTCGCCGGTGCTTTCCTTCATCGCGACGAAGTTCTTGCGCTCGAGCAGCGTCTCGAGAATGTCGTCGCCGATTTCGGTGCCCGTGCGGGCCGGGAAGTTGTACAGCATGATAGGCATGTCGAGCGCGTCGTCGACCGCGAGCAGGTGCGCGAGCAGTTCCTGCTGGGTCGGCTGCGCGTAGTACGGCGCCGCCACGAGCAACGCGTTCAGTCCCGCGCGCTTCGCTTCGCGGCCGAGGCGCAGCACCTCCTTCGTCGTGGTCGCGTTGATGCCCGCGGTCAGGAACGCCTTGCCGCCGGCTGCCGCGGCGACCGTGTCGAACGTGCGCACGCGCTCGTCGAAGCTCAATGCGTAGTATTCGCCCGTCGTCCCGCCGATGCCCAGGCCGGATACCCGGCCCGCGAGATCGGCCGCATGCCGGCCCAGCAGTTCGTGGTTGATTTCGCCGTCCGCGTCGAACGGGGTGACCAGCGGAGTGTGTACGCCCTCGAAGCTCATTTTCGATTCCTCAATCAAGTGGTTGCACCAGGTTCCCGCCCGTCAGGCAGGAAACCGGCAATTCGACACAACGTCGTCGGTACGTCGCTGCATACGTGCAGCCACGCCGATCGATTCACTACGTGATCCGAACGATGTTCGAGGTTCAGACCGATTCCCGGATCAGGCGAACGCCTCCGCGTGCGCATAGACGGGAAACTGGCTGCACAGGTCGCGCACGCGGGTCCGTACCGACCGCTCGACCGCTTCGTCGCCGCTCGGATCGCGCTCGAGCGCAGCCAGCACTGCCAGGATCATTTCGCCGATCTGCTCGAACTGCGCGGTTCCGAAGCCGCGCGTGGTGCCGGCCGGCGTGCCGAGCCGGATGCCGGACGTGACGGTCGGGTTTTCCGTATCGAACGGAATCCCGTTCTTGTTGCAGGTGATGCCCGCGCGCTCCAGCGCCTTCTCGGCCTGCGCGCCGGTGATGCGCCGCGCGCGCAGGTCGACCAGCAGCAGGTGGTTGTCGGTGCCGCCCGTGACGAGCGTCAGGCCGCCGGCCGTCAGCACGTGCGCGAGCGCCTGTGCGTTGCGCAACATCTGGTCGATATAGCGGGTGAACTCCGGACGCAGCGCTTCCGCAAAGGCCACTGCCTTGCCGGCGACGACATGCATCAGCGGGCCGCCCTGCAACCCCGGAAACACTGCCGAATCGATCTGCTTCGCGACCTCGGCGTGGTTCGTCAGGATGAAGCCGCCGCGCGGGCCGCGCAGCGTCTTGTGCGTGGTGGACGTCACCACGTCGGCGAACGGCACCGGGTTCTGATGCCGGCCGGCCGCGACGATGCCGGCGATGTGCGCCATGTCGACCATCAGCTTCGCATCGACGCTGTCGGCGATCTCGCGAAACGCGGCGAAATCGAGCGCGCGCGGATACGCGGAGTAACCGGCGATGATCAGCTTCGGACGATGCCGCTCGGCGAGCCGGCGCACGTCGTCGTAATCGATGCGCAGCGTCTCGGGGTTCACGCCGTACTGCACCGCGTTGAACCATTTCCCCGACAGCGCGGGCCGCGCGCCGTGCGTGAGGTGGCCGCCCGCATCGAGCGACATGCCCATCACCGTGTCGCCCGGCTTGACGAGCGCGAGCATCACCGCGCCGTTGGCCTGCGCGCCCGAATGCGGCTGGACGTTGGCGTGGCTCGCGTCGAACAGCGCGCACGCGCGATCGATCGCGAGCGCCTCGATCCGGTCGACATGGTCGCAACCGCCGTAGTACCGCCGCGACGGATAGCCTTCCGCGTACTTGTTCGTCAGCACGGTGCCCTGTGCTTCCAGCACCGCCGCCGACGCGATGTTTTCGGATGCGATCAGTTCGATCTGGGTTTGCTGGCGACGCAGTTCGAGTGCGATCTCCGATGCGATCACCGGATCCCGGCTCTGGAGCGTTTCGGAAAAAAAGCGGGCGTTCTCGTTCACTTGCTGACTCCGCGACGCGATTCGTTACGTACTGCGTGGATTCCGTATACCGCACCCTGTAAGGCCGGGGCCGTCATGACGGCCCCGGCCACCGGCATCGGCCGGCACACGTGCCGGGCTCGCGCGGACGACGCGGATCTCGTCTTCCACATGACCGGCGTGTGGCCTTACTGCTGCAGCCAGGCCTTCAGCTTCTCCGGGTGTGCATCGACGAACTTCTTCGCGGCGCTCGCGTAGTCGTTCGTGCTGTTCCCCTCGAACTCGATCGCCTCGACGTCGGCCAGCGTCAGCTTCAGGTGCTTGAAGAACACGTCGGCGCGCGGGAACTTGCCCCCGAACTTCTTCGACGCGAACGCATGAATCTGCTCTTCGCCGCCCAGCGTGCCCTTCGGATCCTTCAGGTAACGCATCTGCCACTTCTGGAACAGCCAGTGCGGGCTCCAGACCGTTGCAACGATCCACTGCTTCGACTGGTACGCACGCGACACGCTCGCCAGCATGCCGGCCTCGCTCGACGCCTGAAGGTTGTAGCCGTCCAGGTTGTACGCCTTGATGGTCTTCTCGGATGCCTGCATCAGGCCGCCGCCCGGCTCGATGCCCTGGATCGTGCCGTTCAGCTTGCTCTTGACTTCCGGCTTGGCCAGGTCGGCGATCGACGACAGCTCCGATTCGGGAATGTAGGTCGGTACCGCCCAGCCGTTCTTGCCGCCGGTGTAGATGATGCCGACGTCGTCCAGGTCGTTCTTGTACTTCGCGTAGTAGGTCCCGTGCGTGACCGGCAGCCAGCCCCCGACCATGATGTCGAGATCGCCACGCGCGACACCCTGGTACTGGATGCCGATGTCGGCCTGGACGAACTGCACCGGTTGCTTGAGTTGCGTCTCGAGCACGTACTTCGCGACGTTCGCCACCGCGAGCACGTCCGCCCAGTTGGTCACCGCGATCTTGACCGGCTCGGCCGCCGATGCCGCGCCCACACCTGCGCTGCAGGCCACCACCGTCGACACCACAAGTTTCGCCAGAAGCGACTTGAACGTATGGGTATTCATCTAGTACTCCTTGTTAATCACGCGAATCTTTCAAAGGTGAGGAACGCCTTCGGTCGGCGTTTCTGGTCTCCATGCACTGCTACACCGGTTCCGCCGCGGCACCGTGGCCGCGGCGCTTCATCGTCCTTCAAATGCCTTCGACCGCCGTGTCCGTCAGGTGCGTGCCGCGCCACGCGGACCGGCCTTGCCTGCACGCGCGGCGGGCCTTGCCTTCTTCTTCGCCTTCACGCCGAAGCTCTCCGTCAGGCGATCCAGCACGATCGCGAGCAGCACGACGCCCAGCCCGCCTTCGAAGCCGATCCCGATGTCGAGACGCTGGATCCCGCTCAGCACGTATTCGCCGAGGCCGCCCGCGCCGATCATCGACGCGACCACCACCATCGACAGCGCCATCATGATCGTCTGGTTCACGCCGGCCATGATCGACGGCAGCGCGTTCGGCAGCTGGATCTTCCACAGGAGCTGCCAGTCGGTGCTGCCGAACGAGCGCCCTGCCTCGATCAGTTCCTCGCGGACTTGCCGGATGCCGAGCGTCGTCAGCCGCACGACGGGCGGCATCGCGAACACGATCGTCGCGATCACCGCCGGCACGCGTCCGAGCCCGAACAGGATCACGGCCGGGATCAGGTACACGAACGCGGGCATCGTCTGCATGAAGTCGAGCAGCGAGCGCAGGATCATGCCGATCCGGTTGTTGCGCGCGCCCCAGATCCCCAGCGGGACGCCGATCACGAGGCTGAAGAAGGTCGCCGCGGTGACGAGCGCGAGCGTCGATACCGTCTGTGCCCACAGGCCCATGTAATGGATGACGAGCAGCGCGAAGCCGACGAAGATCGAGAACACGATGCCGCGGCGCCACAGCGCGAGTCCCACCATGATCACGACCATCGCGATGAACGGCACGGCGGCGAGACCGTCTTCGAGCAGCTTCACGACCGCGCCGAGCCCCGCCGAAAACGTGTCGAAACCACCGCGGAAATGCAGAAACAGAAAGTTGACGAAGTCTTCCGCGAACTTCCCGATCACCGACGCGTTCATGCTGCCCTCCGTTGCATCATCTGCTTGAGTATCGTCCGGCAGGACACGACGCCCGCCAGTTGTCCCGCTGCGTCCGTCACCGGCACGTCGTGCTGCCGGGTCAGCGCGATCGACGCGAGCCGATGCAGATCGGTATCGATCGACACCGCATTGAAGTCCGGCAGGAATGCCTCGCGAATCGGCCGGGCACCGGACCGGTGCAGTGTGGCGGCCGTGACGCAGCCGAGGTAATGGCCGGCCTCGTCGCACACGTAGCCGCATTCCGCGCCGCTGTCGATCAACTGGTTCAGGTAGCGGTCGGATGGCGTCCCCGCGTCGCACTGAAGCAGCCCGCGCTCGACCTTCGTCATCATGCTCGACGCCTTCAGGAAGCGCGACACGTCGACGTTGCGGAAGAAGTCCTGCACGTACGCGTCCGCCGGTGTCTGGATCAGCTCCGCGGGTGTGCCGACCTGGATCAGGCAGCCGTCCTTCATGATGCCGATACGGCCGCCGATCTTCACCGCTTCCTCGATATCGTGGGAGATGAACACGATCGTGCGCTGCTCTTCCTTCTGCAGGCGCAGCAGCTCGTTCTGCATTTCGAAGCGGATCAGCGGATCGAGTGCGGAGAAAGCCTCGTCCATCAGCAGGACCGACGGATTCACCGCCAGCGCGCGGGCGAGCCCCACGCGCTGCTGCATGCCGCCGGACAACTCGCTCGGCAGCAGTTTCTCGTACGACCCGAGCCCGACGCGCTCCAGCGCGGCACGTGCGACCTCGTAGCGCTGCGCTTTCTTGATCCCCGCGACCTCTAGCCCGTACGCGATGTTGTCGAGCACGGTCCGGTTCGGCAGCAGCGCGAACGACTGGAACACCATCGCCATCTTCTGGCGTCGAACGTCGCGCAATTCCGGCGTCGACATCGGCGCGATGTCGCGGCCTTCGAGCACCACCTGCCCGGACGTCGGCTCGATCAGCCGGTTGAGCAGACGAACCAGCGTCGATTTACCGGAGCCCGACAGCCCCATGATCACGAAGATCTCGCCGGCCCGCACGCTCAGGCTCACGTCGTCGACCGCCACCATGTTGCCGGTTTCGGCGAAGATCTCGTTGCGTCCGACGCCGCGCTTCATCAGCTCGATCGCACGCTCGGGCTTCGGACCGAAGATCTTCGACAGGTGCTTGACGGTCAGGATGTCGGTTCCGGTCGCGATGCTCGACCGGGCGATCGACGGCGCGCCGTCGGTGGAGATTGCTCCGGGGGGAAGTACGTCGCCCGGTGCAAACGTCAGATTTGGGGCCATTCTGTCATCCCGACTAACTGGTAACGGAAACCGCGAACTCCGCACGTGTCGCCATCGATTGCCCGCTTGCTGCCGGAGCTCGATGCCGCGCTCGCGTGGTTGACGGCGCTGATTCAGTGACTGCAGCGTATCAATCCAATTTCGTCGCTCCAGATACATTTTCTGTGCGCTTTTCCATACCTTTGGTAATGCATCGAAGATGGGCAAAAAGGCATGACTGCCCCGAAACCGTGCGAATGACGTGAAAACCAGTGCCGGTGCGGCTGTGCGGGATTGGACGAGAATTGCGCCGAGGCGGCGTGCGTGGCGTGCGCAGGGGTGCGCTAGGGGAAAATCCCGACGAGGGGACTTAAGGGAAACTACCAGGAAGACGCGCATTCGACGGCGCACATGGCCGTCGGGCCGGCTCTCGGCAGGGCGGCCCGGCAGATGCTCGCGATGTTCAAGCGTCCCTTGCCGCGAGACCTGGCGGCGCTCGACGCATAAGCGCGTCGCGCAAAGCACGCGGCCGCCCGAAGGCGGCCGCGCGAAGAGGCACTGATGCGCCGCTTACTTGCTGTAGTCGTACACCCCACGCCCCGTCTTGCGCCCGAGGCGCCCTGCCGACACCATCTCGCGCAGCAGCGGGCACGCACGATACTTCGTGTCGCCGAAGTCCTTCAGGAACACGTCCATCACCGCGAGGCACACGTCCAGCCCGACGAGATCGGCCAGCGCGAGCGGCCCGATCGGATGGTTCGCACCGAGCTTCATCCCTGCGTCGATCTCCTCGGCCGACGCGATGCCTTCGGCCAGCACGAAGAACGCTTCGTTGATCATCGGCACGAGGATCCGGTTCACGACGAAGCCCGGCGCGTTACGCACGCCGATCGGCGACTTGTCGAAACGCTCGGTCAGCGCGCGCACCGCCGACGCGGTCGCGTCGCTCGTCTGCAGCCCGCGGATGATCTCGACGAGCGGCATCAGCGGCACCGGGTTGAAGAAGTGCATGCCGACGAAACGCGACGGATCGGCGAGCAGCGCCGCGAGCGACGTGATCGAGATCGACGACGTGTTGGTCGCGATGATCGCGTCGGGCCGCGCGACCGACTCGATCTGCTTCAGGATGCGGCTCTTCAGCTCGACGTTCTCGGTCGCGGCTTCGATCACGATGTCGACCGCGGCGAGCTTCGCGTAGTCGGTCGACGTCGTGATGCGCGCGAGCGCGGCGTCGCGTGCGCCGGCGTCGAGCTTGTCCTTCGACACGAGCCGCTCGAGGCTGCCCTTCAGGGCGGCGACGCCCTTCTCGAGCGCCGCGTCGCTGACGTCGATCATCACGACGTTGAGTCCTGCAACGGCCGCGGTTTGCGCAATGCCGTTGCCCATGGTTCCGGCGCCCACGACGCCGACGGTTTCGATTGCCATGACGATTCCTGTGTATTCGGATGCTGAGCGGTCGATTATCAGATGTTCTCGAAGATCGCCGCAATCCCCTGGCCGCCGCCGATACACATCGTCACGAGCGCGTAACGCCCGCCGATGCGCTTCAGCTCGTACAGCGCCTTGACCGTGATCAATGCACCGGTCGCGCCGATCGGGTGGCCGAGCGAAATGCCCGAGCCGTTCGGGTTGACCTTGGCCGGATCGAGGCCGAGCTCCTGCGTGACCGCGCATGCCTGCGCGGCGAACGCCTCGTTCGCCTCGATCACGTCGAGATCGGTGATCTTCAGGCCCGCGCGCTCGAGCGCCTTCTGCGTGGCCGGCACCGGGCCGATGCCCATGTACGCCGGATCCACACCCGCATGCGCGTACGCGACGAGACGCGCGAGCGGCTTCACGCCCTGCGCGCGCGCGGCGTCCGCGCTCATCATCAGCACCGCGGCGGCCGCATCGTTGATCCCCGACGCGTTGCCGGCCGTCACCGTGCCGTCCTCCTTCACGAACACCGGCTTCAGCTTCGTGAAATCGTCCGGGCCGGCGTCGAGACGCACGTGCTCGTCGGTGTCGAACGCGACCTCGCCCTTCTTCGTGCGGATCGAGATCGGCAGGATCTGGTCCTTGAAGCGGCCTTCGGCGATCGCGCGCGCCGCGCGACGATGCGATTCGAGCGCGAGCGCATCCTGCGCATCACGCGAAATGCCGTACTTTTTGGCGACGTTCTCGGCGGTCACGCCCATGTGGATCGTCTGGAACGGGTCATGCAGCGCGCCGAGCATCATGTCGACGAGCTTGCCGTCGCCCATGCGCTGGCCGAAGCGCGCGGCCGGCACCGTGTACGGCGCGCGGCTCATGTTCTCCGAACCGCCGCCGATCGCGACGTCGGCGTCGCCGAGCATGATCGTCTGAGCGGCCGACACGATCGCCTGCAGACCGGAGCCGCACAGACGGTTCACGGTCAGCGCCGGCGTGTGCTGCGCGACGCCGCCGTTGATCGCCGCGACGCGCGCGAGATACATGTCCTTCGGTTCGGTGTTCACGACATGGCCGAACACGACATGCCCGACCGCATCGCCCGGCACGTTCGCGCGCGACAGCACTTCGCTCACGACCTTCGCGCCGAGATCGGTCGGCGAGAAATCCTTCAGGCTCCCGCCGAAATCGCCGATCGCGGTACGGACACCGCTCACCACCACGACTTCCTTCGCTGCATTGCTCATCGTCTCACTCCGGTTCGTTCGCGCCCGCGGGCGCGGGGATGCGTTGCGTTACATGTTCGGGTAATTCGGCCCGCCGCCGCCTTCCGGCGTGACCCACACGATGTTCTGCGTCGGGTCCTTGATGTCGCAGGTCTTGCAGTGCACGCAGTTCTGCGCGTTGATCACGAGGCGATCTTCGTTGCTGTCGTTCTTGACGAACTCGTAGACGCCGGCCGGACAGAAGCGCGCCTCCGGTCCCGCGTAGGTCCGCAGGTTCACGTTCACCGGCACGCTCGCGTCCTTCAGCGTCAGGTGCGCCGGCTGGTTCTCCTCGTGGTTCGTGTTCGAGATGAACACCGACGACAGCCGGTCGAACGTGAGCTTGCCGTCCGGCTTCGGGTACTCGATCGGCGTGCATTGCGATGCCGGCTTCAGCATCTCGTGGTCCGCATGCTTGTGGTGCAGCGTCCACGGCACGTTGCCGCCCATCAGCTTCTGTTCCAGCCCGACCATCAGCGTGCCGAGATACAGGCCCTTCGCCATCCACTGCTTGAAGTTGCGCGCGCGGTACAGCTCCGTGTACAGCCACGATTGCTTGAAGGCATCCGGGTACGCGTTGAGCTCGTCGCTCTGGCGACCGGCCTGCAGCGCGTCGAACGCGGCATCGGCCGCCAGCATGCCGGTCTTGATCGCCGCGTGGCTGCCCTTGATCCGTGATGCGTTCAGGAAGCCCGCGTCGTCGCCGATCAGCGCGCCGCCCGGGAACACCGTCTTCGGCAGCGACAGCAGGCCGCCCGCCGTGATCGCCCGCGCGCCGTACGACACGCGCTTGCCGCCTTCCAGGAATGCGCGGATCGACGGATGCGTCTTGTAGCGCTGGAATTCCTCGAACGGCGACAGGTACGGGTTCGTGTAGCCGAGGCCCACCACGAAGCCGACCACGACCTGGTTGTTGTCCATGTGATACAGGAACGAGCCGCCGTAGGTATCGGACTTCAGCGGCCAGCCGGCCGTGTGGATCACGAGGCCCGGCTTGTGCTTCGCCGGGTCGATTTCCCACAGTTCCTTGATGCCGATCCCGTACGCCTGCGGATCGGCGTTCGCGTCGAGCTTGAACTTGGAGATCAGCTGACGGCCGAGATGGCCGCGGCAGCCTTCGGCGAACAGCGTGTACTTCGCGTGCAGTTCCATGCCGAGCTGGAAGTTCTCGGTCGGCTCGCCATCCTTGCCCACGCCCATGTTGCCGGTCGCGACGCCTTTGACCGAGCCGTCGTCGTTGTAGAGAATTTCCGCGGCCGGGAAGCCCGGGAAGATCTCGACGCCGAGCGCCTCGGCCTGTGCCCCAAGCCAGCGCGTGACGTTGCCCAGCGAGATCACGTAGTTGCCGTGGTTCTGGAAGTTGGCGGGCAGCGCCCAGTTCGGCGTCGTGACCGCGCTGTTCTCGGACAGGAACAGGAAGCGGTCTTCGCTCACCTCGACGTTCAAGGGCGCGCCCTGTTCCTTCCAGTCCGGAAACAGTTCGGTGATCGCGCGCGGGTCCATCACCGCGCCCGACAGGATGTGCGCGCCGATCTCGGAACCCTTCTCGAGCACGCACACGCCGATCTCGGTGCCTTTCTCGGCGGCCAGCTGCTTGAGCCGGATCGCGGCCGACAGCCCGGCCGGGCCGCCGCCGACGATCACGACGTCGTATTCCATCGATTCGCGCGGGCCGTATTGCGCGAGCAAGTCCTGTGTGGTCAAAATCCTGTCTCCTCCTGCGCCCCGACCGTTACGGTCAGAACTGGTCTTCCGTCAACGCGAGCACGCTCTCGTTGCCCTTCGCGCCGACGATCGACGCTTCGAGCCCGCCTGCCTGCACGAGGACGTGTTCCGCATAGCATTGTGCGATCGCGATCTTCGCATCGAAGAACGCCGTGTCGCTCGCGCGGTTCGCGTGCGCCGCCAGCAGCGCGCGCGCCATCTGCCAACCGCACAGCACCACGCCCGCCAGCTTCAGGTACGGCACGCTGCCCGCGAACACCGCGTTCGGGTCCTGCTTCACGTTCGCGACCACGTAGTCCACCACCGTCGACAGCGAGCGCGCGCCCTTCTCCAGCTGCGCCTTCATCGACGCGGCTGCCGCGCCGTCGACCTTGCCGAGCGCCGCGACGGTGTCGCCGATCTCCGCGATCAGCGCCTTCGCCACCGCGCCGCCGTCGCGCATCGTCTTGCGGCCAACCAGGTCGTTCGCCTGGATCGCGGTCGTGCCTTCGTAGATCGCCAGGATCCGCGCGTCGCGATAGTACTGCGCGGCGCCGGTTTCCTCGATGAAGCCCATCCCGCCGTGCACCTGCACGCCGAGGCTCGCCACGTCGTTCACCATCTCCGTGCTCCAGCCCTTCACGACCGGCACCAGATATTCGTAGATTGCCTGATGACGCGTGCGCGTCGCCTCGTCCGAATGGCGGTGGGCAATGTCGCTGTGCGCGGCTGCGACGTACGCGAGCGCCCGCGCGCCCTCGGTCAGCGCGCGCATCGTGCCGAGCATGCGGCGCACGTCCGGGTGATGGATGATCGTCACCGACTGCTTGGCCGACCCGTCCACCGGGCGGCTCTGCACGCGCTCCTTCGCGAATTCCGCGGCCTGCCGGTATGCACGGTCGGCCACGCCGATCCCCTGCATCCCGACGCCGAAGCGCGCCGCGTTCATCATGATGAACATGTATTCGAGGCCGCGATTCTCCTCGCCGATCAGGTAGCCGATCGCGCCGCCGTTATCGCCATATTGCAGCACCGCGGTCGGGCTCGCCTTGATCCCGAGCTTGTGTTCGATCGACACGCAGTGCACGTCGTTGCGCGCGCCGAGCGAGCCGTCGTCGTTGACCAGGAACTTCGGCACGATGAACAGCGAAATGCCCTTCACGCCTTCCGGCGCGCTCGGCGTGCGCGCGAGCACCAGGTGGACGATGTTGTCCGCCATGTCGTGCTCGCCCCACGTGATGAAGATCTTCGTGCCGAACACCTTGTACGTGCCGTCGCCCTGCGGCTCGGCGCGCGAGCGCACCAGCGCCAGGTCCGAACCGGCCTGCGGCTCGGTCAGGTTCATCGTGCCCGTCCATTCACCCGAGATCAGCTTCGGCACGTAGCGCTGCTTCTGTTCGTCGGTGCCGGCGGTCAGCAGCGCCTCGATCGCGCCGTCGGTGAGCAGCGGGCACAGCGCGAACGACAGGTTTGCCGCGTTCAGCATCTCGATGCACGGCGTCGCGATCAGCTTCGGCAGCCCCTGGCCGTCGTATTCGGCCGGATGCTGCAGACCTTGCCAGCCGCCTTCGACGAACTGGCGGAATGCGGCGCCGAAACCCGGCGTCGCGGTCACGACACCATCCTTCCAGCTGCTCGGATTGCGGTCGCCCTCGACGTTCAGCGGCGCCAGCACCTCGCCGCAGAATTTCGCGGATTCGTCGAGCACGGCCTGCGCCGTGTCGTAGCCGGCTTCCTCGAAACCCGGCAACTGCGCAACGGTGTCGATGCCCGCGAGTTCCTTCAGCACGAACAGCATGTCCTTGACAGGGGCGTTATAGCTCATGGTCGATGTTCCAAATCAGGCGGTGAATGAGGCGCGCGGCCCGGGCGGCTGCGGCAAAACCGGCCAGCGCCAGGCGACGTCGTGGCCCATCGTAATGCCGCGCCGGCGGTTTTCCATTGTCATATCCGGCCCACATGGTGACAAAACCGGCCACGCGATGCGCGGGGCGATGGCGGAAACGGGCGTCCGGGCGGGGCGGTTCGGGTGCCGTTTTCAGCACACGCGACGCGCAATCGGCGTGCCGGCAGAGAATCAGGGGTTAACCCTCTATTCGGTCAACATCGCATGCAAGAGATTCATCGGCTATGGCCTCGTCGTTGACGGTCGGGCCGCTGTTCGTGCGGACACACGTCACGCATAACCTGAGGTAATGCCGCCCGGAAAATAAAGCGCATTGACGCTGTTTCAGGGCCCGCCAATACTCGGCGCACAGCGAAGGCAATCCGGGTACGGAGCGAACCATCGGAACGAGGCGCGATGCACGCCCGTCATCGAGGCCCGGCTTTCGCGAACGACTGCGCGCACATCGAACGTGTGACGCGCCCCAAGGAAGCGATGCCATGAACTCCGTAGACAGCAGGTTCGATCCCGCACCCGAAGCATACGACCGACTCTCCGATCCCGGCACCTGGGACAGCACCGGAAGAACCTGGGCGAGCGGCGAACAGCAGATGCTGACGTGCTGCCGCGTCGTCGACGAGACGCATGACGTCAGGAGCTTCGAGTTCCGTGTAGGCGACGGCTCGCCCGTTCGCTTCGAACCCGGCCAGTTCATGACGGTGTCGGCGAACGTCGACGGCCAGCCGGTCGAGCGCTGCTACACGATCTCGTCGCCGCCGACGCGTCCCTATCTGGTGTCCATCACGGTCAAGCGCGTGCTCGGCGGCATCATGTCGAACTGGCTGCACGACAACATGAAGCCCGGCAGCCAGCTACCGGCTTACGGCCCGTCGGGCAGCTTCACGCCGACGGCGGCACCCGCCGCAAAATTGCTGTACCTGTCCGCCGGCTCGGGCGTGACGCCGCTGATGTCGATGACGCGTGCGAGCATCGATCTCGGGCTCGACCTGGACATCGTGTTCGTCCACAGCGCGAGAACGCCCGCCGATATCGTGTTCCGCAAGGAGCTGCAGCGGCTCGAGGCGCTGTCGCCGCGCCTTCGCACGTACTTCGTCTGTGAAGGTGCCGGCGATGAAGCGCACTGGCCGGGACCGATCGGCCGGCTCAGCCTGCCGTTGCTTGCCGAACAGGTGCCCGACTACGCCGAGCGCGAAGCGTTCACCTGCGGCCCGGCGGGCTACATGAATGCCGTGCGCGACGTCCTGCGCAGCGGCGGACACGATCCCGCACGCTATCACCAGGAGAGCTTCGACATCGGCGCCGGCGTCGCGCCGACACTGGCCGCCCCCGCTGCCGAATCGTCGTCGGAAACCTTCACGGTCAGGTTGGCGCGCTCGTCGAAGACGTTCACGATGAACGCCGCCGACACCGTGCTGTCGGCAGCGAGAAAGGCCGGCGTCGCGATTCCGTCGTCCTGCAGCCAGGGCATCTGCGGCACGTGCAAAACGAAGGTGCTCGACGGCACGGTCGACATGCGGCACAACGGCGGAATTCGCGACCGGGAAGTGCAGAAGGGTTTCCGGCTGCTCTGCTGCAGCCGCCCGACGTCGGACCTCGTGCTGGAGCTCTAGTCCGGCGGCAGGCAACGCGCACGGCACGCTCACGGGCCTTGTTCGCACGTGTCCGGATCGGTGTTCGTCGCGGGTGCTGCAGGCGGGCGACCTGCTCGCGTTCGACACCGACTTGGTCGGGCCGAACGGTTACTGCTCGGACATCTCCCGCACCTGGCTCGTCGGCGACGGCCGTCCGTCGGACGAACAGCGCAAGCTGTACGAATTCGCATACGCACAGGTCCATTTCAATATGAATCTGCTGCGGCCCCGGCAGTCCGAAGGCGGCAGCGTGATGTGCCGTCGATTGCGGCGCGTGCCGCTGGCCGGACGGCAACCGCGGCACGCGCATGGCGGCCAGCACCAAATCGGCCGCCCTTTTTCGCTGTCCGGGTCGGCACGTTTCTCCGTAGACTTCCATCTCATCAGGCCAAGCGAGCAACGGAGCAAAGACCAGGATGAGTGAACGCCCGAAGCACATCGCGGATTTCGTCCGGGTCGCCGGCGATCTGTTTCAATCGGACAAGCTTCCGCCCGCCGCGCGTGCATTCGCGCCGCAAGTGTTCGCGCGGTTGCAGACCCCGTCGGATAACGGCACGCGGCTCGCGGTGCGCTACCCCGCCTGCGAATGGCTCGACCCGGCGCTCGAGTCGGTCGCACGCGTCGACCCGGCGTTCGCCACCGTCGCACGGCTGATCAAGGTGCTCGAACCCGAGATCGGCTGGTCGCGTCGCACGTCGGGCAAGGACGGCAGCCCGAACTACATCGACGGGCACGTGAACGGGATGATCTGCGGGCCCGGCGGCGCCGAAAGCCGCGACGACATTCAGCTCGGCTTCTCGTTGATGATGCCCGGCGTCAGATATCCGGATCATGGTCACGCACCGGAGGAAGCGTACGTGCTCATGACCGCCGGCGAATTCCGGCAGCAAAACGGCGCATGGTTCGATCCCGGGATCGGCGGCGGCATCCACAATCCGCCCGGCGCGCTGCATGCGATGCGGTCCGGCAACGCGCCGTTCCTCGCGATATGGTGTCTGCTGAATTGATCCGACGATCGACGCGGGGTGCCGACGGATTCGCCTGCGACAAGCGGCCAGCCATTGACCTACCGGCCGGTCGGAATCATCAATGGGAGCCGGCCATGGGAACCCGGGCAGGAAGCCGATTATGGGAAGCCCATGCAGTCCCGCCGCGCGGCGGCCGGCTCACGCAGCCGCGCCGCACGTCGGAAGCGGCGGTCCGACCGCATCGTCAACCTCCATTCGGCCGACGCGACGTCGCCCGCGCGTGGATAAAACGCAACAGCACGGCAGAAGACGCGTTCGACGATTTTGTGTCCTCGATGGCGCCGTTGTTATGGGGCATACTCTATTCGCGCCCAGCGAACGGTCGTTCCATTTTTAATGCGAACCCTCGCGCGAGCCACTAAACACACACATGATTCTGTTACCTTGACGCACCGGCCCGAGCGCTTCGCGATGGCCATCACCCATCTTTCACACTATGACATTACAGATTGGGGTTCCTCTGGAGACAGCCACCGGCGAACGGCGCGTTGCGACCGTTCCCGAGGTGGTCGAGAAACTGATCAAGCTGGGGTTTTCGGTGGCCGTCCAAAGCGGCGCCGGTGCCGGCGCGAACTTTGACGACGACACGTACCGCGCGGCCGGCGCGAGCATCGCCGCCACGGCGGCCGAGCTCTGGTCCGGCAGCGACATCGTGTTCAAGGTGCGCCCGCCGAGCGCCGACGAAGTCGCGCTGATGCGCGAAGGCGGCACGCTGATCGGCTTCGTGTGGCCCGCGCAGAACCCCGAGCTGATGCAGCAGCTGGCCGCGAAGCGCGCCACCGTGCTGGCGATCGATTCGCTGCCGCGCACGCTGTCGCGCGCGCAGAAGATGGACGCGCTCACGTCGATGGCCAGCATCAGCGGCTATCGCGCGGTGATCGAGGCCGCGCATGCGTTCGGCCGCTTCCTGAACGGCCAGGTCACGGCGGCCGGCAAGATCCCGCCGGCGAAGGTGTTCATCGCCGGCGCCGGTGTGGCCGGTCTGGCCGCGATCGGCACGGCCGCGAGCCTCGGTGCGATCGTGCGCGCGAACGACACGCGCGCCGAGGTGGCCGATCAGGTCAAGTCGCTGGGCGGCGAGTTCGTCAAGGTCGACTACGAAGAGGAAGGCTCGGGCGGCGGCGGCTACGCGAAGGTGATGAGCGAGGGCTTCCAGCAGGCGCAGCGCGCGATGTATGCGCAGCAGGCCAAGGACGCCGACATCATCATCACGACCGCGCTGATCCCCGGCAAGCCGGCGCCCAAGCTCATCACCGCCGAGATGGTGCAGTCGATGAAGCCCGGCAGCGTGATCGTCGACATGGCCGCCGAACAGGGCGGCAACTGCGAACTCACGGTGCCCGGCGAAGCCGTGGTGCGCCACGGCGTGACCATCGTCGGCTATACCGATCTCGCGTCGCGCCTGTCGCGGCAGTCGTCGACGCTCTATGCGACCAACCTGCTGCGCGTGATCGAGGAGCTGTGCAAGGCCAAGGACGGCACGATCAACGTCGACTTCGACGACGACGCGATCCGCGGCCTCACCGTCGTCAAGGAAGGCAACGTCACGTGGCCGCCGCCGCCGATCAAGCAGGCGGCCGTCGCGCCCAAGCCTGCGGCTGCCGCACCCGCGGCAGTCGCGGCGCCGGCGAAGTCGAAAGGTCATGGACATAGCGGCGAGCCGATGTCGGCCAAGGCGCTCGCGATCGTGTTCGCGATCGGCGCGCTGGCGTTCCTGCTGGTCGGCCAGTTCGCGCCGGCGAGCTTCCTGTCGCACTTCACGGTGTTCGTGCTCGCGTGCTTCGTCGGCTACATGGTGATCTGGAACGTCACGCCGTCGCTGCACACGCCGCTGATGAGCGTGACCAACGCGATCTCGTCGATCATCGCGATCGGCGCGCTCGTGCAGGTCGCACCGCCCCTCGGTGAGCTGGCCAACGCCGGCGATCGTCCGGCCGGGCTGATCCTCGGTCTCGCGGTCGGCGCGCTCACGCTCACGGCCGTCAACATGTTCGGCGGCTTCGCGGTCACGCGCCGCATGCTGGCGATGTTCCGCAAATAAGGGGACGACAACAATGACTTCCAACCTGACTACCGTCTCCTATATCGGCGCCGCGATCCTGTTCATCCTGAGCCTCGGCGGCCTCGCGAACCCCGAAACCGCGCGCCGCGGCAACCTGCTCGGCATGATCGGCATGCTGATCGCCGTGCTGGCCACCGTGGCCGGGCCGCGCGTGTCGGCCGCGGGCATTCCGTACGTGATCGCCGCGCTCGTCGTCGGCGGCGCGGTCGGCCTGTACGCGGCGAAGAAGGTGCAGATGACGCAGATGCCGGAACTGGTCGCGCTGATGCACAGCCTGGTCGGTCTCGCGGCCTGCCTCGTCGGCTTCGCGAGCTACATCGACACGTCGCTGCAGTTCACCGGCGCCGAGAAGGCGATCCATGAAGTGGAAATTTATGTCGGTATCCTGATCGGTGCCGTCACCTTCGCGGGCTCGATCATCGCGTTCGGCAAGCTGTCGGGCAAGATCGGCGGCAAGCCGCTGCTGCTGCCGGCGCGCCACTGGATGAACCTCGCCGCGCTGCTGATCGTCATCTACTACTGCCGCGCGTTCCTGCATGCGGAAAGCATCCAGAACGGCATGCTGCCGCTCGTCGTGATGACCGTGATCTCGCTGCTGTTCGGTGTGCACATGGTGATGGCGATCGGCGGCGCGGACATGCCGGTCGTGGTGTCGATGCTCAACAGCTACTCGGGGTGGGCGGCAGCCGCCACCGGCTTCATGCTCGGCAACGACCTGCTGATCGTGATCGGCGCGCTGGTGGGCTCGTCCGGTGCGATCCTGTCGTACATCATGTGCCGCGCGATGAACCGCAACTTCATCAGCGTGATCGCCGGCGGCTTCGGCAGCGGCGCGGGCGCACCGGCGGCAGCCGGCGGCGGCGCGGCGCAGCCGGCCGGCGAGGCGGTCGCGGTGAGCGCGGCGGAGACGGCCGAGCTGCTGCGCGATGCAAAGCGCGTGATCATCGTCCCCGGCTACGGCATGGCCGTCGCACAGGCCCAGCACACGGTGTTCGAGCTGACGAAGCTGCTGCGCGAGAAGGGCGTCGACGTGCGTTTCGCGATCCACCCGGTCGCGGGCCGCATGCCGGGGCACATGAACGTGCTGCTGGCCGAAGCGAAAGTGCCGTACGACATCGTGCTGGAGATGGACGAGATCAACGGCGACTTCCCCGAGGCCGACGTGTCGATGGTGATCGGCGCGAACGACATCGTGAACCCGGCCGCGCAGGACGACCCGTCGAGCCCGATCGCCGGCATGCCGGTGCTGGAAGTGTGGAAGGCGAAGACGTCGATCGTGATGAAGCGCAGCATGGCGTCCGGCTATGCGGGCGTCGACAATCCGCTGTTCTACAAGGACAACAACCGCATGTTGTTCGGCGATGCGAAGTCGATGCTCAATGAAATCTTCGGCGCACTGAAAGCCTGAGTACGGCCACGCGCGTGGAGCGGGCAGCAAGCCGCTCCAGCGCCGCGTGGCTTCGATACGCCGTCACGGACGCCGAACCGGACGACGCGCAGCCTCCCCGCCTGCCCTTTTCCCATTGCGCCGCTTTGATCACCGCTTGTGGACGACGGAATCGAGCACGAAACTGGTCGTCATGTTTTGCACGCCGTCCAGCGCGCTGATCGTTGCCCAGATGTCGCTGATGCGCTCGTGCGTGGCCGCCTCGATCTGCACCAGCAAATCGACCTCGCCGCTGAGGACCGCGCAATCGCGCACCTCGGCGATCCGCTCGAGTGCGGCGAGCACGTCCGCGCCGCGCATCCGGTCCCGGCGATACACGAGCATCACGGCGCGCACCGGCACGACATCGTCGGGCAATGCGAGCCGCACCGTATAGCCTGCGATGATGTTCAGCGCTTCGAGCCGGTCGATCCGGTTGCGGACCGCCTGCCTGGACAGACCGATCCGGTCGGCCAATACCGCGAGTGGCATCCGCGCATCGGCACACAATGCGTCGATGATCTTCTGGTCCAGGCCGTCGATCTTCATTGGCCGAACCCGGTGTGCGCGGCGCCGCGCGCATCGACCGCGTCGCGCAATGCCGCGATGTGGCCGGGACCGATTCCGCAACACCCGCCGACGATCCGCGCGCCCAGCGCAAGCCACTGCTCCGCCCATCTTGCATAGCCAGGCGGATCGATGTCGCCGCGCAGGCCGTGGAGTTCCTCGTTCGCGCACGCATCGGCGCGCTGAGGCGGAAACGCGTTCGCATAGGCACCGATCACGAGCGACGTTCCCGTGCTTGCGAGCGTGCGCTGCACCGCTTCGATCGCCGCACCCATCGCTTCCGGCTGGCTGCAGTTGAACAGCAGCGCGAGTGCCGACCATTCCGGCTGTCTGAACGGCGCCCCCATCCGCGCCAGTTCGCGCCCCATGCCGCCGTCGAGTACTGTGATGTCATGCATAGTCCGTGCTCCGTCGTTGCGATCCGCGCAGCTCGTGCCCGCATCGATTCAAAGGTCGGCGCGACGCGCGTGGGGCGTCGATCGAGCGTGCGCGCGGGTCCGTGTCAGATCTGCTCCAATGCTTGCGCGATATCGCCTTTCAGGTCGTCGATGTGCTCGATGCCGACCGAATAGCGAATGAAATTGAGCGGGATGTCGGCAGCGCGCATTTGCTCCGCCGACATCGTGCCCGCCCACATGGATGCCGTATGGATCGCGAGCGAATCGACGCCGCCGAGATTGCCTGCATTCAGCGGCAAGCGCAGCGCCTCGACGAAGCGCTGCGCTTCGCCGTAGCTTCCCCGCACACCGAACGCGACCACGCCGCCGAAACCGCGCATCTGCCGGCATGCGAGCCCATGCTGCGGATGGCTGCGCAGGCCCGGATAGAACACACGCTCGATCTTCGCGTGCGCTTCGAGGAATTCGGCGAGCGCCTGAGCGTTCGCATTGATCCGCTCGACGCGCATCGGCAGCGTGCGCAGCCCGCGCAGCAGCAGCCATGCGTCCATCGGCGACAGCACCGCCCCGAGCGTGATGTGCGTATGCCAGATCTGCTCGGCGAGCACGCGGCTCGTGCAGATCACGCCGCCCGTCAGGTCGTGATGGCCGCCCAGATACTTGGTCGCGCTGTGCACGACGATGTCGACACCGAGCCGGTGCGGCTGCTGGTTGATCGGCGACGCGAACGTGTTGTCCGCGAGCGTGAGGATGCCGCGGGCTCTGGCGATTTCGGTCACCGCGGCGATGTCGGTCACGAGCAGCAGCGGATTGACCGGCGACTCGAGCACGATCAGCCGTGTGTTCGGCCGGATCGCGCGATCGAACGCGGCCACGTCGGTCTGGTCGACGAACGTCACCTCGACGCCGAACCGGCGCAGCATGTCGTCGAGCAGCTTCGTGGTGCTCATGTAATGACGCGTCTGGCCGACGACGTGATCGCCGGCCTTCACGACACTGAGGATCGCGGTCGCGATCGCACCCATGCCGGATGCCGTGACGAGCGCGGTCTCGGTGCCCTCGAGCTCCGCCATGACCGCCTTCACGCGCTCGTGAACCGGATTGCCGTAGCGCGTGTAGTTGCGCGGATGCTGCGGCACGCTCGACATCGCCGCGAATTCCTCGCTGCCGGCTGCCTTGAACACCGCCGAATAGTGGATCGCCGGCGCGACCGACTTCTCGTCGGTCACGTCGCGGTCCGCGGCGAGCGCCAGCGTTTCAAGCTTGTATCCCATGTCGTCCTCGGATCGTTCGTTGTGTCGCGTTCGTTATGTCGCGTTCATGCGGCGCCCGTCAGGCACGCACGCTGCCCAGATGGCGATTCAGCAGACCTTCGACGCGTTTGAGCACGGTCGAAAGCACCGCCGTGATACCGACGTACACGATGCCGGCCAGCATCAGCGCGTCGGTCGTATAGGTTTCGATGGAGATGCGTCGCGCGACACCGGTGAGGTCGAGCACGGTGATCGTGCTGGCAAGCGCGGTCGACTTGAGCTGCAGCACGATCTCGTTGCCGAGCGTCGGTGCGACGATGCCGATCGCGCGCGGCACGATCACGAACCAGGTGAGCATGAAGCGGCTCATCCCGAACGCGAGCGCGGCCTCCTTCTCGCCGGCGGGGACGCCGGCGATCCCGCCGCGGATGTCTTCCGCCATGTAGGCCGCGAGATTGAGCGTCAGCGCGCACAACGCACACGAGAACGATCCGCCGACCAGCAGCCACAGAGGCGACGCACGCACGATCGAGAACTGCGCGAGCCCGTAATACAGCACGAAAATCTGCACCAGCAGCGGCGTGCCGCGAAACACCGACATGAACAGGCGGCTCGGTGTCGACAGCCAGCGGCACGCCGACGTGCGCGCGACCGCCAGCGGCACCGCGAGCGCGAACGCCAGTGTGCATGACAGCACCAGCAGCGCGAGCGTGATCCCTATGCCGCGCGCGATGTCCGGGCCGGACTGCGCGATGAGGGAAACAAAGTCGTTCATCAGATGGCCCTCCTCAGGTGCGTGTTGCGTAACCGCGGCCCGCGCTGCGCTCGAGCCACGCGAACACGGGGTTTGATGCGGCGAGAAAGCCGAAATAGACGATTCCGACCGCCACGTAGAAGACGAACGGCTGCTTGGTGAACTGCGCGGCGATGTTGGCCTTGCGCAACATGTCCTCGAGCCCGACGATCGACACCAGCGACGTGTCCTTCAGCAGGTTCTGCCACATGTTGTTCAGGCTCGGCAGGCAGATGCGCCACGCCTGCGGCAGGCGCACGTACCACAGCGTCTGCAGGCGTGTCATCCCGTACGCGCGCGCGGCCTCGATCTGGCCGGCCGGCACCGCGCTGAACGCGCCGCGGAACATCTCCGACGAGTACGCGCCGAATACCACGGCGAGCGCGATCACGCCGGCGGAGAACGGGCTGATGACAACGGCGCCATCGAATTGCGCGTTGAGAAAATGCGACAGCCCGAAGTAGCAGATCAACAGGATCAGGAACTCGGGAATGCCGCGCAGGAAATTGGTCAGCGCGTAGGTCGCATGCCTGAGCCACCCCAGGCTCGACAGTTTTGCCGACGCACCGGCGATGCCGAGCAGCATGCCGGCGCACAGCGCGGCGACTGCCAGCTCCAGCGTGACGAGCGCGCCAGCCGCGATCTGCGCGCCGTAGTTCACCAGGATATCCATCGTAATATCGCTCCGTGTAAGACCGGAATCGCGCAGGCCGCCGTCCGGCGCCCGCGCGGTCCCGATGCGCGGTTATTGCGGCGCGATGCTGAACGGGAAATAGCGCTTGTTGGCTGCGGCGAACGTGCCGTCCGCCTGCACCTGCGCGATGCCCTTGTCGAACAGCGCCTTCAACGGCGCGTCGCCCTTGCGCACCGCGATCGCCGTACCGTCGCCGAAGATCTCCGCATCGGCGATCGGCTTGCCGACGAAGTCGAAGCCTTCCTTCCTGCCGGCCTTCGTCAGCCAGTCGTACGCGACCGTGTTGTCGGCAAACACCGCATCGACACGCCCGGCCTCGAGATCGAGCCAGGCCTCGTCGAGCGTCTGATAGACCTTCACGTCGATCCCCGACTTGCTCGCCGGCAGGCGGCGGCGCAAATAGGATTCGTGCGTCGAGGCCGTCTGAACGCCGATCGTCTTGCCGCGCAGCGTGGTGGCGTTGTCCGTGATGCCCGAGCCCTGCTTCGCGACGAGCTGCACGGGCGCCGTCGTGACGATGCGCGTGAAGTCCACCGACTGCTCGCGCTCCGGCGTCTTCGACATTTGCGCGAGCACCGCATCGATCTGCTTCGCCTTGAGTGCCGGAATCAGCGCGTCGAAATCCATCGTCACCCACTGGCACTTGACCTTCATCGTGTCGCACATCTTCTTGCCGATGTCGATCTCCATGCCCTGCAGCTTGCCGGAGGCATCCTTGTATTCGAACGGCGCGTAATCGGCGAGCGTGCCGACCCGCACGACCTGCTCGGCCTGCGCGACCGATCCGAGCAATGCCGCGCCCACGCACAACGATTGAAGCAGCTTTTTCATGGTTTCCTCTCCGGTTGGCATTGAATCCGCATCAAATGATGCTGGACAGAAACTTCTGGAAACGCGGCGATTTCTGGCTCGCGAACACTTCGTCAGGACTGCCGTCTTCCTCGATTCGTCCCTGATGGACGAACACGACACGGTTCGCGACTTCGCGCGCGAACCCCATCTCGTGCGTGACGACGAGCATCGTGCGTCCCTCGTCGGCCAGCGAGCGCATCACTTTCAACACTTCGCCGACGAGTTCCGGATCGAGCGCCGACGTCGGCTCGTCGAACAGCATCACGTCGGGGTCGGTCGCGAGCGCGCGTGCGATCGCGACGCGCTGCTGCTGGCCGCCCGACAGCTGGTTCGGATAGTGTTCGCACTTGCCGGCGAGCCCGACCCGTTCGAGCATCGCGATCGCCTTGTCGCGGGCATCGCGCTTCGGCACGCCGAGCACGCGCA
Source organism: Burkholderia sp. BCC1993 (assembly GCF_905339865.1). NCBI lineage: Bacteria > Pseudomonadati > Pseudomonadota > Betaproteobacteria > Burkholderiales > Burkholderiaceae > Burkholderia > Burkholderia sp. BCC1993. The sequence goes on along the minus strand of NZ_CAJPGZ010000002.1, from coordinate 223,151 downwards.
CCGGCACGAACATCACGTTCTGCAGCACGGTCATGTGTGCCCACAGATTGAACTGCTGGAACACCATCGCGAGCCTGCGGCGCACGCGCATCACCTGCCGCGCGTCGGCCGCGACGAGCGCGCCGTCGCGGCCTGCCTGTTTCAGCGCGAGCGTTTCGCCATTCACGCAGATCCGGCCGCGGTCGGGCATTTCCAGCAAGTTGATGCACCTGAGGAACGTACTTTTCCCCGACCCGCTGCTGCCGAGGATCGACACGACCTCGTGATTCTTCGCGGTCAACGAGATGCCCTTCAGCACCTCGACACCGCCGAACGACTTGTGAATATCCTCGACCACCAGCGCGTCCGCCGCCGGTTTGCATGCAGGAATTGCTGCTGGCATCCTCGACTCCTTCTTCGATACGTTGCTCACACCGCTCCGGTTCGCGCCGCGCCGGCCCGCGAGGGGCCCGCGCTTGCGCATCAGCTAGACAGCCGCCGGTTGCGCCTGAAGCAGACCACCTTCGGCTGCGTCATGTCCGTCATCGCGAATCGAACGCCTTCGCGGCCCAGCGACCCATGCTTGAATCCGCCGAACGGCATGCCGTCGAAGCGGTAATCGGACGAATCGTTGATCATCACGCCGCCCGCCTGCAGGCGCTCGGCCGCGCCGAGCGCCACCTCCAGGCGGTTGGTGAACACGCCTGCATGCAGGCAGCTCTCCGACGCGTTGGCCGCGTCGAGCGCCTGCTGCAGGTCGGTGAATTTCTCGATCGTCACGACCGGCGCGAATACCTCGTCGGTCCAGACACGCGCGTCGTGCGGCACATCCGCGAGCACTGTCGGTTCATACAGCGCTCCGCGTCGCCGATGGCCGGTCAGCACCGTCGCACCGCGCGACACTGCCTCGTCGACCCAGCGTTCGATGCGGATCGCCTGCTCCTCGCCGATCATCGGCCCCATGTCGGTCGCATCGTCCAGCGGATCGCCGACGACCATCCTGCCGGTCAGTTCAACGAAATACCGCACGAACGGCTCGTACGCGGCCTCGGCGACGAAGATCCGCTGCGTGCCGATGCAGTTCTGTCCCGCCGCCCAGAACGCGCCCGACACGCACGATTCGGCGGCATCCTTCAGGTCGCAGTCGGCCATGACGATCACCGGCGCATTGCCGCCCAGGTCCATCGCGATCTTCTTGAGTCCCGCATCGCGCGTGATGGCCTCGCCGGTCTGCGGGCCACCGGTAAAGGTCACCATCCGGATGCGCCGGTCGCGCACCAGCGCGGACGCGAGATCCGCGCCGCCGTGCACGATCTGCAGCGCGGCGCGCGGCGCACCGGCTTCCCACAGGACCTCGACGAGCGCCTGTGCGGACAGCGGCGCGAGCAACGAGGGCTTCAGGATGACCGCATTGCCGGTCGCGAGCGCCGGCCCGAGCTTGTGTGCGACGAGGTTCAGCGGGTCGTTGAAGGGCGTGATCGCGAGAATCACGCCCAGCGGCTCCAGCGTGTAGTAGCCGCTGCGATCCTCCGAGCCGGGATACCCGTCGAACGGGATCGTCTCGCCGTTGAGTCGTTTCGCTTCCTCGCCCGACAGGCGCAGCGTGTTCACGCAGCGCGCGACTTCCTTGCGGGCCTGCCGCAGCGGCTTGCCCGCTTCGAGCGCGATCGTGCGTGCGAATGTCTCCGCTTGTGCCTCCACGCTCGAGGCTGCGCGAAACAGGAGGTCGGCCCGCCGGCTGCGCGGCATGGTTGCGGCCGCGCGCGCGCCGTCGAGCGCGCGCTCGACGAGGACCGGCGCCGCATCGGCTCGCGACAGACGAACCTGGCCGACGATCGAGCCGTCATACGGCGACCGCACATCGGCTACGCCGGCTCCCGTGCAGTCGCTCATCACCGCATCGCGCGCGCTCATGCGGCCACCTCGTGCGAGGCCGCGCCAATCCGGTCCGCCAGTTCGATCAGGTCGGAGAGGATCGCGAACGCCGTTTCCTCGCGCCCGGCACCCGGCCCGCTGATCGTCACGCCACCGAGCACGTCGGTGTCGAACGTGATCGCGTTCGTCACGCCGCTCGCGGCCAGCAGCGGATGGCCGGCCGGCAGCTTGCGCGGTTCGACGCTCGCGGTAACGGTGCCGTCCGGATGGCGGATGGCGGATCCGATCAACCGCCAGGACATGCGCTCCGCCGCCGCTGCGCGCACGTCGTGCTCGGTCAATTCCACGATGCCGCGGCACGTCACGTCGGCGCGCTCGAGGCCGGCATTCCACAGTGCGTTCGCCAGAATGACGACCTTCAGCTGTACGTCCGAGCCGTTGACGTCGGCCGCCGGGTTCGCCTCCGCATAGCCGCGCTGCTGCGCATCCCGGATCGCCGCATCGAAGCTCGCGCCGGCCTCGACCTCGCCGAGCACGTAATTCGACGTGCCGTTCAGGATGCCGGCGAAGCCGCGGATGTCGCAGCCGCGCAGCGAGGTCGCGAGCTGCCGCAGCACCGGCGTGCCGCTCATCACCGTGCCCTCGTACATCACACACGCACCCGATTGCGCGGCGATCCGCGCCAGTGCCGGCTGCGCGAGCGCGATCGGCCCCTTGTTGGTCGTGATCACGTGCTTGCCGCATTCGAGCGCGGTACGGCAATGCGACAGCGCGGGCTCACCGGTGTTCGGATCGGTGAAGGTCGCCTCGATGACGACATCCACGTGTTCCGACGCGATGGCCTTCAGCACCGCACCGAGGCCGACGTCCGGCGACACCAGCGTGCCGGGATCGCGACGCAGCGCTTCGGCATCGACGCCCCGTCGGGCGGTTTCGTCGAGGACGTCCAGCGCGATACCGCGAGGATTCGTCGCGATCCCGAGCCGCAGGTCGGCGACCATCGTCACCGATACGTCGAGTCCCGCCGCGCCCAGCATCGCGCGCTTCTTTTTGAGCAGTTCGACCAGTCCCTGATTGACTCCGCCGAAACCGACCAGTGCCAGTTTGAGTTCCATCTCGATCATCTCCTGTTCATTGACTACACGACACAGGTTAGTTATGCGAATCGATTTTCAAATTATGCGTTTCGCCCGATTCAAGCCATCGCCCATTGCGGTTCGTCATGCGGGACGGACGGATCGCCCGTCCCGCGCGAAACCAGTACGTCAGGCGGCCGGCGGTTCGTCGTCGCCGTCCTTGTCGACCGGCACGAACAGCCCGACCTTGACCGCGCTCAGCACGACATTCGTGTTGATCCGGCGGATCATCGGATTGCTCTGCATGATCCGCGCGGACAGCCGGTCGTACGCCTCGACGTCGCGCGCGGTGATGATCGCGATCAGGTCGGCGGAGCCGGTCACGTAGTAGATCTGCTGGATTTCGTCATGCGCCTTCGACCACTCGCGGAACCTCGCGACCGTCTCGTAGTTTTCGCGTTCGATCTCGATTGCCGCGATGAACGTCATCGGCCTGCCGACCGCCGCACGATCGACCACCGCGATTTCCGCCGAAATGATCTTTTCGGTGCGCATGCGCTTCAGCCGCTTTTGCACGGCCGACGTGGACAGGCCGATCCGTTCGGCGATGGCATCCGCAGTCGCGGTGCAATCGCGCTGGACGATATTCAGGATCTTGCGGTCGAAGGAGTCGAGTGCGTCGGTCATCGCGTGGTCTGCCGGAGAACGGGTGCTTGCGTCAAAGATAGAAAGGGCGGGCCGATCTGAGCCCGACCAGATGCCGGACACGGTCGAACGCGGTGACGAGCGTTTCGCGCCACTGCGCCGCCGGCCCGCTGATACGTACGGGCGCGAAATGGATCGTATCCACACCCGCAGGAATTCGGAACGGACGCTCGATGCCATCGTCCGATTCGGTCACGAGTGCGGTGCCGTCGACTTCGGTCAGGCTCATCAGCAGATGGGCGGGTGCTGTCGCACCAAGCAGGTCGCGCAGAGGCGACTCGTTCGCGGACAACTGCTCGAGCAGCGGCAACTCGTACGCGCCGGGCCACCAGGCGTCGTGCTCGTCGAGCCACGGGCCGACGCCCGGCATGCCGACCATCTCGAGGATCCGGTTCGCACCGAGATGCGCATAGGCGCGACACCGGCCGGCTCCGTCGGTCGAAGAACGCGCCAGCCAGCCGCCGGCGCTCGGGACAGGGTCCGTCAACACGACGTTCGCAGGCTTCAGTCGACCGAGCCTTTCAGCCGCGCCTGCGGCGGATCGTTGCCCTTCGCAGGACCTCTGTGCGTGATCCGGGACGATCCTGTCCGGCACAATCCTGCACACCCACTTGGGACCATCCTGCAAGGCGGCGGGGACGTCGCCGGCCCGGACTCGAGCGGTTCGCCTGCGGGCGTGTTCGACGATGACGATTGGCGTGTCCGGCATACAACTCTCTCGTGCTTGCGGGGCCGCGTCGCAGCGATGCTGGCGCGCTTCATGGATCGGCCGACGGTGTTGGGGCTGGAGAAATCATATCGTCTCGATGCGACTGAAAAAATCTCAACCGCATCGAACCTCGACGCAAAACGTCGAAAAACACTGCTTTCCGGACGTTTCGCATCCAGCCAGGCGCCGGCCAGTCCGGCGTCCATCGCGAACGCCGAACCCGCAAGTCAATGCGATGCACCGAACAGTTGAATCACGACGCCGCGCAGCCACCGGTTGCCGGCCTCATGGTGATATCGCGCATGCCAATGCTGCCGTACCGCAAACCCGTCGACCGGGATCGGACACGCATGAACCGCCAGATCGCTCGCCTGAGCCAGTGTCTGGCCGATATGACGCGGTAGCGTCGTGATCAGGTCGGTCGTCTGGACGATCGCCCCCAAACCCAGGAAACCCGGCAACTCCAGCACGACGTCGCGCTCGATGCGCGCCTGCCGCAGCGCCTGTTCGAGGAGTTGCGCCCCGGTTCCCGCGGTAATGGCGACATGTCCTTCGGAACGATACTGCTTTGCCCCGAGGCGACCGCGAATCCTCGGATGATGCCGGTTGGCCAGACATACCCAGTCCTGGTCGTACAGCTTCTGCTGATAAATGCCGCCACCCAGCCACGGCACATAGCCGATCGCGAGATCGGCTTCGCCGGATTCGAGCGCGCGTTCCGTATTGCCGTCGATCCGTGCGGCTTCCAGCCGGACGCCGGGCGCCTGCGCCCGGACATGGGCCAGCAGCCTTGGCAGCAGCGTGATGTGGCTCGCGTCGGTCATGCAGATGCGAAAGCGTCGCTGGGCCGTCGCCGGATCGAACGCGATCTCCCATGCGGTGAAGCGCCGCAGGGATTCGAGAATTTCCCGGCACGGCCCGATCAGCGCGTCGGCTTGCGGGGTCGGCGCCATGCCGCCGGGTGTCCGGATGAAGAGCGGATCGTGCAGGTGTTCCCTCAAGTGCCCGAGCCAGATGCTGACCGTCGGCTGGCTCTGGCCCAGTTGCTCGGCGACGCGCGTGACGCTGCGCACGTCGTACAGGAGATCGAAAAGCTGAAGCAGCTTCAGGTCGGGCAGGTCGGCAGGCATCGTGGCGTTATTGTCCATGGCAATGACGTCATTGTATCCATTGCATTGTCGGCATGAGCGGCGACTCCTATCGTGATGCCATACGTCAGCTTTGCATGGGACCAGAGTAAGGCGCCAAAGCGCCAACTCTGGTCGACAAAGGAGAAGCCATTGAAAATAGCAATTCTGGGCGCCGGCGCACTGGGCTGCGCGATCGGCGCCACCCTTACCCAAGGCGGCCACGAGACCTGGCTGATCGACCGCTCGCCGGCACACGTCGACGCGATGCGCCGTGACGGCCTGCGCGTCGACGACGCGGCCGGCACCCGCCATGTACGCGTCCACGCGACGACCCAGGCTGCCGATGTCGGCGTGGCCGACCTGGTGGTGGTGCTGGTCAAGTCGTTCCACACCGACGCGGCCATCCGCGGCGCCCAATCGCTGGTGGGGCCGGATACCGCCGTGCTGTCGCTGCAGAACGGCCTCGGACACGAGGACATCCTGATCGACGTCGTCGGCCGCGAGCGCGTCCTCGCGGGCAAGACCTACGTCGGTGGCGTGCTGCGCGGCGCGGGCCATATCGAATCCGGCGTGATCGGCAAATACACCTATATCGGCGAACTCGACGGCCGCATCACACCGCGCGTGCAGGCGATCGCCGCCGCGTTCGATGCCGCCGGCCTCGCCACGACGATCAGCGACAACATCGTCGGCACGATGTGGGACAAGCTGCTGGTGAATGTCGCGACGGGTGCGCTGACCGGCCTGACCGGCCTCACCTACGGGCAGCTCTACGATGAGCCGCTGCTGAAGGCGACGTCGCTCGCGGCCGTGGCCGAGGCGATCGCGGCGGCGCAGGCGGCCGGCGTCAAGCTGTCGATGACCGATCCCGAGCAGGCCTGGACGCTCGCCGCCGAGGGGCTGCCCGCGTCCTTCAAGACGTCGATGCTGCAAAGCCTGGAGAAGGGCTCGATCACCGAAATCGACTTCATCAACGGTTCGGTCGTGCGCTGGGGGCAGCGCTACGGCGTGCCGACCCCGGTCAATGCCACGCTCGTCGCCTGCATCAAGGGGCTGGAACGCGCGATGGCCGACCGCCAACGGCAGGAGGCCGCCGCATGAATGCCACGAAAGCCTATCTCGAACACGTTGCGATCTGGGTCAAGGACATCCGCTGGCACATCCGCTTCTTCGAGGACGTGCTCGGCATGACCCTGCGCGAAGTGGACGGCACGCTCGACGCACCGCGGCAGTACTGGACGCTCGGCGGCCTGCAGTTCATCCACGCGCCGGAACACGATGGCCCGGAAGGCCGGCTCGCGCATCTCGGCGTGATGTGCGAAGACCTGGAGGCCGCGCTGGCCGCGGCGCAACGCTTCGGCGTGACGGAGATGCCGCAAGGGCGCAACTGGCTTCGCCTGCCCGACGGGCTCGCCGTCGAGCTGATCCAGGCCAGGCCGGCTTCCTGCGTCGCGCAGGCACTGGCGATCAACCCGCGCGCGGAGGCATGACCATGACGATCGTCGAAAAATACTGGGACGACGCCCGCGAGGGTGACACGTGCACGAGCCCGAGCTACGTCGTGACCAAGGAACGCATTCTCGCGTACGCCGACCTCACCGGCGACCATACGCCCGTCCACGTGGACGAGGAATACGCGAACGCGAGCCATTTCGGCTGCCTCGTCGCGCACGGGCTGTTCGGCCTGTCCATCGCCGACGGCCTGAAGACGCAGAGCGACTATCGCTTTCTGCCGGGCATGTCGCTCGGCTGGAGCTGGGATTTCCTGCTGCCGATCAAGGTCGGCGACGTACTGCACGTGACGTTCCGCGTCGGCTCGATGCGGGCCAGCAAGAGTCGCCCGGACTGGGGCATCGTCGTGCTGCCGTCGGAGCTGATCAATCAGGACGGTCAGGTCGTTCAACGCGGCGAGCATCGCCTGATGGTGCCGCGCCGCCCGGAGGCACTGTGATGCAGGCTCGCCCACTCGAAGGCATTCGCGTCGTCGACTACAGCCACTTCCTTGCCGGGCCGTATGTCGGGCGCTGTCTCGCGGCGCTCGGCGCCGAAGTCATCAAGGTCGAGCGCCCCGGTTCGGGCGACGCCGGACGCCAGCACGCGACCGTGCTCGACGACCAGCAAAGCGGCTACTTCCTGCAGCTCAACATGGGCAAGCGCGGCGTGAGCGTCAACATGAAGGACGCGCGCGGCAAGGCATTCATGCAGCGGCTGTGCGACTCGGCCGACGTGTTCATCGAGAACTATCGGCCGGGCGCTCTGGACAAGCTCGGGCTCGGCTATGCCGAACTGTCGGCGCGTAATCCGGGCCTCGTCTACTGTTCGATTTCGGCGTACGGGCACACCGGTCCCGATGCGCATCGCGCAGGCTTCGGGCTGATCGCGGAAGCCAAGAGCGGAATCATGCAGATGGTCGGCACGCCGGGCGAGCGGCCGCCGCTGCTGCGCATCTCGCTCGGCGACATGTATACCGGCATTCATGCGGTCGCGGCCATCAACGCCGCGCTGCTGGGGCGCGTGAAGAGCGGCCGCGGGCAGCACATCGACATGGCGCTGTACGACACGCTGGTATCGATGCACGAATATGCGGTGCAGTGCTACACGCTGCAGGGCGTGCTGCCCGAGCAGACCGGGCACGACATGCCGACCTCGACGCTCTACGGCGTATTCCGTGCCGCGGATGGCGATCTCGTGATCGCCGCGCAGGTCGACGACGCGTGGAAACGCTTCGCCGAGCTGATCGCGACGCACGGCGGCCCGGCGGAGTTCGGCGCCGACACGCGGTTTCACGACAGCACCGGGCGCAACGCGCACCGCGCGGAGATTCTGTCGGTGGTCGAGCCGTGGGTGGCCGCGCGTTCCGTCGCGTCGGTACTGGAACTGCTCGACGGCATCGACGTTCCGTGCGCGAAGGTGCAGCGCATCGACGAGGTATTGAACGATCCGCAGATCCAGGCGAGAGGCATGGTCGTCGAGCAACAGCATCCGCGCTACGGGACGCTGCGCCTGCCCAACCTGCCGTTCCGGTTTTCCGATTGCGATACGACGATACGCGACGTCGCGCCCGATCTCGGGCAGCACAACGCGGAAGTCGCGCGCGCCCTCGGGTTCGATCCGGCCGAAATCGACGCGATGCAGGCCGACGGCGTCCTCTATTCAAAAGCGAGCCAATGATGACCGACCAATACGCGGTGATCGGCAATCCGATCGGGCACACGAAGTCCCCACTGATTCACGGCCTCTTCGCGCAGGAAACGCGGCAGGACCTCAGCTATACGGCCATCGAGGGGCCCGTCGAGCCGGCAGGCGCTTTCGCTGCCACGGTTCGTGCGTTTTTCGAGGGCGGCGGCAAGGGCATCAACGTCACCGCGCCGTTCAAGCTCGACGCGTTCGCGATGTCGGACGAACGCAGCGAGCGGGCGCAGCTCGCGGGCGCGGCCAACGCGCTCAAGTTCGACGGCGGCCGCATCCTGGCCGACAACTTCGACGGCATCGGCCTGGTTCGTGATATCGAGGCGAACCTCAAGCTGCCGATGGCCGGCAAGCGTGTCCTGGTGCTCGGTGCGGGCGGCGCGGCACGCGGCGCGCTGTTGCCGTTCCTCGACGCCGGACCGGCTGAACTGGTCATCGCGAATCGCGACGTCGACAAGGCGCGCGCATTGGTCGCGCAGGTTGCCGGACGCGGTCCGCTCGTTGCCGGCAGCTACGCGGACCTCGCACGGATGGGGCGTTTCGACCTGGTCGTCAATGCGACGTCGGCGAGCCTGACCGGCGACCTGCCGCCGGTCCCGCCGAGCGTGTTCAGTCCGGCCGGCACGGCCTACGAACTTGCCTACGGCAAGCGTCTGACGCCGTTTCTCCGGCTCGCGAAAAACGCCGGCGTACACGGCATTGCGGACGGCGTCGGCATGCTGGTCGAGCAGGCGGCCGAAGCGTTTGCATGGTGGCGCGGCGTACGCCCCGAGACCAGTTCGGTGATCGATCGGCTGGCCGTGCCCTTTGATTGAACACGCGATGGAGATTCGCATGAAGAAGATCCTGATGCTGCATGGCATCAATCACAACGTGTTCGGCAAGCGCGACCCTGCACAGTACGGGACGATCACGCTCGCGCAGATCGATGCGCGGCTGCAAGGGCTGGCGGAGGAACTGGGTGTACAGGTGGACTCGTTCCAGACGAACAGCGAAGGCGCGATGTGCGAGCGCATTCATCGCGCTTTCGAGGAACGCCAGGACGCGGTGCTGATCAACGCCGGGGCATGGACGCATTACAGCTACGGCATTCGCGATGCCCTTGCCATCCTCACGTGCCCGATCGTCGAACTGCACATGTCCAACATTCATGCACGCGAGCCGTTCCGGCATCACTCCGTGCTGGCCGAGATCGTCAGCGGGCAGATTTGCGGTTTCGGAGTCCAAAGCTATCTGCTGGCGCTGAGGGCCGCGGTTTCGGCGCTCGGCGACGCATAGGCCGATTCCCGCATCGGCTGCCGATGCGGGACCGACGCCCATGCGCAACCGTTCCCGGGTGCACGGCGTGGCGCACCGCGGTGGTTCGCCGTGCGTCGGATCGACGGGCCCCGGTCAGGTCACACAACGGAGTCGCCACATCGGGCAGTGACGACTCCCCGCATCACCCGCGTTGCCCGGCACACATATCAATATCTGGAGACGACGATGACCACGACCTTGCGAGACGAGCCTCGCGGCAGGCACCAATCGAGAAAAGCCGCCATCAGCGGCTGGATCGGCTCGGTGCTCGAATACTACGATTTCTTCATCTACGCCACGGCATCGGCGCTGATCTTCCCGCAGATCTTCTTTCCGCACGGCAGCCCCACGACCGCCATCATCGCGTCGCTGGCCACTTACGGTGTCGGCTACGTGTCGCGCCCGATCGGCGCGTTCGTGCTGGGCCATCTCGGCGACACGCGCGGACGGAAAACCGTCCTGCTGTTCTGCATGTTCCTGATGGGCATCTCGACCGTCGGCGTCGGCCTGCTGCCGACCTATCAGCAAGCCGGGCTGATCGCGCCGGCCTTGCTGGTGACGCTTCGCCTGCTGCAAGGTTTCGCCGTGGCCGGCGAGATCACCGGCGCGAGCTCGATGATCCTGGAGCACGCGCCGTTCGGTCGGCGCGGATACTTCGTCAGCTTCACGCTGCAGGGCGTGCAGGCCGGGCAGGTGCTGGCCGCCGCCGTGTTCCTGCCGCTCGCCTACTACATGCCGTCCGCGCAATTCGACAGCTGGGGCTGGCGCATTCCGTTCCTGCTGAGTGCGCTGGTCATCGTTGCGGGTTTGATCATTCGCCGCCAGGTCGACGAGTCGCCGGCCTTCGATGAAGCGGTACGCAACCGGTCGCAAGCCGGCTCGCCCGTCGCCGACGCTTTCCGGCATCACTTTCCCGACATGGTGCGCGTGGCCTGCATGTCGATGATGAACGTGATTCCGGTCGTCGCCACGATCTTCGGCGCAGCCTATGCGGTCCAGCCGGCGTATGGAATCGGCTTCCAGAAAGACATCTATCTCTGGATCACGGTGGTGGGCAATATCGTTGCGATGATCGTGATTCCGTTCGTCGGCAACCTGTCCGACAAGGTCGGACGCCGGCCGCCGATCATCGTCGGCGCGCTGGCGGCCGGCCTGCTCGCGTTCGCCTACCTGTATGCGATCAGCATCCGCAACGTGCCGCTCGCCTTCGTGATGTCGATGCTCATGTGGGGGGTGGTGTACCAGGGCTACAACGCGGTATTTCCCTGCTTTTACCCGGAACTCTTCCCGACCCGCACGCGCGTCTCGGCGATGGCGATCGCGCAGAACCTCGGCACCGCGGCCACGGCGATGCTGCCCGCGCTGTTCACGGCCGTCGCGCCGCCCGGCGCACACCACGTCTGGCTGATCGTCGGTGGGATCGCGTTCGGCATCACCGTGATTGCGTCGCTCGCAGCCTTGAGCGCACGCGAGACCCATCGTGTCCATATGAACGACCTGGGGCAAGCGAACGCTCGACCGGTCGACAAGGCAGAATACGACCGGCTGCGCGTCGATGCGATGGCGCGCCATCGCGTCGTGCACGAACACGTGCCGGGATCCCTGGGCAACTAGCCGGCGCTCGACGGGGCGTCGTGTCCGGCGCCCCGTCCGCCGGGCAGTTCCAGCTTGCTGCTGCACCCTCACCGGCAGAGCGCACTTGCGTTGCCGCTGTCTTCACCCGATGCCTGATACCGTGCCGAAAACCGTCATGCCGGACACCACGCGCCCTGCCCGCCTGAACTTCGCGCTCATGTTGCCGCTTCTGCTGGCGGCCCAGCCGGTGGCGACCGACAGTTACCTGCCGGCGCTACCTGAAATCGCCGCAACGCTGGGGTCCGCCAGCGTCAGCCTGACTGTTTTCGCATTGATATTCGGTATCGGGCAATTGCCGATGGGCAGTCTTGCCGATCGGTACGGCCGCCGCCCCGTGTTGCTGAGCGGCCTTGCGCTCTATGCGCTGGCAGCGCTCGCGGCTGCGCTCGCGTCGAGCGCGGCGATGCTGGTCGCCGCTCGCGCGATGCAGGGCTTTGCCATGGCCGCGATCCTGGTATGCGCGCGCGCGACGGTGCGCGACCGGTATTCGGCAGCCGACGGCCCGTACGTGATGGCGCGTGGTTTCATGGGAATGGGGATGATGGCGTTCCTCGCGCCGATTCTCGGTGCGTATGTCACGCAGCAGGCCGGATGGCGATGGGTGCTCGCGGGGATGAGCCTGTATGCGTTCGGGCTGCTCGTGATGTGCTGGTACGGCTTCGAGGAAAGCTTCACCAGAATCGCTTCGAGCCGGGGCTCGATCCGCGGCTCGATCCGCGACGTGCGCGAGATATTCGGCAATGCCACGTTCAGGGTATGGGCGCTGCTGGCCGCCTCGACGTACACCGGCATGTTCTGCTTTCTCTTGCTCTCTCCCGCAATCTACATCCGGTATCTCGGCCTGTCGCCCCAGCGATATGGCTGGATACCGGCGAGCGGTACGTTCGTCTATGTCCTGAGTACGTACGGCTGCCGCCTGTTGCTGCGACGTCAGAGCATGCTGCGAACGGTGCGACAAGGCGCAACGTTGAGCCTCACCGGCGCGGTGATTCAGGCATTGGGCTGTGCGCTGCTTCCCGGAAACATCTGGCCGCTGCTCCTCGGGCATGGCGTGTATTGCCTCGGCCACGGAATCCATCAGCCCTGCGGGCAGGCAGGGGCGGTCAGCAGCCTGCCTCATCTGGCGGGCCGCGCGGTATCGTGGTCCGGCTTCATCATGATGTTCTTCGCCTTCAGCGTGGGACAGACGGCAGCGGTCTTCACCGATCCGCGCTATCAACTGGGCGCGTGGCCGATGGTGGTGCCGATGCTCGTCGTCGGCGCGACGCTGGTCACGATCGCGTTTGCCTGGCTGCCGACAATCATTCACCCGACTTCGGTCGGCAGGCAATCCGGCGTATCGGCGAGTTCGAGCAGCTGACCGGGCCGCCGTGCTTGCGTGTGAAGCGCGAGGCCGACGCGCTCGCGCTGTCCGTCGAATGCGTCGCGCGCGACGTGACGCCGACCGCTCGTGACCGCGAACGACGCGAGGTGGACGATCTTCGCGATGCGCTATTCCCGATACGAAAAGCGCAACAGCATGCCGCACGCACGCTGACGCGTGACGACGGGGAGCCGTCCATGGGAGAGCACGAAGGATACCGGTTATGGGAGCGGGATCGAAATCGGGTTTGAACAACCCGCGCTACGCGCGCCGCCGGTAAGTCCCCGGCGTACTCCCCGTCCAGTGGCGGAACGCGCGATGGAACGCGCTCGGATCGTCGAAGCCGATATCGGCGCCGATCGCCGCGATCGTGTCGAGCGTGTCGGTGAGCCGCTGGATCGCGATGTCGCGCCGCAGTTCGTCCTTGAGCGCCTGGAACGTCGTGCCTTCCGAGGCCAGGTGGCGGCTCAGCGTGCGCACCGAGCAATGCAGATGCTCGGCTGCCTGCTCGATCACCGGCAGGTCGGGCAGCGCCGCCGACAGGTATTGCCGCACGCGATGGCACACGAGCTGTTCGCTGAACGATTCGAAGATCCAGTCGCCGGGCGCGCGCGCGAGGAACTTGCGCAGGTTGCGCTTGCTCTGCCGGATCGGCGCGTCGAGGTAGTCGGCGCTGAAGCGCATCAGCGTGCGTTCGCAGTCGAACTGCACGGAGCCGGTGAAGAAGTACAGGTGCTCGACCGCATGGCGCGGCCGCGGGCACGCGAACTCGATCTGCAGCAGCGGGATCTTCTGCCCGATCAGCCAGGAACACACGCCGTGCACGAGCTTGAGCATCAGCTCCTGGCCAAGCGCGCCGATCGGGCCGACGGCCGGGTTCGGCCGCAGCAGCACCTGCGCGACGAGGCCGTCGCGCTTCGATTCGACGAAGAAGTCGTCGAGCAGGATATGGAAGAACTGGCCGAAACGGTGCAGCGCCGTTTCGAGGTTGCGCGCATCGAGCAGGCTCAGGCACAGGTACTTCAGCGTGCCGCCGCGCAGCGGGCGCGAGAAGATGCCGGGCATCTCGTCGTCGAGGTCGATCGCGAGCGTGCGGTACAGCGTCGAGAACTGCTCTTCCGTCACGCGCGCGTGCGGCTCGCCGAGCAGTTCGAGCGGGATGCCGGCCCCGCGCAGGTAACGCTCGACCACGTCGCGCTGCGCGCCCGCGCTCGCCAGAAAGCCGTTGACGAGCGAAATCGGCACCGTCGCGCTCGGCGACGGCAGCGCCTGCCCGGGCCGGGCGGAAGGTGAGTCTGAACCGGTCATCGCGTCCCCGTCGGTCGAACCGCTCGCATTGTACTTGAGCGGTCCAGGCCGGGCTTTTGGGGCTTTTGGGGCTTTTGGGGCTTTTGGGGCTTTTGGGGCTTTTGGGGCTTTTGGGGCTTTCGGGGCTTTCGGGGCTTTCGGGGCTTTCGGGGCTTTCGGGGCTTTCGGGGCTTTCGGCGCTTTCGGCGCTTTCGGCGCTTTCGGGGCCTTCGGGGCCTTCGGGGCCTTCGGGGCCTTCGGGGCTTGCGGGGCTCGCAGGGCCTTCGTGGCTTGCGACGTGCCGGCCCGCGCGCCGACCGGCGCGCGACGCGTCGGCGCCATCAGTCGGCGCGGCTGAGTTCCCGGCGCAGGATCTTGCCGACCGTCGACTTCGGCAGCCGCTCGACCACGCGGATCAGCTTCGGCACCTTGTACGCCGCGAGGTTCGCGCGGCAATGCGCGACGAGCTCCGCTTCGGTCACGGCCGCGTCCGGCGCGAGCACCACGAACAGCTTCACGGCCTCGCCGGTGCGCGCGTCCGGCACGCCGATGCACGCGCATTCGGCCACGCCCGGCAGCGCGGTGGCAACCGCTTCCACCTCGTTCGGGTACACGTTGAAGCCCGACACGATGATCATGTCCTTCTTGCGGTCGACGATCTTCAGGAAGCCGGCCGCGTCGAACACGCCGATGTCGCCGGTGCGGAAGTAGCCGTCCGCGGTGAACGCCGCCGCATTCGCGTCCGGCTTCTGCCAGTAGCCGCCCATCACCTGGGGCCCCAGCACGCAGATCTCGCCCGCTTCGCCGATCGCGACCTCGCGATCCTGGTCGTCGAGCAGCTTCACGTCGGTCGACGGCAGCGGCAGGCCCGTCGTGCCGGTGAACGCGTCGATCGACTGCGGGTTGAAGGTGACCACCGGCGACGTTTCCGACAGCCCGTAGCCTTCGCGGATGAAGTTGCCCGTCACCGCCTTCCAGCGCGCGGAGATCACGTCGATCACCGCCGCGCCGCCGCCGGCCGACAGCTTCAGCCGCGACCAGTCGACCTCCTTCAGCCGCGGATGGCCGGCGAGCCCCGCATACAGCGTGTTGACGCCGACGAACACCGACGGCCGCGCAGCCTTCAGCACGTCGATGAAGCCGTCCATGTCGCGCGGATTCGCGACGAGCCAGTTCTCCGCGCCGATCGCGAAGTAGGACAGGAAGTTCACCGTCAGCGCGAAGATGTGATACAGCGGGATCGCCGTGACGACGACCTCCTCGCCCGGCGCCCGTGCGCCCGACACGATCGCCGCGAACTGCTCGATGTTCGCGACCAGGTTGCGGTGCGACAGCGCGGCGCCCTTCGACAGCCCGGTCGTGCCGCCCGTGTATTGCAGCAGCAGCAGATCGGCGCCGCCGAGCGCGACCGGCTCGAAGGCGAGCGATGCGCCGGCGGCGAGTGCATCCGCGAGCGGGATCGAGCCCGGCGGCAACGCGTCGCACGCGCCGGCCGGCGCATCGACGACACCGAGATCGCCGCGGCCCACGGCCAGCACGGTCCGGATGCGCGTCTTGCCGACCACGTCGGCGAACGTCCCCATCGAGCCGCCGCACACCACGGCCACTTCGACGCCCGCGTCATTGAGCTGGTGCTCGAGTTCGTGCGCGGTATAGAACGGGTTCACGTTGACCTGGATCGCGCCGAGCCGCGCGAGCGCGACGGTCGTCACCGGAAATGCAAGCACGTTCGGCAGCATCACGGCCACGCGGTCGCCCTTGCGCACGCCCACGACCTGCTGCAGGTACGCGGCGAGCGCGGCCGACAGGCGGTCGACGTCGGCGTAGGTCAGCGTGCGGCCGAGCGCGCGGAACGCGGGACGATCGGCGAAGCGGCGCATCGCGTCGTCCAGCAGCGCGGTTACGGAAGGAAAGCGATCGGGATCGATCTCGGCGGGGATCGAGCCGTACGAGCCGATCCAGTGTCTCTTCGTCATTGTCCTGCTCCTCGGGGGACGGCACCGGGCAGCGCCGTTCGCACGGCGGCCCGCACACCGGATGCGCATGGGCCGTCGCCTGACCGGCAACTATCGCCGGCCAACCGTGCTTTGAAAATGATCCGGGCGGTCGAAAAGATGATCGAAACGGACACGCGGACGCGCGGCGAGCGGTCAGCCGCGGCGCGCGCTCGCGCGACGGTTCACCCTTGCCGGACCGTGCAAGCCCGTGCGCATCAGGGTGAACCCTATGGCGCGCCCGCGCGTTCCGGCGCAGAATCGCGAACCCGGAACGGTATCGAATCGGACGCAGAATCAGCCATGCCGCGCAGTGCGCTCTTGACCCCGACGGCCGCCGGCGCCGCCCCGCTGCCGGACGCGCCGCTCGCCCCCGCGTCGCGCGAGAAACGCTTCTCGCCGGCCAAGCTGGCCGTGCTCGTCGGCGTCGTGCAGGAACTCGGCCTCGACCCGGCCGCGGTGCTCGACGGCACCGGCCTGGCGCCGGACACCGTCGCCGATCCGTTCACGCTCACGTCGTCGCTGCAGTTCCTGACCGCCGCGCGCAACGCGATCGGCCGCTACGACGGCACCGATCTCGGCGTGCGCGTCGGCCGCCGGCTGCATGCGTCGAGCTACGGGATGTACGGCTACGCGATGCTGTGCTCGGAATCGCTCGCGCATGCGTTCGATTCCGCCGTCAAGTATCACCAGCTGGCCAACGGGATGCTCGCGATCCGCTGGGTCGAACAGGGCGACACCGCGTCGTGGCTGTTCCCGGATCCGCACGAAGCCGCGCTGCCCGGGCCGGACCTGCCGCTGTACCGCTTCCTGATCGACATGCAGTTCGCACTTCACGTGACGATCATCAAGGACGTGATGGGCGCGTGGTGCGTGCCGGCCCGCGCGCAGTTCGCGCAGCCGGAGCCGGCGCACGCGGCGCAGCTCGCCGATGCGCTCGAATGCCCGATCGCGTTCGGCCAGCCGCACCATGTGTTGAGCTACCCGGCCGCGTGGCTCGCGCGCGCGCCGCAGCTCGCGAACCCGATCACCGCCGCGCAGGTGTCGTCGCACTGCGCGCGCCTGCTCGACGAGTTGCGCAGCCAGGCCGGCGTCACGCGGCGCGTCTACCAGGAACTCACGCGCACGCCCGGGCAGTTTCCGGACATCGACGCGATCGCCGATACGCTGTGCATGACGTCGCGCACGCTGCGCCGCAAGCTCGACGCCGAAGGCTCGTCGTACAGCGGGCTGCTGACGAGTGTGCGCAAGGCGCTCGCGATCGATTACCTGAGCACCACCACGCTCAGCACCGAGGACATCGCGCTGACGCTCGGCTTCAGCGACGCGGTAGGGTTCCGCCACGCGTTCAAGCGCTGGACCGGCACGACGCCGAGCGAGGTGCGGCGCAAGCGTGGCGGGTGACGGCGAGCACCGCGGGTGGCGTGGACCGAGTCAGCGAAGTCGTCACCGCGGCAGCGCAAACCGACCGTGTTCTTTTTTCAGCGGAAAGAAGGCGCGCTTTCGCCAGCCGCCGCGCCGATCTTGCGCGTTGAACAGGGAGAATCATGAAACCGTTTCATAGCCGTTGCCTGGCACTTCTCGGTGGCGTCAAGTCTGTTGCGTGGCTGCTCGTCTGCGCATCCGCGCATGCGCAGACTTCCGGGCCGTTCGAGCTGAAATGGCCCCATCCTGGCGAGAAGCTCGTCTACCAGTCGCGCGGCTGTGCCGATGAATGCTGGGAGGCTGCGGTGGTGAACAAGCGTACCGGCGTCTTGCTTGCACGCCTGCGCTGCGACGGCACCGACTTGCCGCTGACCCTCCGCGGCTACCGGCCCGCCGCGACGCCATCCCAAGTGGATCTAGGTGATTGCAGCCCCGATTCGTGGCCGCCAGACGGCGTGAACAAGTTTGAGGCCATACCGGCGGAATTCGAGCGATTGCTCAGGATGCCTTGACGTTGGCGACTCGCACGGCCGCGCTCGGCACCGAGCGCTTTCAGCGTGACATCCTGATGCTGAAATCGCGACATCGTCCGACTGAAACGCATTGATCGCCCCATCATCTGGAGCCACGGACGACCGACGCGCCGGGGGCGCCCCGCCGCGATTTCCGCGCATGCATTCGGGCGGAAATCGCGCCAACGGCGCGGGTCAGCTTCAGTCGGCTTCACCGCGCCTCGCCCGCCGGCGGATTCGCCACCGCCAGCGCAAACTCGAACACCGCACCGCGCCCGTCCCGATCGACGAGCCGGATGCCGCTGCCGTTGAGCGCCAGCATCCGGTGCACGATCAGCAGCCCGAGCCCGCCGCTCGTCGCCGCGCCGCCGCTGATCGGCCGCTGCGGCCGCCGGAACAGCCCTTCTCGCCGCGCCGGCGGAATCCCTTCGCCGGTATCCGACACGGTCACCACCACGCGATCGTCCAGCGGCGTCAGCGCGACCTCGACCTCGCCGTGCTGCGGCGTGTGCCGCAATGCGTTGTCGAGCAGGTTGGTCAGCACGCGCTCGATCATCCCGAGATCGGCCGACACGACCGGCACGCGCGGCGGGATTCGCGCATGCAGCACGATGCCGCGCGACTGCGCGGCGAGTTCGAACTTCTGGAATACGTCCTGCACGAGATCGACGAGTGAGAACGGCTCGCGCTCGGCCTGCACGCCGCCGGACTCGAGCCGCGCGAGCTCGAACAGCGCCTGCGCGAGCCGGCCGACCTTCGTGCTCTGCGCGAGCGCGATCGACAGGTAGCGGCGGCGCTCGGGCTCCGCGAGCGTATCGGACTTCAGCGACAGCGTCTCCAGATAGCCGTGCAGCGACGTCAGCGGCGTGCGCAGGTCGTGCGAGATGTTCGTGATCAGTTCGCGCCGCTGCTGGTCCTGGCGCGTCAGCGCGCGCCACTGGTCGCCGATCCGGTCGGCCATCTGCGCGAACGCGGATTCGAGCAC
The DNA here is from genome assembly GCF_905339865.1 of Burkholderia sp. BCC1993. Taxonomy (NCBI): domain Bacteria; kingdom Pseudomonadati; phylum Pseudomonadota; class Betaproteobacteria; order Burkholderiales; family Burkholderiaceae; genus Burkholderia; species Burkholderia sp. BCC1993. The sequence goes on along the minus strand of NZ_CAJPGZ010000002.1, from coordinate 203,988 downwards.
CGCGATGTCGTCGCCGCGTCGCCCCGGCGGCGAGCGCGGCACCGGCGGCTGCGCATCGGGCGCGGCGTTCGCGTCGAAGCGGCGCATCGCGTCGGTCAGCCGGCGCAGCGGGCGCGTGATGAAGCTGAACGCGATCAGGCCCGCGAGCAGGCCGAGCAGCGCGACGACCGCCATCGACCACAGCGTCGTGCGCAGCACGTTGCCGGCGTCGACGCGCGCGGCCAGCTGGTCGTGCGCTTCGCCGAGCAGCACCACGTAGATATAGCCGGACGCCGGCTGTCCCGCGCGCTGCAGCGGCGCGGCGCTGAACACCTTGCGCGCGTCGGGGCTGCGGGGATCGTCGCCGAGGATTGGCAGCGGCTCGCCCGCGATGAAGCGCTGCACCGGCGCGAGATCGACGCGCTCGCGCTTCACGTGGCCGGGCGGCGCGTCGTCGCCCTTGATGCGCCCCGCGTTGTCGAGCAGGTACACCTCGACGCTCGGGTTCACGCCCATCAACTGGCCGAACAGCGTGCGCACGGCGTCCGGGCGGAGCCCGTTCGCGTCCATCAGCGGCGTGCTGCCGGCGATGTGCGCGGCGAGATCGCGCGACAGGCCCTGCACGACTTCCTTCTCGCGCATGTCGTTCGCGCGGATCTGCAGCCACGCCGACGCACCCGAGCACGCGAGCAGCAGGATCGAGAACACGAGCGACAGCCGCTGGGTGAGGGTCAGCTTCATCACGTGTCCCGCTGGTCCGGCGCGGCGAGCTTGTAGCCGCGTCCCCACACGGTGAGGATCCGCACGGGCTCGGCCGGATCGGCCTCGATCTTCGCGCGCAGCCGGTTGATGTGGGTGTTCACCGTGTGTTCGTAGCCTTCGTGCTGATAGCCCCACACGGCATTGAGCAGGTCCATCCGCGAGAACACCTTGCCCGGATGCCGCGCGAAGAAATACAGCAGGTCGAACTCGCGCGGCGTGAGGTCGATGCGCGTGCCGTCGACGGCGGCTTCCCGCGCGATCGGGTCGATCGACAGCCCGGCGACGTCGAGCGTGCCGGCGTCGATCCGCGAATCGCGCGCGAGCGCGTCGACGCGCCGCAGCAGCGCCTTGACCCGCGCGACGAGTTCGAGCACCGAGAACGGCTTCGCCAGGTAATCATCGGCGCCGAGTTCGAGGCCGAGGATCCGGTGCACCTCGCTCGAACGTGCGCTGGTGATGATGATCGGCGTGTAGCGCGCCATCGCGCGCGCGCGCCGGCAGATTTCCAGGCCGTCGACGCCCGGCAGCATCAGGTCGAGGATCAGCGCGTCCCAGTTGCCCTGTTCGAGCAGGCGCAGCCCTTCCGTGCCGTCCGCGCTGTGCACGACTTCGTAGCGCTCGTCGCGCAGGTGCAGGCTCAGCACGTCGGCGATGTCGGCGTCGTCTTCGACGATCAGGATGCGTTTGGGGTGGTCCATGGCGGTCGGCGGCGGCACGGCGGTGGCGGTCTTCGGTCTCGAACGGCGGTTCTGGCCGGCCAGGTCCGGCAAGCCGGCCTGCCCGGGGCGAATCGCGGCGCAATGCCGCGCTGCCGCCATTGTGCAAAATTTTGCGGCGGAAAGGGGTCACAAATCGTTTAAGTTTGGATCGTGGCTGTGTTCCGCGGCAATGCCAGCAAGGCTTTGCGCTCCGCCCCCAAAAATCGAACTTCCCTTACCCCAGTCCGAACACTAAAAAAACACTAAAAAGCGGCCGCGACGAAGCCCCAGATCCGGCGAGCGCGGGAAGTCGGCAGCGTTCTCGGCAGCATCCGAACTACTCGTCGTGTATTAGTGATCGGTACGATTACTTGATCAACTGCATCCCCGCGACCTTCGAGGCAGACACGTCGAAAGTAGCCGTGTACTCGCACTCGGCTACATGCCCAGAACGCTCGATCAGGCAGTCCGCGAAATCCGCCTTTGAAGATGCGAAAACGCGAAGTGCCTTACGTACCGTGTCAGCACTTTCGACGACCAGTTCTTTGGTCCCGATCATCGATTCGACGATGTCCTTCATCTGCTCTCGTTCGACACCGTAGCAGCGCCCAAGTACCCAGACGACCTCGATTAATGCGACTTGCGAAACATATCCCGGCCGCTCGGGCGACAGGGACTCCATCAGTGCCGTCGCCTTCTTCGACTGAACTTCATCGTCTTGCGCGAAGTAGCGGACTAGCACGTTTGTATCCAGTCCGATCATCGCGCTGACGCCCCCTGCTCGGCGATGGCCTGATTCATGTCGTCAATCGACACCGGTTTCGCAGGCTTCTTCACAATGCCCTTGAGCGCCACGAGCGAGCGCGTCGCTGGATAGACCTCGTACCGGCCTGTCGCCTCGTTGAAGCTGAATTCGATCCGGTCGCCGGCCTCCAAGCCAAGCTGATTGCGCACGTCCACCGGGATCGTGACCTGACCCTTTGAAGTAATAGTTGCTGCTGTCATAGTGACACCTCCTGATTCCTTACTTTATGGTAAGGAAAATCAAAAAGCAAGAATGACTTCCAGGCGCATCGCACGATGACCCTAAATCCTCGGCCGGGATCACGCCCCAACAGGTTCCCCGTCTGACCGCCGCCAGCTTATGTATCTCGCATTGAACTGGCACGGCGGTGCGCACAGGTGTGAACTGTTGACAACCGTTGCCCGCGACCCGCCGATGGACCGTCTCTCGACAGAATCCGCCATCGGTGCTCCGTCCATACAGACGGATGGACCTGTCATGAATGCGGGTTTCCCGCCTTTCGCTCCTGCGATCTGCGCCGTAGGCAGTTAAACCCTGCGCCGGCCGAGTCGTCCGAGCGCCTCCCGCCGCTCACGCGCCGTGACCGGGCTTTCGCGTTTGCGCGTCGAGCCGCGTCCCGCATCTCGCCCCTGACGGGCTTCAATCCCTGGCGCGGCAGTCAACCCCGCCCCCTCCTATCCAGGCGTGGCCCTACCAGGCTGTTGAAAAGCGCCTCGTTTTGACGGCTGGAGCACTATTTAAAAGGGTTTCGTATGCGATTGGCTGCTGAGTTGCAGATAAATCGTCACGGCTGCCCTGCCGGCTAGCGGGCCAGCAGGCGCGTTGCCGCGCGACGGCCAAGCTTAGCCGGCTCAGGCCGCTTGCCCTTCCAGTCGGTGTCGACATTGCGGCCGCCGCCGGCCGGCGGATCGTCCGAGCCGTCCTTGGGCCAGAAGCTCTTGTGGCTGGCCCACGCCTGGATCAGCGTGCCATCTACCGAGAAGTGATCTCTGGACAGCAGCCCTTGCTTGTCCGCCAAGCTCATGACTTCGGTAAAAAACGCTTCGACCACTTCGTGCTCGAGCAAGCGATCCCGGTTCTTCGAGAACACCGAGTGATCCCAGACGGCGTCTTCGATCGCCAACCCGACGAACCAACGGAACAGCAGGTCGTAGCGCCTCTGCTCCATCAGCATGCGCTCGCTGTGCACCGAATAAAACACTTACAGCAGCAATGCACGCAGCAGCTTCTCGACCGCAGGCGAATGCAGCGAAGCTGCATGAACGCATCGCTGCTCCCGCGCGTCAACCCTGCGAATGCCGCAATTCGCCGTCGATCTCCTGCGGCAGCCTCAGCAGGTTGAAGATCGGGCAGACCGCTTCGACCGCCTGATGCAACGCGCGGATGGCCTCGGGTGGCTCGGGCGACACGATGTCGAGCGTATAGCGGATGTTGTGCGGGAATACCGGGACATGCTCGAACCCCGGCTGCTGTGCGAGCGGATGCTGGTCGCCCGTGACCTCGACCGCGATCGAGCCGATCTTCAGGCCGCGCTCGGCCGCCTGGATCAACGTGATATGCGTGAGGCAACTGCCGAGCACGCCAAGCTGCAGCTCCGGCGACGCGGGCCCGAGGTTGTAGCCCGCGAAGTCGGGCGGACTGTCGCTGATCACCTGGAAGTCGCGAATCCGGATCTCGCGCACGCCGCTGCGACCGAGCGCGCGTACGGTCGCCTTCAGCGGCGTCGCCTTGAAATCGGGATCGTTGCGGGCTGCCTGCTGCTTCGCGTGCCACGCATCGCGTTTTTGTGCGAGATAGTCGTTGAGGGTCGTCATGGTCGAGTCAGGGGTAAGCTGTACGCGGGCGACGGATCGATTCGCCGCGTGCCGAAGCGGTCAGTCGGCCGCCGGAATCCATGCGGCGGTCGCCGCGTCGCTTGCGCGGAACGCAGGAAACTTCGCGCCGAGTTCGGCCACGGTGCGAATGTCGTTTTTCACGAGATCGTCGCGCGTGATCAGCGTCGGCTTGACCGCGATGCGCGCGCCCGGGTCCTGGCCGGCCACCAGCAGTGCCGCCGCGCGCACCGACACGGCGCCGACGACCGCGGGATTGGTCGCGGCCGTCGCGACCCACGCGCTGTTCGGCGCGCGGATCGCCTCGATATCGGCCGTCGAGATGTCGGCACTGTAGATGCGGATCTTCGACGCCAGCTTCGCTTCGTCCGCGGCGAGCTTCGCGCCGCGCGCGAACTCGTCGTAAGGCGCAAAGACGACACGGATATCCGGATTCGCGCGATACGCCGCGGCCGCCTGATTCGCGACCGACTGCGCGATCGGATTGTCGACGGTGCCCCAGCGCGCCTTCTCCCGCACCTTCGGGTGCGCGCGCTTGAAGTCGCGCCACGCGGCATCGCGCCGGTCGAGCGGCGCAAAACCGGCGACGTAGACGTACCCGGCCGAGAACGCGTCGCCGTTGTCCTTGACGGCCTGCGCGAGCAGCAGGTTCGCGAGGTCGCGATCGTTCTGCTCGATCTGCGGCACCTTCGGGTTGCCGAGGTCGACGTCGAACGCGACGACCTTGATGCCTTTGTCCAGCGCACGCTGCACGACGTCCTTCAGCGATTCCGGCAGGCCGTGATTGACGATGATCGCGGACACGCCGACGCTGATCGCCTGCTGGATCTGCTCGCGCTGCTCGGCCGCATCCTGCCGGCCCTCGTAGATGCGCAGATCGACGCCGAGCGCACGCGCCTGCTTCTGCGCACCGGCCTCGTAGGCCTGGAAGAAGTCGCCGGTCGACAGATAGTTGACCAGCGCGATCTTCACGCCGCCCTTGTCGAACGGCGCGGGCGCGCCCTTGAGCGGACCGGCCTGCGCGGCGGGCACGCCCAGCGCGGTCGCGAACCACAGCATGCATGCACCGATCTTCAGATCGACGCGCGATTTCCGGCGAAGCAACGAGCGCATGGCGGGCCTGTCTCCAGATAGGACGATATCGGCCCAATCTATCAGCGCCGCACGCGAACTCAAACCGAGCGATTCGGAAATGGATATGACTTAGGATGGCAAACCGTTCCGGTTCCGTGAGCCGGCCGATCCATGCGAGCCGCCGCGGCGCATCGCGGCATGCGCATCACGCTCGCGCATCCGTGCGGCGCCCGATGCCGAACGTGAACGCCAGCGCGAGCACGAGCAGCGCGCCCTTGATGAAATCCTGCATGTAGTACGGCGCGTTCAGCATCGTCAGCCCGTTGAGCAGCACGCCGACGAATACCGCGCCGACGACCGTACCGAACACGTTGGGCCGCTTCGCGCCCCACACCGCATGACCGATCAGCGCGGCGGCCACCGCGTCGAGCAGCAGCGAGTGGCCGGCGCTCACGTCGCCGCGACCGACCCGCGCGGCGATCAATACGCCGCCCAGCGACGCGATCGCCCCCGATACGACATACGCGGCGACCCGGTAGCGCGCGGCGGGCGCACCGGCGAGCCGCGCGGCCGTTTCGTTGCCGCCGATCGCGTAGATCACGCGGCCCCAGCGGGTGGCCTCCATCGCGACACAGGCCACTGCCGTGACCGCTGCGAGCAGCAGCACCGGCAGCGGCACCACGTCGAACACGCGCAGCCGGCCGAGCGCGAGAAAGGCGTCGGGAAACACGCCGGTCGCGTCCGTGCCGTCGGGCAGCACCGAGCCGGTCGCGAGCGAACGGCCGCCGGTCGGAATCAATTGCAGGCCGGCCATCAGGAACAAGGTGCCGAGCGTCGCGAGCTGGTCGGGCACGCGCAGGCGCGTAATCAGCACGCCGTTGAACCACCCGGCGGCCACGCCGAGCGTCACGCAGGCGATCACCGCCGCGAGCGTGCCGCCGTGCCACACGACCAGCACATAGCTGGCGGCCATCTGCGCGGTCGCGGCCACGCTGCCGACCGACAGGTCGAAACCGCCGGCCGCGAGCGTGACCGTCACGCCGATGCCGAGCAACGCGACGATCGACACCGACTGCAGGATGCTGAACAGATTGTCGACGTTCAGGAACGCGGGCTCCCTGAGCGCAAACCCGATCACCAGCAGGACCAGCACGAGCAGGATGCCCGTGCGCTCGAGCGCGTCGCGGACGCGGGCCGCTGCGGCGCGCGGCCGTTCGACGGGCGCGGCATGGTGCTCGGCGGAAGAAGTCACGGTTTTCATGAGCAGGCACGCAAGGTGGAGGACGTCGGAGGCGGGTCATCGAGCGTCGCGCGATCGAACCGCACGATACGATCCGCGATCTCGGCAGCTTCTTCGAGATCGCTGACGAACACGATCGTCGCGCGCGCCTGCGCATGACGCCGCAGCGTATCGACGATATCGGCCCGCGCGCCGGCATCGATGCCCTGAAACGGTTCGTCGAGCAGCAACAGCCGCGCGGGTTCGGCATGCCAGCGTGCGAGCACGACTTTCTGCTGGTTGCCGCCGGACAGGCGGGCCACGCGATCGTCCGGGCCGGTGCAGCGGATACCGAACCGCGCGATCGCCGCCGCGGCGGCCGTGCGTTCGCGCGCCCTGCCCACCGGGCCGCGCGCGAACCAGCGCGCCAGAAACGGAAAGCCGATCGTGCCCGCGATCGATGCGAACGGCACGCTGTCGGGAAACAGCGACGTGCGCCAGCGGTCCTCGCCGGCCAGGAAGACGCCGGCGCGAATCGCATCCGCCGGCGAACGCGGGCGCCACGGCCGCCCGTCGAGCGTCATGTCGCCGGCCACCGCGCGCGCGGCGCCGAAGATCGTATTGGCGAGGCGCGACTTGCCGCCGCCCACAGGGCCCGCGATCGCGACGATCTCGCCGCGCCGCACGTCGAGGTCGAACGGCGTACTGGCCGGCGTCAGCCGGATGCGCCGCATGCTGAACGCCGCGTCCGATTCGCGCGGCGCGGCGCGGGCCGGCACCGGCTCACGCGTGCTCGGCAACGGCCGCCCGATCATCGTCTGCACCGCCGCATCCAGATCGACGGGCGCCGGCAGATCCGCGACGATCCGGCCGTCGCGGACGATCGCCACGCGATCGGCCATGCGGCGCAAATCGCCGAGCCGATGCGACACCAGCAGGATTGCCACGCCATCGCGGCGCAGCGCGTCCAGCAGCGCGAAGAGCCGCTCGGCCTCCGGTGCGGACAGGCTGGCGGTCGGCTCGTCGAGTATCAGCAGCGACGGCTGAGCGCCGAGCGCGCGCGCCAACGTCACGCGTTGCTGGTCCGCCAGCGACAGCGACGCCAGCGGCGCCGCCAGGTCGACGTCGAGCCCGACCCGCGCGGCGAGCGGTCGCGCCGCGGCACGCCGCGCGGCCGGCGTCGCGCGCCACGGCGACGCCCGATCGCACAGCCGGTCGAGCAGCAGGTTGTCGGCGATCGACAGCGTCGGCACGACCGCATCGGCGACCGACTGGTGCACGGTCGCGACACCGAGCTGCTTGGCTGCGTGCGGCGACGCCGGTCGATACGGTAGGCCGCGCAGTGTCAGCGTGCCGCCGTCCGGCCGCAGCACGCCGCTCAGGATCTTGACGAAGGTCGACTTGCCCGCGCCGTTCGCGCCCATCAACGCGACGACTTCGCCCGCGTCGATCGTCAGGTTCAACGCCGACAGCGCGACGGTCGCGTCGAAACGCTTCGCGATGCCGGCGGCGCTCAGGACAGGCGGCGACGCCGATCGGCTTGTTCGGCCTTCGCGCGTCGCACCCGCATTCTCGTTCGCCGTCGAATTCATGCCGGAAGCCCCTGTCGGGCACGGCGCGGTTGCAGCCGGAACAGCACGTCGTGGTTCACGTCACGCCCCTCCCCTGATAGTCGTTCCGTATCGACCGGCTCGTCACCGTCCGTCGGATGCGGATTGCCGGAACGACGCGCCGTGCGCGGTGTCCGGCAGGCGGTCGCGGCCGCTCAGCCGCGAGCGGAAGGTGCCGGCCGGCGCCGTCGTGCGGTACAGGCCGCGCTTTTTCAGTTCCGGCACGATCAGCTCGGCGAAATCGTCGAGCGTGCCCGGGCTGATCAGCGGATTGAGCATGTAGCCGCTCGTCGTCGACTGGCGCGCATGCTCGGCGAGCTGATCGGCGACCTCGTCGGGCGAGCCGACGAGGATCAGGTCGGTGCCGCGCGTGACGCTCGCGAACTTGCGCCGCACGTCGCCGGCTGTGAGCGGCTTGCCGCTGCCGTCGGGCCGCACCACGTAGGACGTGAGCCCTTCCGTCTGCGTCGTCAGCGGTTCGTCGTCCGCATAGCGATCGATGTCGATGCCGGTGTCGCCCGCATAGCTGACGAGTTGCGCGTGCTGGTGGTAGTGCTGCTGCAGCGTGTGGTATTTCTCCTTCGCGTCGCTCGACGAGCGCGCGGTCACGATCCGCAGCACGGTCAGCGACTTCACGTCGTCCGCCGCGCGGCCGCGCTCCGTCGCGAGCCGGCGAATCTCGTCGAGGCCCGCACGAATCTCGTGCGGATTCGACTTCGCGACGAACACCACCTCCGCGTGCTTCGCCGCGAACTCGCGCCCGCGCCCGGACCAGCCGGCCTGGATCAGCACGGGCGAGCGCTGCGGCGACGGCGCGCAGACGTGCGGCCCCTGCACGCGGTAGTGCGTGCCTTCGTGCGCGATCGGCCGCACGCGGTCGCCGCGCGCATAGCGCGGCGCGTGCTTGTCGGCGACCACCGCATCGTCCGCCCAGCTCCCTTCCCACAGCTTGTACACGACGTCGAGGAACTCCTCCGCGCGCGCGTAGCGTTCGTCGTGGCCGATCATCCGGTCGAGCCCGAAGTTGCGCGCCGCGCTCGTCAGGTAGGACGTCACGATGTTCCAGCCGATCCGGCCGTTGCTCAGGTGATCGAGCGTGCTGAAGCGGCGCGCGAGCGCGAACGGATGCTCGTAGGTCGTGCTCGCGGTCACGCCGAACGCGAGCCGCTCGGTCTGCGCGACGAGCGCCGGAATCAGCATCATCGGATCGTTCGCGGGCGCCTCGACCGCCCACTGGACCGCTGCGTCGGCCGACCCGCCATAGACGTCGTACAGGCCGAGCACGTCCGCGAAGAACAGCATGTCGAGGTCGGCCTGCTCGGCCGTGCGCGCGAGGTCCGACCAGAACGCGAGCGTATTCGCGCGCAGCCGTTCGTCGGCCGGATGGGTCCACAGGCTCGGCGCGCCGCCGCAGCCGACGCTGGCTTGTTCATACAGGGAAAACAGCAAGGGGCGAGGATCGGACATCGTCAGGTTCGTTACCAGGAATCAGTTGGGAGCCGCCCACGCGTCCGGCGACGCGCGGCGGCGGCGTACGGGGACGCGAGCGTCGGGGGTGCGCGTCAGATGGCGATTGACATGCCTCTCGAGACGAGCGGCCGGAATGGTGAGCAGCGCGACCAGCACGACATAGACGACCGCCGCGCCGACCAGCGGCTCGTACACGCGCAACGTCTCGAAGCGCAGCGTGTTGGCCGTTCCCATCACGTCGAACACCGTCACGGTCGACGCGAGGACGGTCGATTTCAGCAGCAGGATCGCCTCGCCGGTGAGCGCCGGCAGCGCGAGCCGCCACGCGCGCGGGCCGACGATGCGGCGCAGCACCTGCACGCGCGTCATGCCGTACGCGTGCCCGGCTTCGATCTCGCCGGCCGGCACGCCGGCGATTGCGCCGCGCAGGATCGTCGCGACATACGCGCTCTCGTTCACGCTCAACGCGACGATCGCGTACCAGAACGCATCTCGCAGCAGCGGCGACGCCCAGCTGTCGCGCATCCATTCGCGCGGGACGATCTGCCCGAATCCGTAGTACAGCAAATAGAGCTGAACGAGCAGCGGCGTGCCGCGAATCAGCATGAGCCAGCCGCGCGCCGACCAGCGTAGCGGCGCATGGCGCGCACCGGCGGCGAGCGCGAGCGGCACGCCCAGCAGCACGCTGGCCGCGCCCGACCAAAGCGTCAGCGCGAGCGTCGTCGGCACCGCGGCGAGCAGCTTCGGCATCACCGTGTCGAGCAGGAACGGCAGCGAGAAGATCATGCGGTTGCGCGCCTCATGCCACGGTTCGCGTGGCGCTCGAGCGCCGCGAAGAGGCCCGTCGACGCGATGCTCAGCAACAGGAACAGCGCGGCCGTGACGAGATAGAAGAATACGTAGTGGCGCGTCGCGCCGGCCGCGAGCTGGCTCGCCTTCAGCAGATCCGTGAACGAGCCGAGCACGCTGATGAACGACGCATCCTTGGTCGCGTTCAGCCACACGTTGCCCGCGCCCGGCAACGCGAGCCGCGCGGCGGCCGGAAGCCGGATGCGCGCGAACGTCTGCCATGGCGTCATCCCGTACGCGTGCGCGGCTTCGATCTGCCCGGTCGGCACGTTGACGAGCGCCGCGCGGAAGATGTCGGTCAGATACGCACCCTGGATGAAGCCGAGCGACAGCGCCGCGACGAGGAACGGCGGGAACGCGAAGCCGTCGGGCACCAGGCCGCCGCGGTGCAGCGCGGCCTCGACGGCAGGCGCGAGCGCATAGAACGCGAGCAGCAGGCACAACAGCTCGGGCAGCGCGCGCACCAGCGTCGTGTAGAGCCGCGCCAGCCACGCGAGCGGCGCGTGGCGCGACAGCTTGCCGAGCGCGCCGGCGATGCCGAGCAGCACGCCGGTGCCGAACGACGCTGCCGCGACGCCGAACGTCAGCGCGAACGCGCCCGCGAACACGCGGCCATAGCCGCCGTCGCCGAATGCGAGCAACGCGAGCAGCGAATCGTCCGCGGCCATCGGGTCAGCGGCCCTTCTCGATCGTGCCCTTCAGGTTCGGATAGCGGGCGGTGATCGCATCCCACGTGCCGTCCTGCTGCAGTTGCGCGATCGCGGTCGACAGCTTGCCGCGCAGCGCATCGCCCTGGCGCACGCCCGCGCCGATACCGAGGCCCAGCACCGGATTGTCCGCGCAGGTCGCCTTGACCTCGAAGTCCTTGCCGTCGCGCGACGCGAGGAATGCCGTAAACAGCCCCTTGCCTTCCTGCACGTAGTCGACCCGGCCGGACACCAGATCCGCGAGCGCGTTGTCGAACTTGTCGAAGGCCTTGATCTGCGCGTCCGGCTTGAAGCGGGCATCAAGGAACGCCGAGAAGTTCGTGCCGGCCTCGACGCCGATCACGCGGCCCTTGAAGCTCGCGGGCACCGCGCAATCGACGCGGCGCCGGTCGCTTTTCGCGCCGACGAACACCGTCGGCGACTCGTAATAGGCACGGCTGAAATCGATCGCCTTCCGCCGTTCGCCGGTAATCGTCATCGACGACCAGATCACGTCGATCTTGCGGTTCTGCAACGCCGGAATCAGGCCGTCCCACGCAATGTCGGTGAGCTCGCAGCGCACGTTCAGTTTGCCGCACGCGGCATCGAGCACGTCGATTTCCCAGCCCTTCCACTTGCCGGCCGCGTCCTTCGAGAAGAACGGCGGATACGACTCGGCGTCGATGCCGACGCGCAACGTCGGCTGGGCCGCATGGGAAGCCGGCACGAGGCCGAGCACGAACAGCGCGGCCGCGGCACGGCGGACCCTGGAACGCATCAAACGATTCATGTGGCGCATTTCTGAAATAACGTCGAAACGACCGGCGTCGCAGCCGGCAGGAGGCCAGACTGTAATGCGCGCGCAAGCGTGTACCAAATGGTTATTTTTTCGATGGATATCTGATCGCGCGATATGGCGCAACGGCGCACCGCCGAACGCGAAGCACGGTGCACCGTTCGGCCGTTCGCCCGCTCACGCCAGCGCCGTTTCGCGCTGCAAAGCCGGCAGCTCCAGGTTCGCGCGGAAATCGCCGCCCACGTAGTCGGTATCGAGCAGGTCGCGACGCCGCAATTCAGGCAGCAAGCCGTTGAGCAGCAGGTCTTCCTGGTCCGCCTGGCCGAGCCCGTGCAGCGACAGCACGTCGACGAGTCCCGCGCGATAGCGCGCCTCGATCGCGTCGGCGAGCTGCTCCGGCGTGCCCGCGACGAACCAGTGGCCGGTCTCCTGGGCGCGGACGATCAGCTCGCGCAGCGTCAGCCGCTGGCGCGCATAGCCGACGAAGATCGCAACCCGCCCTCGCCGGCGATGCACGCTGTCGATGGCCGGCAGCAGCGATCCCGGCAACGGCTGGTCGAGCGGCAGGTCGCGCAGGTCGACGCCGCCGCCGAGCATGTCGGCGAGCTTCAGCCTGCCTTGTTCGTAATCGATGCGTTCATGCTTGTCGCGCAACCGTCGCGCGACGTCGGCATCGGATTCGCCGATCACCGAATGAAACGAGTTCATCACGAGCGGCAGCCGGTCGCCACGGCCGAACGCGGCGGCCTGCCGATGCAGCGCGGCGACGAACGCGCGCGCATCGTCGTGCGTCGGCTGAGACGTGTAGACGACCTCCGCGTATCGCGCGCCAAGCGCTACGCCGGCGGCCGACTGCCCGGCCTGAAACAGCACCGGCCTGCGCTGCGGCGACGGCGGCACGTTCAGCGGCCCCAGCACCTGGAAGTGCTCGCCGTGGTAGTCGATCGCGCCGAGCTTGTGCGGGTCGACCGAAATACCGCCGCCCTGAGCGCGCCGCGTCGCGCCCGGATCGTTCGCATCGAACAGCGCGTTGACGACTTCGACGAATTCGGCCGCCCGTGCGTAACGCCGTTCGGGGTCGGGCAGCGCCGCATCGCCGAAATTCTCCTCGCCGACCGACGACGTGACCGCGTTCCACGCGGCCCGCCCGCCGCTCACGTGATCGAGCGTGCCGATCAGCCGCGCGAGGTTGTACGGATGGTGATACGTGGTCGATACCGTCGCGACCAGCCCGATCGCCGAGGTCGCCTGGCTCAGCGCGGCCAGCGCGACGATCGGCTCCTGGCTGCCCGTGGTGCCGGCGAGGCCGGCCGCATCGGCCTGCAGCAGGTCGGCGGTAAAGAGGCCGGTGATCTTCTCGGCTTCCGCCTTGCGTGCGAGCGACGCCGCGCGTCGCACACCGTGCGCGACATCCGGGTCGCCGGGCGCGTACAGCACGCTCGCCGCGCCGACGAGCGTCTTCAGTCGTCTGCGTGCGCCGCTCATGACGCGGCTCCGCTCGTCGCGCGATGGCGTGTGCTGCGCGCCGCGTTTCGTTCGCGTGGATCGTTCATCTGCACTCCTCGTGATTCCGTTTGATCGGCGGCCGCATGCCGGCATCGCGACGGCGAGCACGCTCACGCCGGACCGTCCTGCATGCGCCGGGAACGCGCCGCGGGGCGCGCAGCCACCGACCATAACGCAAGCGCCCCGGTCGGCCGGAACGAATATTTTCGGCTTTCGATATTCTTCTTGATTGTTTGACCGTGCGAACGGCGGCGCAAAATAATTCGGCATGCCAAACCCGTTGATCCGGCCGCTTCGACTCGCGCCGGTCGCTTCATCATGACGTTCGACGCCATCCGCTCCAACTCCGATTTGTCCGCTCCGTCCGCTCTGTCCGCGTTGCCGTTCCGCGTGAGCGTGCTCGACAAGAGCCCGGTTGCGCCGGGAGAAACGGCCGCCGACGCGCTGGCGCGCAGTGTATCGCTCGCGCGCTTCGCCGACACCGCCGGCTGTCACCGCTACTGGCTCGCCGAGCATCACGACACCGCCGCGCTCGCGTGCCCGTCGCCGGAGATCCTGATCGCGCACGTGCTCGCGCATACGCGGCGCATCCGCGTCGGCTCGGGCGGTGTGATGCTGCAGCACTACAGTCCGTACAAGATCGCCGAAAACTTCAACCTGCTCGCGTCGCTCGCGCCGGGCCGCGTCGATCTCGGTATCGGCAAGGCGCCGGGCGGCCTGCCGCTGTCGACGCGCGCGCTGCAGGCCGGCTACGATCCGGCACGGCGCGCGTCGTTCGCCGATCTGGCCGACGCGCTGAATCGTCATCTTCGACACGACGGTACACAGCACGACGCATCGGACGCATCGGACGCGGACAGCACGACACCGCACGCGACGCCGCTGCCGCCCGTACCCGCACGACCGTTCCTGCTCGGTGCGAGCGCGCAAAGTGCGGAACTCGCCGCACGGCTCGGCTGGACGTTCGTCTATGCGTCGCATCTGAATGCGTCCGCAACGGATCTCGAACGCGCGTTCGACGCGTATCGAAGCGCGTCCGGCGGCCACACGCCGCTGCTCGCGGTCTCCGCGATCGTCGCGGCAACCCGCGACGCGGCCACGCAGCTGGCGAGCGGACATCAGGGCTTTCGCGTGCAGGTGGGCGACACGCCCGCCGTCAATGTCGGCAGCCTCGAGCAGGCGCACACCTATATCCGCCAGGCCGGCGGCGGCCCGCACCGGATCGACCCGCGCGAAACGCGGATCGTGCACGGCACGCGCGACGACGTGCTGCACGAACTGGATGCATTGCATCGCCGCCACGGCGTTGCCGAATTCATCGTCGACACGCCGCTCGCCGATGCCGCACCGCGAATTGCGTCGCTGCGGCTGCTGGCCGGCGCGGCGGCCGACGAGCGCGGCGCGGCGTCGGCGCGGCACCAGCCCGATGCGCGCGGTTCGCGCGAGCGCACGACGGCACGGCAACCAGACTTCGAGGGCACCGCGCGATGACCGATACGATCCGCGTCGCCGGCGCCGCCGACGTGCCGGCCCTTTATGTGCTGCTGCAGGATGCGTATGCGCCGCTCGTGCCGCAGGGCGTGCATTTCACGATCACGCGCTCGCCGATCGAACGCGTTGCGCAGACCGTCGCGCGCGAAACCACGTTCGTGCTCGAGCACGTGACACCGGAAGGCCGTCCGGCCCTCGCGGCCACGTTGACCGTGCGGTTTCCGTGGGTATCCGGCGAACGCCATCGCACGCCGTATCCGTTCCTGCACTGGTTCGCGGTCGCACCCGCGCTCAAGCGGCGGGGGTTCGGACACGCGCTGCTCGCGCACGTCGAGACGCAGTTCCTCGCGGCGCAGGTCAAGGCACCCGCGACCTGTCTCGCGACCGCGACCAACCATCCGTGGCTGCAGCCGTACTACGAACGCAATGGCTACGTGCCGTTCGATCGCTCGACGAACGCGCTCGGCACGCCGCTCGTCTGGCTGCGCAAAATCCTGATCCCGGATCTCTGTCCGGACCTGGCGGCGGACGATACCAACGCGCACGGCGCGCCGCTCCACGCGAACGCGTGACGCCCCGTCTGCCGGGCTTCGCACACCACCCCCTGCTACCTCCTTCGTGAAAGGCTTCCACGCATGACATTCGCATCTCCGGATTCCACTCTCCGCGCTTCGCGCCGCACCGCCTCGGCCGCGCTGCTGCTCGCGCTCGCGTTGCCGAACGCGGCCTTCGCACAGGGCACGCCCGTCTCCGGCGGCACGCTGACCTGGGGCGTCGAGACGGAGCCGCGCACGCTGAACCCGCAACTGAACGGCCAGGACAAGGTCGAGCTGCTGCTGCGCAACGCGTACGAAAGCCTGCTCGTGCAGAAGCCGGACGGCAGCTACGTGCCGTGGCTCGCGACCGGCTACAAGGTTTCCGCCGACGGCAAGACCTACACGTTCACGCTGCGCGACGGCGTGAAGTTCACCGACGGCGCGCCGTTCGACGCGAAGGCCGTCGCCCGCAACTTCCTGAATGCGCGCGAACTGTCGTACTCGGCCGGCAGCCAGCTCGCGCGGCTGATCTCGCACGTCGCGGACGTGAAGACGCCCGACGAGCGCACGGTCGCGATCACGCTCGACGCGCCGTATGCGCCGTTCCTGACGTTCGCCGGCCGGCTGCCGCTGCTGTCGCCGAACGCGTTCGAGCGGCCAAGCCTGAAGTCGGGCGGCACCGATATCGCGGGCACCGGCCCGTTCATCCTGCGCCGCTACGTGAAAGGGCAGGAAATCGAGTTCGCGAAGAACCCCGACTATCGCTGGGCGCCGCCGACGGCGGGCCACCAGGGCCCCGCGTATCTCGACCGGGTCGTCTACCGGTTCCTGCCCGAATCGTCGGTACGCACCGGCGCGCTGCTGTCGGGCCAGGTCGACGTGATCGAAGGCGTGTCGGGCAACGACGCGGCGCTGATCCGCAAGAACGCCGATTTCACCTACCGCCGCGCGCTGAACACCGGCACGCCCTATTCGCTGTTCCTGAATGTCGCGTACGGTCCCACGCAGGACGTGAAGGTGCGCCGTGCGCTGCTGGAAGGGCTCGACACCAGCGGCATCGTGCAGTCGATCTATCGTGGCGAACGCACGCGCGCATGGGGCATCACGTCGCCGATCGATCCGTTCTATGTCGCATCGATCGAAAAGACTTACGGCAACAACCCTACGCTCGCGAACCAGCTACTGGATGAAGCCGGCTGGAGCACACGCGACAGCGGCGGCTACCGCACGAAGAACGGCGAACGGCTGACGATCGCGGTGATCCAGGCGCAGGCGACGGTGCGCGACCAGCGCGACGTGCTGCTGCAGGCGCTGCAGGCGCAAGCCCGGCAACGACTGGGCGTCGACCTGAAGATCCAGTACGTCGACGACGGTACCTACGTCGAAGCGCGCAAGAGCGGCAAGTTCGGCTCGATCGCGAACTCGAACACGCCGCCGGACGGCATCGACATCGAAGGCCACTACCTGCCCGTCGATCGCGGCGGCGCGCTGAACTACAGCCGTGCCGCAGCGCCCGAGCTGACCCGCTGGCTGCAGGCGGCCGCGCGCACGCAGAACGTCGCGGAACGCAAGAAGCTGTACGGCGAGCTGCAGCACTTCGCGCTCAACGAGCAGGCGTACGCGGTGCCGCTGTACGAGCCCGAAGACCAGATCGCCGCCGCGAAGGCGGTCCAGGGGCTGCGCTTCCGCTCGTTCGCGCAGATGCCCGAGAACCCGTACGACGTGTGGGTGAAGAAGTAAGCGGGCGCGCGTCGAGCGCATTACCCCGCACACCGCGCCGAACCGACAGGAGATTTCACATGAACCCTTCGCCTTCCGCTCCCGTCCCCGTCCCGGACGCGCGGCCGGCCGCACGACCGCCGGCCGCCTGGCGCCGCTGGCCGCGTTCGCCGGTCGCGACGCGACTCGCGACCGGCGCGCTCGTGCTGTGGGCCGCGGTCACGCTGTCGTTCGCGGCCGTGCATCTCGCACCGGGCGACATCGTCGGCATCCTGATCGGCGAGCAACTGAGCACGCCGGAGATCGAAGCGGCGATCCGCCAGGAATGGGGACTCGACGAACCGCTCCCGCTGCAATACGCGCACTACCTGTGGCGCGTGCTGCACGGCGAGTTCGGCCGCTCGTACATCCTGAACACCGATGTCGCGCCGCTCGTGCTCGGCCAGCTGTGGCCGACGCTGAAGCTGACGGGCGCGGCGCTCGTCGTGACGATCGCGTTCTCGGTCGGCCTCGCGGTGCTGACCGCCGGCCGCCGCTGGGCCGGGCGTGCCGCGTCCGGCGTCGAGCTGCTGCTCGCGTCGACGCCTTCGTTCTGGCTCGGCATCATGCTGCTGTTCGTGTTCAGCTTCACGTTGAAGCTGTTCCCGGTGGCCGGCGATCGCGGCTTCGCGTCGCTCGTGCTGCCCGCGCTGTCGCTCGGGCTCGCCCAGGGCGCGGTGATCGGCCGCGTGCTGCGGCAAGGCATCGAGCGCGCGCTCGACGAACCGTACGCGCTCACGGTGCGTTCGTGGGGCATCGGCGGGCTCGCGCTGCGCGTGCGCCATGCGCTGCGCCACGCGGCGCTGCCGGCCGTCACGCTCGCCGGCTGGCTCGTCGGCGGCTTGCTGAGCGGCGCGGTGATCACCGAACAGGTGTTCGGCCGGCCCGGCCTCGGCAAGGTGACGGTCGACGCCGTGCTGTCGAAGGACATGCCGGTGATCCTCGCGATCGCGATCCTGTCCGCGGCGATCTATGTCGCGCTCAGCACCGCCGTCGACCTGCTGTACCTGCTGATCGATCCCCGGCTGCGCGATCGCCGCGCAGCCCGCTGAACCGGAGGCTTCGATGTCCACGCCCGTCGATCTCACGTTGCGCGCCCCGGCGACATCCGGCGCCGCCGGCTGGCTGCGCCGCCACCCGGGCCTCGCGCTCGCCGCCATCTATCTGCTGCTGAACGTGGTTGCCGTCGTCGCACCCGGATGGCTCGCACACTACGACCCGCTGGCGGCCGATCCGCTGTCCGCGCAGCTCGGCAGCAGCGCCGGGCACTGGCTCGGCACCGACCAGCTCGGCCGCGACATCTTCTCGCGCGTCGTGTACGGCGCCCGCTACTCGCTGTCGATCAGCGCGGCCGCGATCGGCGTCGCGACCCTGTTCGGCACCGTGCTCGGGTTGTTCGCCGGCCTCGCGCGCGGCTGGCTCGACGAGCTGATCACGCGCGTGCTCGACGTCGTGTCCGCCTTCCCCGACCTGCTGCTCGCGCTGATGCTGATCTCGTTCACCGGCCCCGGCGCGGTCAATCTCGTGTTCGCGCTCGGCGTCGCGTCGGTGCCGCGCTTCGCACGCGTGGTGCGTGCGCAGACCTTCGTCGTCGCGGCATCCGGCTATGTCGAGCACGCGCGCACGCTCGGCCTCGCACCGGCGGTGCTGGTGTGGCGGCACGTGTTGCCGCACGCGATCGCGCAGGTTCCGGTACTCGCGACGATCGGACTGGGCACCGCGATCATCGGCACGTCGGGACTGAGCTTCCTCGGCATGGGGCCGCAGCCGCCCGCGGCGGAATGGGGATTGATGCTCGCCGAGGGCCGCAACTATCTGTACAACGCGTGGTGGATCGCGGTGTGGCCCGGCCTCGCGATCACCGCGGCCGTGATCGCCGTGAATGCGCTCGGCGGCTACTGGCAGGCCCGCTTCGAGCGCCGGGAGGCAGCATGAGCACGATTGCATCCACTGCGCCGGCAACGCCGACGCGCGCCGCACCATTGGTCCGCATCGAAGGCCTGACGATCGGCTTTCGCGGCGCGCACGGCACGCAGCCCGTCGTCGGGCCGCTCGCGCTCGCCGTGCATGCCGGCGAATGCGTCGCGCTCGTCGGCGAATCGGGTTCCGGCAAGTCGGTTACCGCACGCAGCCTCGTCGGGCTGAACGGACCAAACGCGGTGCTCGACGCCGAACGCTTCGAGATCGCCGGCGCCGATGTGCGCGGCCATCGCGAGCGCGACTGGCGCGCGATACGCGGGCGCCGGATCGGCTACGTGCTGCAGGACGCGCTGGTGTCGCTCGATCCGCTGTGGCGCGTGCGCGACCTCGTGGCCGAGGCGCTGCGCGACACGCGCGGGCGCGACGTCGCGGCGCGCAGCGCCGACCTGCTGCGCGCGGTCGGCATCGACGACCCCGAGCGGCGGCTGCCGCAGTATCCGCACCAGTTGTCCGGCGGCTTGCGGCAGCGCGTGCTGATCGGCACCGCGATCGCGGGCGGCGCATCGCTGCTGATCGCCGACGAGCCGACCACCGCGCTCGACATGACCGTGCAGCGCCAGATCCTGTCGCTGCTGCGCGCGCGTCGCGATGCCGGCGACGCGGTGCTGTTGATCAGCCACGATCTCGCGGTCGTCGCCGAGCTCGCCGATCGCGTGCTCGTGATGCGCGCCGGCCAGGTCGTCGAACAGGGGCCGGCGCGCGACGTGCTGACCGCGCCGGCGCATCCGTACACGCGCGCGTTGCTCGCGGCGATTCCCACCGCGGCATCGCGCGGGTTCCGGCTCGCGACTGCCGCGCGCGTTCCGCTGCCGCCGAAGCGTATCGATGCGCATGCACCGGTACTGGCCGTCGACGCGCTGACGAAACGCTACGGCGATCGCACCGCGCCGGCCGCAGTCGACGGCGTGTCGTTCACGCTCGCACGCGGCGAGACGCTCGGCATCGTCGGCGAATCGGGTTCCGGCAAGTCCACGGTCGCGCGCATCGTGCTCGGGCTCGTCGAGCCGGACAGCGGCTCCGTCGCGCTCGACGGCCAGCCGTGGAGCGGTGTGCCGGAAGCCGCACGGCGCGCGCGGCGCGCCCGGCTGCAGCTGATCGCGCAAGACCCGTACAGCTCGTTCGACCCGCGCTACTCGGTCGGGCAGATCGTCGGCGAAAGCCTCGACGCAGCCGGTATCCGCGGCGATGCGCGCCGCCGCCGCGTGCTGCAACTGCTCGACGAGGTGCAACTCGGCGCCGGCTGCATCGACCGCTACCCGCGGGAATTGTCCGGCGGGCAGCGGCAGCGCGTCGCGATCGCGCGCGCGTTCGCGTCGAACCCGGCGCTGCTCGTCGCGGACGAACCCGTCAGCGCGCTCGACGTGTCGATCCAGGCGCAAGTGCTCGACCTGCTCGCCGATCTGCAGGCCGAGCACGGCACCGCGATGCTGTTCATCTCGCACGATCTCGGCGTCGTGCATCACGTCGCCGACCGGATCCTCGTGATGCGCGGCGGCCGGGTGGTCGAAAGCGGCCCGGTCGAGCGCGTGTTCGGCGCGCCGTCGCACCCGTACACCGCATCGCTGCTCGATGCGCTGCCGACATTGCCGCCGCTGGCCGGCGCGCATGCCGCGCCGCCGCTCGCCGCGCTCGCATGAACCTTGCCCGTCCTCACCGAACCGCCACCATGAGTCAACCGATCCACACTACTACCCGCCAGATCCATCTCGGCGCCATCATCCAGGGCGCATCCGGCAACATGTCCGCGTGGCGCCATCCGGATGCGGTCGCCGACGCGAGCATCAACGTCGACTTCGTCCGCACGCTCGCGCGACAGGCGGAAGCCGCGAAATTCGACCTGCTGTTCGTCGCCGACGGGCTGCACATCAACGCGAAGTCGATTCCGCACTTCCTGAACCGCTTCGAGCCGCTCACGCTGCTGTCGGCGCTCGCGCTCGTCACCGAGCGGATCGGGCTGGTCGGCACGCTGTCGACGTCGTACAGCGATCCGTTCACCGTCGCGCGGCAGTTCTCGAGCCTCGATCATCTGAGCGACGGCCGCGCTGGCTGGAACGTCGTCACGTCGCCGCTCGAAGGTTCGGCGAAGAATTTCTCGCGTGGCGCACACCCGGAGCACGCGCTGCGCTACCGGATCGCGTCGGAATTCCTGACGGTGACGAAAGGGCTTTGGGATTCGTGGGAAGACGATGCATTCGTGCGCGACAAGGCAAGCGGCGTGTTCTTCGATCCGGCCAAGCTGCACACGCTGAATCATGTCGGCGAATTCTTCTCGGTGGCCGGCCCGCTGAACATCGGCCGCTCGCGGCAAGGGCGCCCGATCCTGTTCCAGGCCGGCGCATCGGACGACGGCAAGGGTGTCGCGGCGGAACACGCGGACGCCATCTACACGCGCCAGGAGACGATCCCGCTCGCGCAGGCGTTCTACGCGGACGTTCAGCGACGGCTCGCCGCGCGCGGCCGCGCGCCCGACAGCCTGAAGGTGTTCCAGGGCATCAGCGTGATCGTCGCGGCGTCGGCGGCCGACGCGGAAGCGCAATACCAGGACACCGCGCGGCTCGTGACGATCGACAACGCGCTCGACTATCTCGGCCGCTACTTCGATCACCACGATTTCTCGCAGTACGCACTCGATGCACCGTTTCCTGACCTCGGCGACCTCGGCAGCAACCAGTTCCGCAGCACGACCGACTCGATCAAGCGCGACGCCGCCGAACGCGGCCTGACGCTGCGCGAGGTCGCGCTCGAGGCCGCCACGCCGCGCCCGAGCTTCGCGGGCACGCCCGAGCAGGTTGCCGACGGGTTGCAGGCGTGGGTCGACGCGCGTGCGACGGACGGCTTCATCGTACGCGGCGGCACGCCGGCCGCGTTCGCCGAATTCGCTGCCCGGGTCGTGCCGATCCTGCAGGAGCGCGGCGTGTACCGGCGCGATTACGCAGGCGCGACGCTGCGCGAGCATCTCGGGCTGCCGTATCCGCCGAACCGGCACGCCCGCGCGGCATGAGCGGCAGCGCGTCGTCGTGCGCGTGGCCGGGCCTTGCGTGACGGCCGTGTCGCACGACCCGGCCGCCCAAGCAGGTCCCGGGGCGTTTCATGCCGCCGCGTAGCGATTACGCGGGTAAGTGACGTCCAGATGGTCGCGCAAGGTCGTTCCTCGATACTCGGCACGAAACAGGCCGCGTTGCCGAAGGATCGGCACCACCTGTTCGACGAAATCGGTGAAAGCCGAAGGCGTCCCGCCACCGACGATGAAACCATCAGCCGCGCCGGCCTCGAACCATTCCTGCAAACCATCCGCGATGCGCTCCGGCGTCCCGATGAAACGCGGGCGCGGCGCAGCGGCCTCGAGCGCGACCTCGCGCAGCGTCAGGCCGCGCTCGCGTGCATTGCGCTTGATCTCGTCCGTCCCGCTGCGGAAACTGTTGCTGCCAAGGTCGCCGATTTCCGGAAACGGCGCGTCGAGCGGATACTGGCCGAAATCGTGATGCTCGAAAAACCGGCCGAGATGGTCGAGCGCGCTTTCGATCGTGATCAGTGTCAGGCTCTCCTGGTATTGCCGTTCCGCGTCCTCGGCAGAAGCGCCCACGATCACGCCGATGCCCTGGAAGATCTTCAGGTCGTCGGGATGCCTGCCCTCCTCGCTCACCTGGTGCTTCAGATCGGCATAGAAATCGCGCGCCTGAGCCAGCGTGTCGTGATGCGTGAAAACCGCATCCGCATGCTTCGCCGCGAGCTGCTTGCCCGCATCCGACGCACCGGCCTGGAACAGGACGGGACGCGCCTGCGGCGTACGCCCCACGTTCAGCGGCCCCTCGACGGAGAAATACGTGCCCTTGTGATCGAGCGTATGGAGCTTGGCCGGATCGAAGAACACGCCGCTCGCGCGGTCGCGCACGAACGCGTCTTCCTCCCATGAATCCCAGAGCCCCTTCGTGACCTCGAGATATTCGTCGGCGATCCGGTAACGTTCGTCATGCTCCGGATGCGCGGTGCGCGAAAAATTCCGGGCGGAACCTTCGAGCGGCGACGTCACGACGTTCCAGCCCGCTCGCCCCCGGCTCAGGTGATCCAGGCTCGCGAACTGCCGGGCAACCGTGAACGGTTCACTGTAGGACGTCGACAAGGTTCCCACCAGCCCCACCCGCTCCGTGACGGCCGACAGTGCCGACAACAGCGTGAGCGGCTCGAACCGGTTCAGGAAGTGCGGAATCGACTTCGCGTTGATATGCAGGCCGTCCGCCACGAATACGAAATCGAACTTGCCCGCCTCGGCCTGGCGGGCCACGTTCTTCGCGAAGTCCGGGTTGATGCTTGCGTCGATCACCGCGTCGGGGTGCCGCCATCCCGCGTAATGTCCACCGGGTCCGTGGATCGTCGCGCCAAGATGAATCCGCCTGGAACGCCCGTTCGCCCGCTCTGCCTGCGCTTCGCTCATGATATCGCTTTCATTGGTTGTACTGACGTTGTAAGAAACTACGCTTCCTGTTCCGCTTCATCCGCTTCGTCTTCATCGGTACGGCGGTGCGGGAAACGTCGCTTGCCTGAAGATCGGCACTCGGCCGCCCCGCTCCGACACCCGTGCACTCGACGAACCTTCCGCGCGACTCATTGCATGAACTGTTCGTTGCCGATCAACCCGATCTTCGTCGCCCCTTCGCGCTGGGCCGACGCCAGCACTTCGGCCACCGCCCGGTAAGGCGCCGCCTTGTCCGGGCGCAACCGGATCTCGTCCTGCTCCGCCTCGGCCGCCACCTCGCGAAACTTCGCGTCCAGCGCCGCCCCGCCCCGCACGGCCGCGCCGTTCCAGTTGACCGAGCCGTCCGCGCCGATGTCGATCTGCACCACCTGAGGCGGATGCGGCGGGACAGGCGGATTCCCGACCGGCAAGTTCATCTTCACCGAATGCATCTGGATCGGGATCGTGATGATCAACATGATCAGCAGCACCAGCATCACGTCGATCAGCGGCGTGGTGTTGATGTCCACCATCACGTCCGGCTCGTCCCTGCCCGCGCCGGAACCTGCGTTCATACCCATCGTTCGAACTCCCTAGCCGCCCCGTGCGGGGGGCTGAGTAATGAAGGAAAGCTTGCCGATCCCGGCCCGCTCGCACGCCGTCACGACCTTGCCGATGTACTGATACGGCGTGGCCTGATCGCCGCGCACGTGCACGTCCGGCTGCGGCGTCTGCGCGGATACGTCCTTCAGCCGCGCCACCAGCGTCTGCAGGTCGACATGCTCGGTGCCCCAGAAGATGTCGCCCTGCCGGTTCACCGCGAGCTCGATGCTTTTCGGCTGCGTCTGCAGCGGCAGGACCCGCTCCTTCGGCAATTGCACCTGGATCGTATGGGTCACCACCGGGATCGTGATCAGGAAGATGATCAGCAGCACCAGCATCACGTCCACGAGCGGCGTCGTGTTGATCGCCGAGATGACCTCGCCGTTGTCGTCACCGCCGACACTGATCGCCATGACAGCCTCCCCTCACGACTGAACCGCCAGCGCCTGCGGCGTCGGTGCCGCGGGCGTCGCGCTGCTGCCGGCCGCGCGCCGGCCGCCCGCGAGCAATACCGTATGCAGCTGTGCGCCGAAGTCGCGCACGCGCTCCATCACGGACTTGTTCCGGCGCACGAGGAAGTTGTAGCCGAGCACGGCCGGTACCGCCACGGCGAGGCCGATCGCGGTCATGATCAGCGCCTCGCCCACCGGGCCGGCGACCTTGTCGATCGATGCCTGGCCGGCGATGCCGATGGCCGTCAGCGCGTGATAGATGCCCCACACCGTGCCGAACAGGCCGACGAACGGCGCCGTGGATCCCACGGTGCCCAGAAACGCGAGGCCGTCCTGCAGCCGGTTCGACACGTTGGTGATCGAACGCTCGATGTTCAGGTCGATCCAGGTATTGCGATCGACCGAATCGAGCAGCGCCGTGTCGTGATGCTCCCCGGCCTCGATCGCGTTCTCGGCGATGAAACGGAACGGCGACGCATCATCGAGCTGGGCTGCGCCCTCGGCCAGCGTCGGCGCATTCCAGACCTGCTCGTCGGCCGATTTCGCGCGGCTGTTTGCCCGCACCTGCTCGAGGAACTTGGTGATCATGATGTACCAGCTGCCGAGCGACATGACCACGAGCAGCCCAAGGACGAAGCGGGCCACGAAGTCGCCGTTTGCCCACAGGGCACCGAGGCCATACGGGTTCTCGACGGTTGCCGACGTCGCGGGCGCGGGCGGCGGCACCGAAAGATCGGCCGCACTGGCGGCAGCCGGTGCCGCCGCGGTCGGTGCCGCGCCCGATGCCGCCCGGCCGGGCGCCGATGCCGCTGCTTCCTGTGCGAGCACGGTGCGCGGTGCGACCAGGGTGCCGCCGATGCCGGCGGTGATCATCAGACTTGCCGCAAGCGCGGCGCGAAAGCGCTTTTTCATAAGGACTCCATCCGTATACGTCGTGTGTCGATTCGTGAAGCCGGCCAGGTCGAACGGCGTGTGGCCGGCATCAATTCAGATTGAAGGAAAACGGTACCCGCACCCGCACGGGCTGCCCCTGCGCAATGCAGCGAAAGCGCTTGACCGCACTGAGCGCCGCTCGGTTGAGCACCGGGTCGGCCGGCTGCGCGAGCCTCAGGTTCGTGACGCGGCCGTCCGGGTCCACCGTAAACTCGACCGTCACATCGCCCGTGATGTTGTTGTCCTGCGCCTCGGGCGGATAGACGATCGACGAGCGGACTTCGTCCGAGTTCGGGCAGACGACACCGACCTCCTGGTTCACCGGCCTGGCGACCGGCGCCGGCGCAGGCACCGGTGCGGGCGGCGCCTCGTGCACGGGTGCGCTCGGGGCCGGCGCGGCCTGGTGCGTGATGGTCGGCTGCGGCGGCGCCTGCACGTGCACCTCGGGCGGCGGCACGAACGGCGGAGGCGGCGGCGCCACCCGCGGCTTCGACACGACCTTCTCGACCGGCTTCGGCGGCGGGGGCGGCGGCGGTTTCACCGGCACGATGATGCGGGTCTCGATCGGTTGCTGGACGATCTCGACGACCCGGGTCGCCAGGCCGTTCACCAGCGCCCAGATCAGGACGAGATGCAGGCCGATGGCGATCGCGATACCGCCGAAGCGACGGACCGGATGGGTCCGCTTGTTGCCGAACTGGCGCGGACGGCCGATTGCCGCGAGTCGGGTTTGAGAGGCGCTGGTCATGTTCAGTCCAATGGCAATAAGGTCGGGCGTTCGGCGCCGCGTGACATCCGCGAGCCGGTGCGCGGACGACGGTGCAAGCGATTCGCCGGCGCGTCACCGCCCGCGTGCGTGGCGGCGAGACGGTCCCGGCCCGCGTGGCCGTATCCGCCCCGTCGCCGATTCCGGTCACGCACGCCGCCCGACGCATGTCGTGTCGCTCCCGTCAGGCCGCGACCGGTTCTCGCCGGTCGGCCGGACGCCAGCCGAGTGCCGGGGCGATACGCGTGACGAAATCGTCGAGAATCTGCCGGTAACGCTCGAACGGCAGGTCGTAAGGCAATTCCAGGCGCAGTTCCCGCACTTGTCCAACCACGGGGTCGGCAAGCAGCCGCTCCACGATCTCGTCCGAGGTGCCGACGAGATCCGGTGCGAAGAGCGTGCGCCGTTCGCCCTGCGGCGCCAGCGTGCGGGCATGGCGCGCGTCGGCAAACGCCCGATAGCGTTCACGCTCCCGCGCATCTGCACTGTCGGTCGGGACGATCACCCGGCCCAGCGCGATACGGGGTGCGGCGGCTTCGCTCCAGTGACGGCGGTACAGCTCGAGCTGCCGGAGCTGGGCGTCGACATAACTGTCGGTCCCCTCGCCCGTGGTCAGATTGCCGATCAGCAAGTTGAAGCCGTTTCTGGCGGCCCACTCGATCGAGCGCCTGGAACCACCCCCATACCAGAGCCGGTCCGTCAGACCGGGCGCATACGGGCTCACCCGCGGCCGTACCCGGCCGGCGGCCGATTCCACGAACGTGTCGTCGTCACCGAGCCAGTCGCCGGCGAGATTGCGACGCAGGCGAGCCACCCGTGCGTGCGAGAAGTCGACCAGGTCGGGATCGGTGTCGAACAGCCGCTCGCCCAGCAGCGCGCCGTGATTCGGTGCGCCTGCGCTGAGTCCGACATTGAGCCGGCCGTTCGACAGCACGTCCACGGTCGCCAGATCCTCGGCGAGTCGGAACGGATTCTCGTAGCCCATCTGGATCACCGCCGCGCCGAGCCCGATCCGGCTCGTCCGCTGGCTGGCCGCCGCGAGAAACGTGGCGGCCGAGGACACGGCGCGCTCGAGGTGACGCTGCCGCACCCAGGCGCTGTCGTAACCGAGCGCCTCGCCGACGCGAAACAGTTCGAGCGTCCGCTCGAATCCGGCGGCTGCGTCCTCGTCGGGATAATTCCCCGGTGTGAGGAATGCAATGTGATCGATTCGTCCGTTGCTCACTTTTTCATCCTTCGTCATTTGCCACGGTGTCGATGCCATGTCGTGCCGGCCGCAAGCCGGGAGACCCGCACATGGCTACGACAGCACCCTGGACAGGAACTCGCGCGTACGCGGATGCGATGGCGCCGCCAGCACCGCCGACGGCGGCCCCGACTCCACGATGCGTCCGCCGTCCATGAAAACGATCGTGTCGGCCACTTCGCGCGCGAAACCGATCTCGTGCGTGACGATGATCAGCGTCGTTCCGGAACGGGCAAGCTGACGAATCACGTCGAGCACTTCGTTGACGAGTTCCGGGTCGAGCGCGGAAGTCGGCTCGTCGAACAGCAACACCTTGGGCTTCAGCGCGAGCGCGCGGGCGATCGCCACGCGTTGCTGCTGCCCGCCGGACAGCTGACGCGGCCATGCATCGGCCTTGTCGGCGAGACCCACGCGGGCGAGCAGCGCGCGTGCTTCCGCTTCCGCCCGTTCGCGCGGCAGGCCGGCCGCGACCGGCGCCTCGACGACGTTCTGGAGCACGGTCAAATGCGGGAACAGGTTGAAACTCTGGAACACCATGCCGACCTCGGCGCGGCGGCGCAGGATGTCCTGTTCCTTGAGTTCGTGGAGCGTGCGCCCGTCGCGGCGATAGCCGACCAGTTCACCGTCGATGTCGATGAAGCCCTCGTCGACACGCTCGAGGTGGTTGACGGTGCGCAGCAGCGTCGACTTGCCGGAGCCCGACTGCCCCAGAATGACCGTCACGCTCCCGGACGGGATGGCCAGCGAAACGTCGTCGAGTACCTTCTGCGCCCCGAAGCGCTTCGATATGCGATGAATGCCGACGGCTGCGCCGACGCGCTGTTTCGCCCAACCGGTCGCCTCGACGCCCGCCGCCGCGGCGGCGTCCGGCTGACTGCCCGCCACCGCAGCCGGGGAAAGCAGCGTCTCGACCGAACGGAAACCCTTGAGCAGGAATGCGGAAACCGGCGACACGGCCACCGGGTCGCGCGTCGCACCGCGCGCATAGTGGCGTTCGATATGAACCTGGATCGCGGACAATACGGTCAGGATCACCAAATACCAGACGGTCGCGACCATCAGCATCGGAATCACTTCCAGGTTGCGGTGGTAGATGATCTGGACCGTGTAGAACAGATCCGGCATCGCGAGGATATAGACGACCGCGGTCCCCTTCGCCAGTCCGATCACGTCGTTGAACGCGGCAGGCAGGATCGCCCGCATCGCCTGAGGCAGCACGATGCGCCAGGTCTGCCGCGCGCGCGGCAGGCCGAGCGCCGCCGCGGCCTCGCGCTGCCCGTGGTCGACCGACAGGATGCCGCCGCGGATCGCTTCCGCCGCAAACGCGGCCTGGGTCAGCGTCAGCCCGAGGATCGCTGCCATGAACGGTGTGATCAGATCCGTGGTCGGGCCGTGCAGGAATACGATGTTCGTGAACGGAATCTCGAGCCTGACCGTGTCGTACAGATAGCCGAGATTGTTCAGCAACAGCAGCAGGACAATGGTCGGAATCGAACGGAACAGCCAGACGTATGCCCACGCGCACGAGGACAACAGCGGCGAGCGTGAAAGTCGCGCCAGCGCGAGCGGAACGGCCAGCGCGAAGCCGAGCACCGCACCGAGCGCCGTCAGCAACAGCGTCTGCCCGAGCCCCGCGAGCACGGCTTCGGAGAAAAACCACTGCGCAAAGACTTTCCAGCCCCAGTGCGGGTTGTCGAGCACCGAATAGAGAACGGCAGCGATCAGCACGACCGCCGCGGCGGTCCCGAGCGTCCTTGCCGGATTGCGGGCAGGAACGACCCGGTATTGCGCGTAGTCGGGTGGCGCCGATGACGTGCCTTCGGCCACGAAGGGTGCATGACCGGCAATCCTGGAAATATCGTTCATCACGCTGCCTTTGCGCATGTCATGTCGATCCGTCACGCAGTCTCTGCGGTTGCGTAACGGCTCGCGCGGCGCGGCAGGCCGAGATGGTCCCGCAGCGTGGCGCCCGGTAGCGCACGGTGGTAGCGGCCCCGTGCCTCGAGTGCGGGAATCACGTAACGGACGAAATCCTCGAGCCCTTCGGTCTGCACCTGGAAGCCGAGAATGAAGCCGTCGGCCGCGCCCGCATCGAACCAGCGGATCAGTTCGTCCGCGACCGCCTCGCCGGTGCCGATGAACCCGGGCTTCGGCGTTGCCACGTCGAGCGCCACCTCCCTGAGCGTCGACCCGTTTCGCCTGGCCTCTTCCTTGATGCGATCGGTCGTGGAACGGAAACTGTTCCTGCCGAGCTCGCCCAGCTCCGGAAACGGCGCATCGAGCGGATACTGCGAAAAGTCGTGATGCTCGAAAAAGCGGCCGAGATAAGCGAGCGCCTCGTCGATCGTGAGCAGATCGCGAATCGCGCGGTACTTCTCCTCGGCTTCTTCGCGCGTCGCACCGACTATCGGTCCGATACCGGGGAAGATCTTCACGTCGGTGCGCGCGCGGCCGTGCGCCTCCGCGCTCTCGCGCACGCGCTCGGCAAATGCGCGCGTCTCGTCCAGCGACGGCGCGTGCGTGAACACGGCATCGGCATACTTGCCGGCCAGCGCGATACCGTCATCCGACGCTCCCGCCTGGAAAATCACCGGCTGCCCCTGCGGCGAACGCTGGATGTTGAGCGGCCCGGCCACCTCGAAAAAACGGCCCTTGTGGTTCAGCGGGTGCAGCTTGTCGCGATCGAAGAAGCGGCCGCTCGCGCGGTCGCGCACGAACGCGTCGTCGTCCCAGCTGTCCCACAGGCCCTGCACCGCCTGCAGGTATTCGTCGGCGATCTCGTAACGCAGCGCGTGATCCGGATGTGCGCCGCCGTAGTTCTTCGCCGAGCCTTCGAGCGGCGAGGTCACGACGTTCCACCCGGCGCGCCCGCCGCTGATCAGGTCGAGCGACGCGAACTGGCGGGCCACCGTGAACGGATGGCTGTACGACGTGGACAGCGTGCCCGCCAGCCCGATCTTCGACGTGGCCGTCGCAAGCGCGGACAGGATCGAGATCGGCTCGAAGCGGTTCAGGAAATGCGGGATCGACTTCTCGTTGATGTAAAGGCCATCCGCGACGAACACGAATGCCACGCCGTTGGCTTCGGCCTTCTGCGCGATGCCGGTGACGAAGTCGATGTTCACGCTCGCATCGGCAGGGCCGGCCGGATGCTTCCACGAATTCATATGGCCGCCTGCGCCATGCAGCATCAGGCCGAAAGTGAGGTTGCGTTGGGTCATGTTCGAATCCGCGGTCTGAAGAATGAAAAGGCAGCCAGGCGCCGTCAAGCGCCGACCGGCTGCTCGAGACCTGCCAGCGCCTCGATCGAGGCGAGGCGCTTGGCATAGTCCGCCACCGGGTTGTCGATGACGAACTCGTCGATGCCGAAGCGCTCATGCAGCGCATCCAGTTCCCGACGCACCTCGTCCGGTGTGCCCGCCGCGACCTGCGGACGCAACTCGTCGATCCGATAGTCGGTGACACCGGTCTGGCGCGCAAAATCGGCCGCCGCCTCCAGGCTTGGCAGGTTGACGCTCTGCCCATTGCCGAAGCGCAGCTTGAAGATCCGCAACGCGCCGACCTGGCGTTTGGCGTCCTCCGACGATTGCGCGGCGACCGCGAACAGGGCGAGCAGCGGCACGCGGCCCGTCGCGCCGCGATAGACGTCGAGCGACCTTTCGATATTGCCGATGTCGCCGTTGAAGTGGCCTGCGTAGCAGAACTGCCAGTCATGCCGGGCAGCCAGTTCGGCACTTTCCGGACTACCGCCCAGCAGGATGCGCTGCGGCGATTCCGGCGGCACCGGCAACGCTACCGCCCCGGCCAACGGGTGGTCCGGCGCGACGCCGTCGCCGAGAAACGCATCGAGTTCGGCGAGTTGCCCGGCAAAGTCGGGCTTCTTCGCCTTGTCGTGAAACCATTGCAATGCCCGCGTCGTGAGCGGCAGCCCGCCGGGCGCCTTGCCGACGCCCAGGTCGACACGTCCCGGCGCGAGCGAAGCCAGCGCACGGAACGATTCGGCGACTTTGTAGGGGCTGTAATGCTGAAGCATCACGCCGCCCGAGCCGACGCGAATCCGCGACGTATGCGCAAGCAAATGCGACACGATGATCTCCGGTGCCGAGCTCGCAAGACCTGGTGCGCCATGGTGCTCCGCAATCCAGTAGCGCTTGTAGCCGAGCGCTTCGGCACGCTTCGCAAGCGCGATCGTGAAGTTCAACGCGTCATGCGCGCTCGCCCCTTCAGCGATCGGGCTTTTGTCGAGAATCGAAAGGGAATAAGACATGAAGCTCAACCTGGTAAGTCGGTCGTCCCGCCGAAATGGAACGGCCTCGGACGGGTGCCGATACAGCGGAACATGCCGGACAGATCATTCATTATGGATAACGGATCATCTGCCCGTTACGGTCATTTCTTCTATGAATATGGCCGATCGATCAGAACAGATAGCGTGCCCGCAGATAATAGAAACCGCCGTTGACGCCGATCGTGCTGCCGCCGCTGTACTGGATCCCTTCCAGTTGCGCCTCGTACGGCAGCTTGCTCGGGCGGACGTCGAACAGGTTCTGTGCGCCGGCCGCGATCTGGAATTTCTTGGTCACGTCATAGCGCACCTCGACATCGGTGACATACCGTGCGGCCTCCTCGAAGTGAACGAACTGGGAGGTCGAGAACGCGTTCGGTCCGACGATGTAGGTCGCTTCTCCCGATGTCTTCCCGTAACGCGTCTCGTGGAGCGTCACGGCCCACTTGTCGAGGCGCCAGGTGCCGCCGACGATGATCTTGTTCTTCGGCGTCGTCGTGGACAGCGATGCGATCTGCTGCGCGTTCAGCGACGGCTTGCCGTTCGACCCGTTCGCCACGTGCGTGACCGAGGTCGTATTCAGGTTCACCCCGAAGTCCCAGTCCACCTGCCCGTACCGGCCGAAGCCGGTGTGATAGGTGCCCGCCAGATCGATCCCTCGCGTGCGCGTATTGGCACCGTTGGTGAAATAACTCGCGCTGACCGCCGACACCGGCACCGATCCCGGAACCGTCAGCCCCGCCCCTTCGAGCGCGGCGATGGCCGCCGCGCCCGACGCGGTTCCGCCGAGCACGATCCGGTTGCGGATGTTGATCTGGTACGCATCGATCGTCAGTTGCAGGTTGCGCACGGGATTGAGCACCAGCCCGAAGTTGTAGCTGGTCGACGCTTCAGGCTTCAGCGCCTGCGCACCGATCAGGCGCGCGCCGGGCGAGGTCGTCGCCAGGATGCCGCCCACGGAAGCAGGCGACGTGGTCACGCTGGTATAGGACTCCTGCGCCAGCGACGGCGCACGAAAGCCGGAGCTGACGCTGCCCCGAACCGCAATGGCCGGCGAAAACTGGTAGCGGGTGGCAATCTTGCCGTTGGTGGTGTCGCCGACGTCGTTGTAGTGCTCGTAGCGGCCCGCCAGATTCACCTGCCATTTCGGCGTCAGGTAAGTCGACAAATCGATGTACGTGCCGATCACGTTGCGCGAGATGTCGCTCGCGCTGACGGGCGCCAGGCCCGGCAACGCAGCCGAGCCGCCGTCGATCCACGACGCCTGCTCGCCATTGCGGATCGTATAGGTTTCGCGGCGCTGCTCGACGCCCACGGCGACATTCAGCGGCGCCGGCAGCAGCGGGACATTGAATGCCCGCGACAAATCGAGGTTGTTGGTCAGCTGCGTATTGCTGACGGTCGACAGGTGGAAGGTGGTCGGCGTATAGCCCGATGCCGCGTACAACCCGGTGTTGGCGGAATTGCGCATTCCGAACACGCTGTAGTCCCCGCCGTAGGTCGTGCTGAAATCCCACGCCCAGCCGAACAGGTTCTTTCCCTTGATCCCCGCCGTCACCGAGTAGTCGTTCTCGTTGATCGTTTCGACCGGCACGAAGCCGTTCGGGTAGACCTGCGGCAGCACGAAAGGCGGACGAAAGTTCTGGTACGCATCGCCGTTCCGGTGCGCGTAAGTGCCGAACCCGTAGAGTTCGACCTCGTCGCCGAGGTAGTAGCCGGCATTGAAGCCGACCGTCTCGCGCGAACTGGCCGGGTCGCCCAGGATCGGATTGTAGTAGCCCTGTCCTTGCGGAAAGCGCCCGAAATAATCGTCCGGCCCGGTGCGGATCGTATGGTTCTGCCGGTCGAACCCGGCGCTCAGGTCGACGAAGCCCTTGTCGGCGAGATTCAGGCCGATCGTGGCCGACTCGCTCGTCTTGAAACCGTCGCCGGAGTAGGTCTGCCCGTTCGTCGTGGCAAGCTCGCCGCCGCGCGCATTGCGCTTCAGGATGATGTTGATCACGCCCGCGATCGCATCCGAGCCGTACTGCGCGGACGCACCGTCGCGCAGCACTTCGATGTGGTCGATCAGGCCGACCGGAATGGTATCGATGTCCACGCCGGTCGAGCCCTGGTTCAGGCCCGGGTCGAGCGTGATGTTGGCCGTCGTATGGCGGCGCTTGCCATTCACCAGCACGAGCACGTGGTCGGGCGTGAGGCCATGAAGCGACAGCGTATCGGTCAACACGCCCGTGTCGCCGGAGTACGAGGTCCGGGTGATCGATGGCGAGAGTTTCACCAATGCGTCGCGCAGGTTGGTTTGCCCCGTCGCGCGCAATTGATCGCCACCGATCACGTCGATCGGCGTCAGGCTCTTGCTCGCACGCGTCTCCGTGCGCGAACCCGTGATCACGACCCGGTCCTGAACCTGTACCTTGCCGTCCGACGCGGCCGACGCCGACGATGCCGGCGCGACCGCACGACTGGCCGGCGCCGCGACCGCCGCCGCTCCGTCCCCCGCTCCCGCTTCCTGCGCCCAGGCCGCGCCATGAAAAACGCCTGCCGCAACCGCCACCGATATCACCGTCCTGCGCGTCTTCGGCGAGACCCCCTCGCCCTGTGTGTGCCGCATGATTTCTCCGTTCTTTGCCGATTGAAGGCACGCTACACGCGGCCTTTTAGTAGTAGTCCATACGATTACTCAAAACTCTTTCCGCATGACGGCCGTGCTTCGGCCGCTCATGACCCGATCAGAGATCGGGAAGCCCCGGAGGATTCGTCGAGGCCTTCGTGATCGCCTCGCTGTCGAGATTCCAGCGGCCCAGCACCTCGCGGTACTTGCCGTTCCGGATCAGGTCGTTGATGGCGTAGGTAATGGGCACGGCAAGTCCGCCGCCCTTGCGGGTGGTGACGGCAACTTCGGCCGTGCGGGGCCACCCGCCGCTGACCGTGCCGACCTGCCTGATCTTCACACCCTGGCTCGCTTGATAGACCAGCGCGGCATTGACGCTGAAAATCGCGTCGGCGCGCCCCGATACCAGCGCCAGCGTCCGCACCGACGGATCCTCGTAATACAGCACGTGAATCGGCTTCAGCCCGTGTGCGACGTTTTCCTTGTCCCAGGCCAGCAGGATCTTTTCCTGGTTGGTTCCGGAGTCGCCGATGACGCGCAATCCGGCGATATCCCTGGGCTCGCGAATCTGCTTGATGGGGCTGTTCTGCTCGACGTAGAAACCGAGCACGTCGCGGCGATAGGTCGAGAAGTCGAATTTCTGTTTGCGCGCTTCGGTCACGGTCACGTTCGACAGCACCGCGTCCACCTTGCCGGACGCGACGGCAAGCGGCCAGTCCGCCCAGGCGAGCGGCACGAGCTTGAGCTTCAGTCCGAGTTCGTCCGCAACCAGTTGGGCGAGATCGGGATCGGCGCCGACGATCGTTTTCGCGTCCGTTGCGTACGCACTGATCGGTGGAAATGCCACCGCGATCCCGACGGTCAAGACGCCCTTCTCGGCAAAACGGAAGTTCTCCGGGATCAACTTGATCGCCTCCGCATCCGGCGCGACGCGCGGGCGATCATGCTGATCGGGGCTCAGGTTGAACGACGTCGCCGACTGCGCGATGCCGGCAACCCCCATTACCACCACCGCAAACGCACCGGACAAAGCCAGGCCGATTCCGCGACGACGATTCATTTTTCGGTATCCCGTGGAAGTGTTCATGCGTCATGCACCGAACGGCCGACCCAACGGCCTGTCCGGCTTCAGATCCTGCAAATGTTCGATACGACCGGGCTCGAGCAGGTCTTTTGCAAAAGGCAGTCGCCAATGCACTTCCGGTGCGATCGCCGGGTCGTATAGCGGTTCATAGCCGGTGCCGAGATAGAGCGCCGAGGCCTCCGGTTGACGAAATCCGGTCGTGAGATAAACCCGCCGGTATCCCTGCTTCAACGCACGGGCTTCGAGCTCGGCCACCACGCGGCGTGCGACGCCCTGGCGACGAGCGCCGGAATGCGCCCAGATGCGCTTGAGTTCGGCCGTCGTGTCGTCGTAGCGCTGAAATGCACCGCCGCCCACGACTTCGTCACCTCGTCGAATCAGGATGAAAGCGCCATCGGGTGGCGCGAACAGCGCCGCCGGGTAGGTCAGGAGTTCGTCACGCACGACTTCCGCGGGCACCGCGCGAAAGTCCTGGTAGCGCGTGGAATATTCGACCGACAACTCGTCGAACATGGGCAACGCGAGCAGGTCGAGCGGGGATGTGTCGATTACTTCGTCAGTCACTGATACGCCAGATGCTTCGAGTCATCTGCCTCTGATTTGCCGGGATCGGCGGATTCGTTCGACACGCTTGTTGCCGCGCATCGCATCCTGCAATAGTGCGCGCGAACCATGCGCGCTCAAACCAAGCATTTTCGAAAACGTTATTCACACAGATACACATAATCAGGATTCCGTATCGTAAATTCGAGACTGCATGGCAAATGCGATTCGCCACGCAACTCACCCGGCTGCATCACGCGCGTGCCTGATCATCCAGTCCGCACACGCTGCCGCGAATGCGCCGGCCACCAGCAGCAATATCGGCACCGACACTTCGACGAATGCATCCCGGTATGCGGCCAGACCGGCCGAAGACGACGCCTGCACCAGGAATACGCCGGTTCCCCACGACATGCCGATCGAGCAGGCGAGCCGCTGCGACAACTGCAGAAACCCGGCAGCCAGCCCACGCCCTTGATCCTGGCCGATCTCCGCGAGCGTCATGGCCTGGTTCGGCGCATGGATCAGGCCGCTGGCGAACCCCTGCAGCAGGACGATCGCGGGATACGCGAACACGATCCAGCGAACCGTGAAGTACTCGGTCGCCAAACCTTGCGCGGCGACGGCGAGCGCATAACACGCGATTGCGCACACCGTCCCGGCACGGCCGAAGCGCGCGACGAATCGCCAGCTCCACATGGTCGATGCGATCGAGGCCAGCGCGGCAGGAATCGACAGCGCGGCAAACAGCAGCGGATCGAGATGCAAGCCGTCGAGAAAGAACAATGCACTGACCATCCCGAGGGTCACGCCCGCCGCGAACTGGCACATCGCCACGAGCGTGCCGAGGACGTACCCGCCCGACCCGAGCAGACCGCGCGACAGAATCGGCGTGCCGCCGCGCCGCTGATACACCGCCTCCCACGCCAGAAACAGCGGCAACTCGGCCATCGCGACCACGAGACAAACGCGTCGCGGCGGTATGCCGGTGCCGCCGACCAGCGTGGCGAGCATCAGCGCGAGCGTGACCGCGGACAGCAGAACCAGGCCGACCGGATCGATCGAAAACCGGGCATCCGACAACCGGTGGCGCGGCAGATGCCGAAGCGCCAGATAGAACACGGCCATTCCGAACGGCGCGTTGACGAGAAACAGCAGCCGCCAGCCGAGATCCGGCGGAACCGACGCAAGAATCAGCCCGCCGAGAATCGGTCCGGCGAGCCCCGACAAACCGCCCGCCGACGCGTATCGCCCGAGTGCCCTGGCCTGCGCCGCGCCTTTGAACAGATCCTGGATCAAGCCGAAGATCTGCGTATTGATCATCCCCGCACCGAGCCCTTGCAGCACGCGCGCGACGATCACCGTGCGCGCGTCATCCGCCAGTCCGCCCAGCACGCTGAAACCCGAAAACATCGCGAGCCCGACCAGAAACAGCAGGCGGCGCCCGATCACGTCGCCGAGCCGGCCTGCCGGGACGAGCGCGATGCCGAACGCAATGGAATAGACCGACGTGATCAGCTGAATTTCGGCTGTCGACGCATGCAGTTCACGCCTGAGTGTCGGCACCGCCAGCGTGAAAATCGCCTGATCGAGAAGCGTGGTGAAGCCCATCGCGACGCAGATGCCCAGCACGATGCTCGCGCGGGCGCCCGCGTCGGTCGAACCGCTTCCGGCAGCGCGCCGTCGCACCGCCCACCCGGTCACGCCGGAGGGCCGGCCCAGGGTGACGGGTTTCGCCGGATCGGCGTGCACGGACGCGTGCGGCTCGTCGTGAATCATCGATTCAGTCGTGGCTGGCCGGATGCCGGGCCGGCAGCAAATACTTCTCGAACAATACGCCGGGCGGCGCGTCCTCGCCGAAATCGTGCGACGACAGCAGCGTATAGCCCGAGGACCGGTAAAGGCCCACCGCTTCGGGTTGCCGCGGCCCGGTGCCCAGATGCACGCGCGTGTAGCCTTGCCGGGCAGCTTGCGCCTCGAGCTCGGCCAGCACGCGCCGCGCGAGCCCCTGGCGGCGATGCGCGCGGCTGACCCAGATGCGCTTGAACTCCGCCGTCGCGGGGGTGTGATGGCGCATGAAGGCGCCGCCGGCGATGGCCCGCCCGTCTCTCAGCAGCAGCAGGAATGCGCCCTGCGGCGGCGCAAACGCTTCGCCTGGATAGCGCACCAGCTCCTTGCCGAGTTCCTCTTCGGGAATATAGGCCGCGTAGCGGCTGCTGTACTCGTGCGCCAGCTCGTCGAAGAGCGGCCGGGTGAGCGGGTCCGTGGCGGACACGTAGACAAAATGATCATCCCGATCCAGCGAACATCCGGTTTCAGACATCGACTGCCTCCTCACGAGCCGTTGCCCGGATTCCGGGCCGGCTGCTGTTTCATGGTTCTTCGGCGGCCGCTCATCGGACGGGCGCCGCTTGCACGGTGCGCTCGAGCAGCGCACGCAATGCGGCGCCGACCGCATCCGGCCGCTCGAGCATCAGTTGATGGCCGCAGTCGGGCAGCACGCCGAACGACGCATTCGGCAACGCGTCGGCCAGCGCGCGTCCGCCGGCGGGCGGTGTCAGGCCGTCGCTGTCGCCGGCGAGCACGGCGACCGGCAAGTCGAGCGCGGCCAGCCGCGCCGCATCGGGCCACGGCGCGTCGCGCAGCACGACCTGGAACGTCGTCATCCGGTTGCGGCGCGCGACGCGCGACTCGTAAGCGACGAGCGCCGGGTCGGCCTGCGGATGCCATGCGAGCCGCCGGAAGCGCCGCGCGAACACCGGCTTGATCCATTCGAGCAGCCAGCCCGGCAACGCCGGCGGCCGCGTCACGGGGCGCGCGAGCTGCGTGCCGAGCAGCAGCGCACCGCTCGCTTCGTGCAGCCGCCCGAGCACCGCCAGCCGCTCGAGCAAGGCGAGCGTGCTTCCCGTGCCCAGCGAATGGGCGACCAGCACGTTGTGCGCACCCTTGTAGCGGTCGAACAGCGCGAGATAGTCGCGCAGCGTTTCGTCGCCGTGATGGGCGCCGCTTCGCGCGGGCGGCCGCGGACTGTCGCCGTGACCGAGGAAATCCCATGCGACGAGTTCGTAGCCCGCATCGGCGAACGTGCGCCACTGCGCTCGCCACTGGTTTTTGTTGCCGCCGCCGCCGTGCGCGAAGAACAGCACCGTCCCCGCATGCGGCGAGCCGCGCGGCGCGGCGCGATGCGCGACGCTCAGCGTGCGCCCCGCGCGCACCTCGACCGGCACACCGGCCACGACCGCGGAAGCCGCGACCGCGAAGTTCGAATCGGACGTCATGAGTGCTCCTCGTTGGTTCGATGGGCGTGCGCGCTGCCGTCCTGCGTGCCGGTCGCGCTCACGCGCGCCGGCAGCACCGGCATCGCATCGAGTAACGCACGCGTGTACGGATGGCGCGCCGCGCCGAAAACCTGCGCGGTATCGCCCAGTTCGACGATGCGCCCGGCCTGCATCACCGCGATGCGGTCGCAGATCTGCGCGGCGACGCGCAAGTCGTGCGTGACGAACACGATCGCCATCGCGTGGCGCTTCTGCACCGACGCGAGCAGTTCGAGCACCTGCGCCTGCACCGACACGTCGAGCCCCGACACCATTTCGTCGGCCACGAGGATCGACGGATCGAGCGCCAGCGCACGTGCCAGGCTGATGCGCTGGCGCTGCCCGCCGGAGAATTCGTGCGGATACCGGTCGAGTGCATCCGGCGGCAAGCCGACCTGCGCGAGCAGCTCGGCCGCCCGCCGATACGCCGCAGCGCGGCCGACACCGTGCGCGAGCAGGCCGGTCGCGACGATCTGCGCGATCGTCTGACGCGTGTTCAGCGATGCGTACGGATCCTGAAACACCATCTGGACGTCGCGACGCAGCGGCCGCAACGCGTGGTCGGCCAGGCGCGCGAGATCGTGCTCGCCGCGCAGCACGATGCGCCCCGCATCCACCCGCGCGAGCCGCACCAGCGCGCGCGCGAGCGTCGACTTCCCGGAACCCGATTCGCCGACGATGCCGAGCGTCTCGCCGGCATGCAGCGCGAAGCCGACGTCGACCAGCGCGTCGACGCGGCGCCGGCCGCGCGCCGGCAGGAACGGCAACGCGCGGCGCGACGCATAGTGCTTGCGCAGGCCCTGCACGTCCAGCAGCGGCACGCCGCCGCGGGCGACGGCACGCGCTGCGACGCGACCGTGCGGCACGGCATCGAGCAGCGCGCGCGTATACGGATGGCGCGGCGCGCGCAGCACGTCGGCCGCGCGACCGCTCTCGACCTGCTCGCCATCGCGCAACACCACGACGCGATCGGCGACGCGCGCGACCACGCCGAAGTCGTGCGTGATCAGCAGCACGCCGGCCCGTTTCGTACGGGCTGCCTGCTCGATCAGCGCCAGAATGCGCGCCTGCGTGGTGACGTCGAGCGCGGTGGTCGGTTCGTCCGCGATCAGCAGGGCCGGCTCGAGCGCGAGCGCCATCGCGATCAGCACGCGCTGACGCTGGCCGCCGGACAGCGCGTCGGGATACGCATGCCGCAGCCGCTCGGGCTCCGGCAGGCCGACGTCGCGCAACAGCGCCGTCACGCGTGCCGCGCGCGCCGCACCGTCGCCACGGCCGCTCAGCACGCGATGGACGCGCAGCACCTCGTCGACCTGCGCGCCGACCGTCATCAGCGGATTCAGCGCGGCGAGCGGTTCCTGGAAGATCATCGACACGTCGCGGCCGCGCACCGCGCGCCATTCGGCGTCGCTGCAGTGCGCGAGGTCCCGCCCGCGCAGCGCGATCCGCCCGGCCGCGTGCCGCACGCCGCGCGGCAGCAGGCCGGCGATCGCGGCCGCGAGCAGCGACTTGCCCGACCCGGACGCGCCGACCACGCACAGCACCTCGCCGGGCGCGACCGTCAGCGACACGTCGCGCACCGCGTCGCGGCGCTCCGCGCGGGCCGGCAACGCGAGCGTGAGCCGCTCGACCGACAACAGCGGCGCGCCGCTCATCGCCCCGGCTCCGCAAGCGCCGACGCGTGGCGCAACCCTTCGCCGACCCGGTTGATCGCGAGCGCGGTCGCGACGATCGCGAGCCCCGGCCAGATGCTCAGCCACCACGCGTCGCGCACCACGTTGCGCGCCGCGCCGATCATGAAGCCCCAGCTCATCTGCGACGGATCGCCGAGCCCGAGAAACGACAGCGCCGACTCGGTGAGGATCGCGGTCGCGACCATCAGCGCGGCCAGCACCGCGAGCGGCGGCCAGACGTGCGGCAGGATCTGGCGCCGCACGAGCGCGGCCGGCGACTCGCCGGCCAGCCGCGCCGCGAGCACGAACTCCCGTTGCACGAGCCCGATGAATTCGCCACGCACGAGCCGCGCGATCGCCGGCCACGACACGGCGGCGATCGCGACGATCGTCGATTCGAGCGACGCGCCGAGCACCGCCGCGATCGTGACCGCGGCCGCGAATTGCGGCACGGTCTGGAACAGCGTCGTGAGCGCCATCAGCGCCCGGTCGACCCAGCCGCCGCACCAGCCCGCGAGCGCGCCGATCGATGCGCCGAGCACAAAGGTCGCGACGGTCGCCGCGAGCCCGACGAACAGCGACACGCGCGCACTCCACAGCAGCGCGACCAGCACGTCGCGCCCGAGCATGTCGGTGCCGAGCGGATGGCCGGCCTGCAGCGGCCGCAGCAACGGCTCGCCGGCCATGCGCCACGGCGACGGCAGCCACAGCGGCGCGCTCAGCGCGACGAGCGCGACGACGGCCAGAAACAGCGTGCCGGCCGCCGCGCCGCGCGCGCGCACGAAACGATGCACGAAGCGGCCCGTCATCGCGCGTCCCGCCGGCCGATGCGCGGATCGACGATCCCGTACAACAGGTCGGTCAGCGCATTGAACAGCACCACGAGCGCCGCGACCACGGCGAGCAGCCCGAGCAGCACCGGATAGTCGCGCTGCAGCAGCGCGTCGTACATCAGCCCGCCGAGGCCGGGCCACGCGAACACGATTTCGGTCACGAGCGCGCCCCCCGCGAGCTGCCCGAGCTGCAGTCCGCCGAGCGTGACGACCGGCAACAGCGCGTTGCGCAGCACGTGGCGGATCATCACGCGCGGCTCGGACGCGCCCTTCGCGCGCGCGGTCCGCACGAACTCGCGTTCGATCACCTCCAGCATCGCGGCGCGCGTGAGCTGCACGTAGATCGCGCCGTACACGAGCCCGAGCGTCGTGGCCGGCAGCACCAGGTGCGCGGCCACGTCGAGCGCGTGGCGCCATCCCGTGTAGCCGGCACCGACGCTTTCCATTCCGAACGACGGCAGCCAGCCGAGCACCACCGAGAACGCGATCACGCTCATCAGCGACAGCCAGAACAGCGGCGTCGCATAGACGATCACCGCGAGCGCGCCGATCGCGCGCGCGATGCGGCGCGCCCACGGACCGCCGCGCGACTCGCCGTACGCGGCCACCGCCCCCGCCGTCACGCCCGCGACGACCGACACGGCGAACGCGGCCGCCATCAGCAGCAGCGTCGCGGGCAGGCGCTCGGCGACGAGTTGCAGCACCGGCAGCTGGTTGCGGTACGAGAAGCCGAAATCGACGTGCGCGAGATCGCGCAGATACAGCGCGAACTGCTCGACGAGCGGCCGGCTCAAGCCGAGCTGCGCGCGCAGCCGCTCGACGTACGCGGCATCGCCCGAGCCCGCGTCGCCGGCGAGCATCAGCGCGGGGTCGCCCGGCGCGAGCCGCACCAGGAAGAAGTTCACGACGAGCACGCCCAGCACGACCGCCAGGCCCCGCAGCACCGTCGACGTCAAACGCAGCGCCGTGTTCATCGCGTCATCCGATCCACGTGTCCTCGAGGCTGTCGTTCACGCTGGTGGCCGTGCGCAGCAGGTTGTGGACGTTGCGCCGGTACAGCGTCGGGTTGACCATCTCGAAGATGTTCGCGATCGCCGCGTCGTTCGCGAGCGTGGTCTGGAGCTGCGCGTAGCGCGCGCGGCGCACGGCCGGATCGGTGTCCAGCGCGGCCGCGTCCCACAGCGCATCGGCCTGCGGATTGCGGTAGCCCGCGACGTTGCCGAACGGCGAGCCCTTCGAGATGCCGTCGATCCGGTACAGCGGCGCGACGCCGAAATCCGGATCCGCGTTCTGGAACAGGAAGTTGTAGCTCAGGTCGAAATCCCAGTTCGCGACGCGCGCATACCAGCCGGCCGCATCGGTCGTCTGCACGCGCAGCCGGAAGCCGGCCTGGCCGAGCGCCTGCTGCGTGTATTCGGCCACGCGCTCCCACGCGCCGCCCTTCTCGCCGTTGACCAGCACGAGCGGAAACTTGCCGACGTCGACCCCCGACTGCCGGATCAGCGCGCGCGCCCGCTCCGGGTCGTACGCGAAGCGCGGCACGTTCGGATCGTAGAACGGCGACGACGACACGAACGGCCCGCTCGCGACCTTCCCGTAGCCGAAGAAGATACGGTCGACGATGAACTGGCGATCGAGCGCGTGCAGCACGGCCTGCCGCACGAGCACGTTGTCGAACGGCGGCTTGCGCTGGTTCAGCTCGAGAAAGGCCATCCCGGTGAACAGCTCCCAGCCCTGCGTCGTGATCGCGACGCCCGGCAGCTTCGCGAGCCGCGCGATGTCCGCGTAGTCGACGTCGCCCGCGCGCAGCGCGTGGATCTGCCCGCGCTCGAACGCGATCGAGCGCGCGGCCGCGTCGGGCACGACGTTGAATACGATCCCGTCGAGATACGGCAGCCCCTTCTTCCAGTAATCCGGATTGCGCGCGACGCGGATGTACGCGCCGCGCTTCCATTCGCGGAACACGAACGGGCCGGTGCCGACCGGATGCTGGTTCGCGGGATTGCTGCGCGGGTCCTTGCCCTGGTACAGATGGGCCGGCAGGATCGGCAGCAGCCCGCTGCCGAGCAGGTTGATCAGCCCCGCGTACGGCTTCTTCAGGCGGATCGTCACCTGCAGCGGGCCGCTCGCGTCGATCGACGCGACGTACTTGTCGAACGTCACCTTCGTGCGCGGCAGCGCCTGCGGCGCGATGTCCTTCAGCGTGACCACCACGTCCTGCGCGCCGAACGACTGCCCGTCGTGCCAGCGCACGCCCGGCTGCAGGTCGAACGTCCAGGTCAGCGCGTCGGCCGACGCGCGCCAGCTGCGCGCGAGCACCGGCACCGCGCGCAGTTGCGGGTCGAAGCCGAGCAACCCCTGGAAGATCTTGCCGCCGACGTATTGCGACGCGACGTGCGGCGTCAGCGCGTTGACGAGCGACGGCGGCTCCGGCTGCGCGAACAGCGACAGCGTGCCGCCGCGCACCGGCGCCGCCGCGGCGTCGGCCGCGAACACGCGCGCCGCACCGCCGAGCCCGGCCGCGGCCCACGCGGCGGCGAGCGCATAGCGGCGCCGCGCCGGGTCCTTCGGCA
Source organism: Burkholderia sp. BCC1993 (assembly GCF_905339865.1). Classification (NCBI taxonomy): domain Bacteria; kingdom Pseudomonadati; phylum Pseudomonadota; class Betaproteobacteria; order Burkholderiales; family Burkholderiaceae; genus Burkholderia; species Burkholderia sp. BCC1993. Next base: position 159,565 of record NZ_CAJPGZ010000002.1, on the reverse strand, counting down.
CCCACGGCGATGGAGTCGAGAGCGTGTCGGTCATCACAGGTAACCGTGGCGCGGCGGGTTGACGTGGTTGAGCACGTAGTTGCCGATCGCGTGGTATTTCCAGCGCACCGGATCGTGCAGCGTATGGGTGCGCGCATTGCGCCAATGACGGTCGAGGTTGTATTCGCTCAGCACCGAGCGCGTGCCCGACAGTTCGAACAGCTTGTTGGTCGCGAGGATCGCGAGCTCGGTGCTCAGCACCTTCGCGGCCGCAACCTGCACCGATGCGTGCGCGACCTGCGCGTCGTCGAGTTCGGCCGGCAACGCGTCGAGCGCCGCGGCCGCACGGTCGAGCAGCGCTTCGGTCGCGAGCAGGCGGATCTGCACGTCGGCGACGTCGCGGATCACGTAGGGATCGTCCGACGCGCGCGCGATCCCGCTGTCGGCCCACGGCCGGCTGCGCGTGCGCACGAACTCGAGCGTGTCGTCCAGCGCCGCGCGCGCAATGCCGACGTCGATGTTCGCGTGCAGGTACTGCGACACGGGGCCCGCGAGCGTCGGCCGCTCGAACGCGGCCTGGATCGACACCACGTCCTGCTCGTCGACCTCCACGCCCGCCAGCGTCAGCGTGCCGCTCGCCGTCGTGCGCTGCCCGAAGCCGCTCCAGTCGTCGACGATCTCGAGCCCCGGCCGGTCGCGCTCGACCAGCGCCTGCACGTAGCGGCCGTCGTCGTCGAGCGCGAGCACCGCGATCCAGTCGGCGAACAGCGCGCCCGTCGAATAGAACTTCTGACCGTCGAGCACGAGCCGCCCGCCGCGCCGCGAGAGCCGCGTGCCGATCTCGAGCGCGTTCTTCGTCCCGCGCTCGGACGCCGCATGGCCGATCCGCGCACCGTCGAGCACGAGGCCGAAGAACTTGCGGCGCTGCGCATCGTCGCCCGTCAGCCGGATCACATCGAGCGCGTGGAAGTGATTCTTCGGCAGCTGGCCGATCGACGGGTCCGCCTGCGCGATGGTTCGCACGACCTCGCCGAGCGTCGCGAGCGACACGTCCGCGCCGCCGAACGCGCGCGGCACCGTGATGCCCCACAGCCCGCTGCCCGAGAACAGGTCGAGCTCCGCGAACGGCAGGCGCCGCTCGCGGTCGCGCAGCGCCGCGTCGCGCGACAGTTCGTCGGCGAGCCGGCGCGCGGTTTCGAGCGCGTGCGCGTCGTCGACGATGCGGCTCGCGGGTGGACGGGAGGACAGCGGGGCCGGCGCGCTGGCCGGCGTGTCGGCAGACGTGAATGCGTTCATGAAGATCCTCGTGGACGGGTGCATGGCCTCCGTCGACAGCAAGCACCATGCCAATGCGGTCCCGTCGGCCTGTGCGGCCATCGCGCCGCGCGCGGCGCGCTGGATTTCCAGCGAGATGCCGCAAATGCAGCACGCCGCGCGATGCGCGACGGCGCTGCTGGAATTCCAGCAAAACGACTGGAACGCATGCGCGCGCGCTGCGTCGTCCGGCCGCCGCTTTCGGCACCCATCCGTTGCGGGGCGTGCCCGAGCGCCCATTGGCACGCCTGTTGCAAAGCCCCGCTCACGCACTGCCGAGCCGCGGCGCCATCGACTCGATGCGCGGCACCGCGCCGGACCACACGCATAACAACGCTTCGATTTGGGGATAGACGGATGAAATACACGATGTTGAGCGCCTCCCTCGGCGCGTCGGCGCTGCTGGCCGCCGCGCCGGCGCTGCATGCGCAGCAGCAGCCGGCGGTCACCGCGGCGCCGATCGCCGCTTCGGCGGCCGCGGCTGCCCCGCTTGCACCGGCTGCATCGGCGGCGTCCGGCGCGACGCACGCGAACGGCGGCGCGCCGGTCGCGGAGGCCCAGCTGAAGGACGTGATCGTCACGGCCCAGCGGCGGCGGCAATCGGCGCAGCGCGTCGGCACGTCGATGTCGGTCATATCGGGCAACGACCTCAAGACGCTGAACGTCGAGACCGTCAACGACCTGCAGCATGCGACCGCGAGCGTCGAAGTCGAGCCCGCGTTCGGCGGCGGCCAGCCGCAGTTCCGGATTCGCGGCGTCGGCTTCAACGACTACACGTCGAACAACGCGTCGACGGTCGGCATCAACGTCGACGACGTCGCGTACGCGCTGCCGATCCAGACCCAGGGGCAACTGTTCGACATCGCGCGCGTCGAGGTGCTGCGCGGCCCGCAGGGCACGCTGTACGGCCGCAATACGACGGGCGGCACGGTCAACTTCATCACGAACCAGCCGACCCGCGACTTCCAGGCGGGCGCAAGCGTCGAATACGGCACGCACAACCTGCTGACGACCGAAGGCTACGTGTCCGGACCGCTGAGCGATCGCGTGCGCGGCCGCTTCGCGTTCACGACGCAGGACTTCGGCGCATGGCAGAACAACCGCGCGACCAACCAGACGCTCGGCAACCACGACAGCGCCGCCGCGCGCGCGCAACTCGACTGGGACGTCGCGCGCGATTTCAAGCTGCACTTCGGCGCGCACGGCGGATTCGACAAGTCCGACAACACGGGGCTCTACCTGTTCACGCCGTACACGTCGTCCAAGACCGGCGAGGTGATCCCGGCCGACGCCGATCACACGAAAACCGGCTGGAGCGTGAGCCCCGCGTTTTCGCGCGCGACGGGCCTGTCGACCGACGCGAAGCCGGGGCGCGACAACGTGAACGGCGGCGTCGACCTGACCGCGACGTGGAATCTCGGGCCGGTCGAACTGAAGAGCATCACCGCGTACAACTACCTGCACCGCCGCGAATATTCGGACTGGGACGCCACCCGCTATCACGACTCCGACGAGTACTTCGACGACACCGTCAACGAAGTCACGCAGGAACTGCGCGCGTCGTCGCGCGGCGACACGCGGCTGCGCTGGGTCTCCGGCCTGTTCTACTCGCACGACGATCTCGACGAGAAGTTCTATTCCGACTTCAGCGACCGGCTCGGCTTCATCGCGCTCACGCGCTACCGGCAGTCGGTCGACACGCTCGGCGTCTACGGCCAGGCGACCTACGACATCACGAAACGCCTGCGCGGCATCGTCGGCTTGCGGCAGGAACACGAGAAGCGCGAACTGCGCGGCTTCGCGTCGGGCATGCTGACGCCGTCGTTCGTGCCGTTCGCGGGCTTCCGGGGCGGCGACGCGAACCAGTCGCTGACGTCGAACGGCACGTCGGGCAAGGTCGGCCTCGAATTCGACCTCGCCCCGGCGACGATGCTTTACGCGACCGTCAGCCGCGGCTACAAGTCGGGCGGCTTCACCGCGCACAACACCGGCAATTCGAACGCGCTCGCGCCGTTCAAGCCCGAATCGCTGACCGCGTACGAGGTGGGCTTCAAGAGCGACCTCACGCGCTCGCTGCGCTGGAACGCGTCGGCGTTCCATTACGACTATCGCGACCAGCAGGTGCTGTCAGCCACCTTCGACCCGAACTCGCAATCGCTGATCGGCACGTTCGTCAACGCGCCGAAATCGCGCATCGACGGCTTCGAGACCGACCTGAAATGGCAGCCGGTGCGCGGGCTGGAAATCTCGCAGTACGTCGGCTACAAGAGCGGCAAGTACACGTCGCCGTTCGTCACGTACAACACGCAGGCGTCGGCGGCGAGCGGCCACAACGTGTTCACCGACTACAACGGCAGCGCGCTCAGCTTCCCGCGCCTGAGCTACGGCGGACAGGTCGCGTACAGCTGGCTCGCGGGCGGCTACCGGCTGCGCGCGGAGACGAATTACAGCTACCGCGACGCCTATTCGCAATTGCTGCTGCTCGGCCCGAACTACACGGTCGACAGTTACTGGCTCGTCAACGCGAGCCTGACCGTCACGTCGCCCGACCGGCACTGGGACGTCGCGCTGTGGGCGCGCAACCTGTTCAACCGCCAGTACGACCTGACGAAGAACTTCTTCCTGCCCGGCACGAACGTCGCCGCCGCGGGGCAGCCGCGCACCGTCGGCGTACGCGTGACCTACACGTATTGAGGAATCCATCCGGATGACGCGCCGCACCGACACCCTGAAACTCAACGCGATGCTGAACGGCGGCGGCAGCCATGTGGTCGGCTGGCGTCATCCGCTCGCGCAGCCGAACGGCAATCGCGACTTCGCGCATTTCCGCCGCATGGCGCAGACGGCCGAGCGCGGCAAGCTCGATGCGCTGTTCGTCGCTGACGTGGTCGCGACGCAGGGCAGCCACATCGATTCCCTGCGCCGCAGCGCGCGCGCCGACACCTTCGAGCCGCTCACGCTGCTCGCGGCGCTGGCGGCCGTCACGCAACATATCGGCCTGATCGCGACCGCGACGACGACCTACAACGCGCCGTACCACATCGCCCGCAAGTTCGCGTCGCTCGACCACCTGAGCGGCGGGCGCGCGGGGTGGAATCTCGTCACGTCGGTCGTGCCCGACGAAGCGGCGAATTTCGGCGCGACGCCGCACCTCGCGCACGCCGATCGCTACGCGCGCGCCGACGAATTCCAGCGCGTCGTGGCGGGGCTCTGGGACAGCTGGGAAGACGACGCGTTCATCGAGGACAAGGCCGCCGGCCTGCATTTCGATCACCGCAAGCTGCATGTGCTGGATCATCACGGGCCGCACTTCAGCGTGCGCGGCCCGCTGAACGTCGCGCGCGCGCCGCAGGGCCATCCGGTGCTCGTGCAGGCCGGCTCGTCGGAGGCGGGCCGCGAACTCGCGGCACGCTGCGCGGAAGTGATCTTCACCGCACAGCACCGGCTCGACGACGCACAGGCATTCTATGCGGACGTCAAGGGCCGCCTCGCGCGTCACGGCCGCCGGCCGGAGCACCTGAAGATCCTGCCCGGCGTGATGCCGATCGTCGGCGCGACCGAGGCCGAAGCACGCGACAAGCTGCGCGCGTTGCAGGACCTGATCGATCCGGTGCTCGGACTGCGGCTGCTCGCCGACAACGCGGGCGATTTCGACCTGTCCGGTTATCCGCTCGACGGACCGTTGCCCGAGCTGCCGCCGAGCAATCGCAGCAAGAGCCGGCAGCAGTCGATCGTCGATCTCGCGCGCCGCGAGAACCTGACGATCCGCCAGCTCTACGAGCGCTTTGCCAGCGCCGGTGTCGTCACCGGCACGCCGAAGACCATCGCCGATCGCTTCGAGGAATGGTTCCTGTCGTACGGCGCCGACGGGTTCAACATCGCGTTCGCGTGGGTGCCCGGCGGCCTCGACGATTTCGTCGATCTCGTCGTGCCCGAACTGCAGCGCCGCCGGCTGTTCCGCGCCGAGTACGAAGGCCCGACGCTGCGCGATCAGCTCGGCCTGCCGCGCCCGCCCTTCTTTCGGCGCCCGTCGTCGCTGCGCGGCGATACGGTCGCACCGGTCCGCGGCGGTGCCGCATGACGCGCCCGTTCCGACTCGGCGTGCTGACGCGCGTCTACGCGCCCGATTCGTCGCCGCGCGTGCTGCACGACACGCTCGCGCTGATCGAAGCGGCGGAAGCGCTCGGCTTCGACAGCGCGTGGGTGGCCCAGCACCATTTCGGCAGCGAAACGGGCCGGCTGCCGTCGCCGCTCGTGCTGCTGGCCGCCGCCGCGCGCCGCACGCGGCGCATCGCGCTCGGCACCGGCGTGATCGTGCTGCCGCTCGAAGCGGCGCTGCGCGTCGCGGAAGATGCGGCCGTGCTCGACGCGTTGGCCGACGGCCGCCTTCAGCTCGGTGTCGGCGCCGGCTTCGAGGCGGACGTGTTCGCCGCGTTCGGCCGCGATTTCGGTGCGCGCGCGGCGCTGCAGGCCGACGCGCTCGCGGCGTTGCGCCGGGCGCTGGACGGCGCGCCGGTCACCCCGGCCGGGGCGACGCTGCAACCGCCCGCGCCCACGTTGGCCGCGCGTCTCTGGCAAGCGACCGGCGATGCCGAAGCGGTCGCGCGCAACGGTCACGGGCTGATCGTCGCGCGCACGCGTCCGGAACAGGACGGCGAAGCGGCGCTCGTGGCGCGCTATCGCCGCGCGTGGGCTCATCCGGGCGCGCCCCGTGTCGCACTCGTGCGGGCGGTCGTGCCGGGCGCGGATGCGGCCGGCGTCGAGGCGGCGATCGGCCCCGACATCCTGCGGTACGCCGCGCGGCTGGCCGCGGCCGGCGGCGCACCGGCGCCCGGGCACGCCGACCTCCCCGCGCTGCTCGATCGCTTCGGTGTACTACGCGGTGCGCCCGCCGACATCGCGGCCGCGCTTCAGATCGATCCCGCGCTGGCCGGCGCAACCGAGCTGGTCGTGCAGGTGCAGACGGCCGGCACCTCGCAGCGCGACGCGCTGCACCGGCTCGAGACCGTCGCCGGCGCGATCGCGCCGGCGCTCGGCTGGAGGCCGGCCTCGGCAGGCCCCGAAGCCGCTTCGCTCACTTCCGATCCGATCCCGACATGACTCGATCGTCCTCACCCGCACCGGCCGAGCGCCGGCCGTTCAAGCTCGGTTTCCTCACGCACGTCCACGGCACCGGCGACGCGCGCCGCGTCTACGCGGAGCTCGAAACGCTGTTCGTCGCGGCGGAACAGCTCGGCTTCGACGGCGGATTCGTCGCGCAGCATCATTTCCGCGCGGAATACGGCCGGCTGCCGTCGCCGCTCGTGCTGCTGGCCGCCGTCGCGCAACGCACGCGCCGCATCGAACTCGGCACGGGAATCGTCACGCTGTCGCTCGAGGATCCGCTGCGGCTCGCCGAAGATGCGGCGGTGCTCGACGCGCTGGCGGGCGGCCGGCTGCAACTCGGCCTCGGCAGCGGCGGCGCGAATCTCGACGCGTTCGCCGCGTTCGGGCTCGACGTCGACACGCGGCAGGCGCGCTTCGCGACCGCGCTCGAACGTTTGCAGGATGCGCTCGCGGGCCGCCCGCTCGCGCACGCAGCCGCCGCCGACGCGCCGCCGCTCGTGCTGCAGCCCGCGGCGCCCGGCGTGCGCGCGCGCCTGTGGCATTCGCACGCGTCGCCCGACGGCGCGCGGTTCGCCGCACGGCACGGCAACGGCCTGCTGCTCGGCACCGCCGTGCACGATCCGCGCACCGTGCAGTTGCCGCTCGCGCACGCGTATCTCGACGCCTGGCGCGAATACGCGCACGCCGGCGCACCGGCACCGCGCATCGGCGTGGTGCGCGCGGTGTTTCCCGCACGCGACCGGCGCACCGCGCTCGCCGCGCTGGCGCCCGACGTCGTGCGCCATATCCCGTGGCTCGCCGCGAGCGGCCATCCCGACGTGACCGATCCCGAGCAGATCGTGCGGCTGCTGAACGTCCACTACGGGCATCCGGACGACGTGATCGAAAGCCTGCGCGGCGACCCGGCGCTGTTCCCGTTCGCCGACTATTTCCTGCCGGTCGTGCAATCGGAAAGCTCGTCGCTCGACGACGCGCTGGCGCGGCTGCGCGCGCTCGCGGAAACGATTGCGCCGGCGCTCGGCTGGCGGCCGGCGCACGCACCCGCATGAGCGCGCCGCGTCTGCTGCTGCGGCTCAACATCGGCTGCGACGACACACGCCCCGACCCGGCCGCCGACTGGATCGCGATTGCCGAGGTCGGCGTGGCGGCCGGCTGCAACGCCGTGCTGCTGCCCGCGCAGGCTACCGGTCCCGACCCGTGGATGGCGGCCGCGGCGCTCGTCGACGCGCTACCGGCGCTGCGCGTGATGGTGACGCTGCAGGCCGGCGCGATGCTGCCCGTCGCCGCCGCCCATCTCGCGCAGAGCCTGCAGTCGCTGAGCCGCGGCCGCGCGCTGCTCGCATGCGAAGCCGACGCGCAGGACGTCGACGCGACCGACCGCGCCATGCATCTGAACCGCGACCAGCGGCTCGCGCGCAGCGCCGAATTCCTGTCGCTCCTGCGCGCACTGTGGGCAACCGATTCTCCGCTGCAGTATCGCGGGGTCTACTATCGCGTCGAGCATGCCCGTTTGCCTGATCTCGCGGCGCAGCGGCCTCCCGTCTACTGGTCGGTCGCCGAGCGGCGCGAAATCGCGTTCGCCGCGTCGTGGTGCGACGGGCTGCTCGTACCGGCCAGCGCGCCGCCGGTGGCGGCGGCCGTCGAACGCGCGTATCGCGCGCGCGGCCTCGCGCCACCGCCGGCCGATGCGCTGCTCCGGCGCACGGTCGGGTTCGACGACGTGCGACGCGCGCGCGTCGCGCGTCGGGCAAGCCGCCGGCGAGGCGACGCATGAGCGTCGATTTCGCGTGGTTCCTGCCGACCAACGGCGACGGTCCGCATCTCGCCAACAGCGGCCTGCCGCGCCCGCCGACCTTCATGCAGGACTATCGGCCGGCCACGCCCGAATACCTGCGCGGCGTCGCCTGCGCGGCCGAGGCCGCCGGCTTCGACAGCCTGCTGCTGCCGATGGCCGCGGGCTTCGAGGATCCGTGGCTCGTCAGTGCGCAGCTCGCGCGTGCAACGCACCGCATCGCGTCGATCGTGACATTCCGCCCGGGCCTCGAGCAGCCCGAACAGATCGCGCGCAAGGCGGCCACCCTGCAGCGCATGAGCGGCGCTCGCCTGCGCCTGTTCGCGGTCAACGGCTCGAGCGCTTACGACCAGCGTGCGCTCGGCGACTTTCTCGATCACGACGCGCGCTACCAGCGCACGTCCGAATGCCTGCGGATCCTGCGGCGTCTGTGGCAGGGCGCCGGCCACTCCGTCGCCGGGCGTTACTACATGCTGAACCCCGCGCATGCCGGCGTGCCGCTCGCGACCCCGCCGGCGCTCTATCTCGGCGGGGCGTCGACGCTTGCCGAACAGGTGGCCGCGAGCCAGGCCGATACGTACCTGCTGTGGGGCGAGCCGCCCGACGCCGTGCGGGAGCGCATCGCGCGGCTGCGTGCACTGGCCGCGATGCACGGCCGTCGGCTGCGCTTCGGGCTGCGCGTGCACGTGATCGCCCGCCCGACCGAACGCGCCGCATGGGCGCGCGCCGACGCGTTGCTGAACGAGATTTCCGACCAGACCTATGTCGACGCACAGCGCAAGCTTGCCGCCTACGAATCGGTCGGTCAGCAGCGCCAGACCGCGCTGAGCCGCGGCGCGCTGCGCTCGCTGCGCGAACTGGAGGTATATCCGAACCTGTGGGCCGGTGTCGGCCTGATTCGCGGCGGCGCGGGCACCGCGATCGTCGGCAGCTACGATCAGGTTGCCGCGCGCGTCCACGAATACCGGCAACTCGGCATCGATACCTTCCTGCTGTCGTCCTATCCGAACCTGGAGGAAGCGGCGCGCGTGGGCGAGCACGTATTGCCGCGCGTGCGCACGCGGCTGGCACGCGCCAGCCTGTCTTGACGCGCCGGACGGCGAGACGGCGACAGCGCCGATCCCCGCGACGAGTCAGTCGTCGAATGCGGATTCCGGGCGCGGCTCGCTGAGCAGCCCGTGGCGCGCGAGCAGCGTGCGCATCGTGTTGCGCGTGACACCGAGCAGCGCGGCCGTGCGCACCTGGCTGAACCGGCAATGCTCGAACGCCTCGCAGACGACCAGTTCCTCGATGTCGCGCAGCAGGCTTTCGCCGGGCGCGCGGAACAGGCGGCGCACGCCCGCGCGGATGTCGTCCTGCGGCAACGTCGCCGCGCCGGCGTCGGCTTGCGCATAGCCTGCGAGTGCCTCGGAGAACTTCAGGTGCTCCGGGCGGATCAGGTTGCCGTTCGACACGAGCAACGCCAGATGCATGACGTTTTCCAGCTCGCGGATATTGCCGGGCCACGGATACGCGTGCAGCGCCTGGACCGTGGCCTCGGACAGCATCGGCTGCGGCCGCTTCAGCTGCGCGCAATAGCGCCCGCGGAAATGCTCGGCGAGCGGCAGGATGTCCTGCGGCCGCTCGCGCAACGGCGGCAGCCGCACCCGGGCGAGATTGATCCGGTAGAACAGGTCCATCCGGAAATTGCCGGCCAGCACGGCCTGCTCGAGGTCGACGTTGGTCGCCGCGACGACGCGGACGTCGACCGGCCGCGCACGGGTCGCGCCCACGCGCGTCACCTCGCCCTCCTGCAGCACGCGCAGCAGCTTCGCCTGCAGCGGCGGCGCGAGATCGCCGATTTCGTCGAGAAAGATCGTGCCGCCGTTCGCTTCCTCGAAATAGCCGACGCGGCGCCCCTGCGCCCCCGTGAACGCGCCGGCCTCGTGGCCGAACAGTTCGCTCTCCGCGAGCTGCTGGCTGATCGCGCCGCAGTTGACCGCGATGAACGCGCCGGTGCGGCCGCTGACATGGTGGATATGGCGCGCGACCAGCTCCTTGCCGGTGCCCGTCTCGCCGAGGATCAGCGCCGGCGCGGCGCTGGGTCCGATCTGCTCGACGAAGCGCAGGACCGCGCGCGAGGCGGGATCGGCGAATACGAGCGCCTTCGCGCGCACCGAGAGAGGGCGATGCTCGCTTTCCGGCAGCGAGATGAGCGGTGGAGAATCTGTAGGGTTGTTCATGATCCGGGCACGGGCGGACCGGTTGACGATACTGGCGTCCGCCTGAGTGTTTGATCTTAGTCAACCTCGGGCGCACGCAAAATACCGATTGCTGTGATGCTTCGCTGCCGCGCGCAGATAACGAATCCCGTGAGCAGCACACCGCACGTCACCGACCACCCGGCCTTCGCTCCATCAGCCGACGAACCTCGCCTCCACGCCGCTTCGCACGATGAGGCCGAGTCGCTCAGGCCGGATATCGAACACGGTGGATTCGCAGATGCGGCCGTCCGTCAAGCGAGACGCACGCCGCAACACCAGCAACGGCATTTGCGCACCAATCCGAAGATGCTCCGCAACGTCTTCGGGCGAACCCATGGCCGTCACCGACATGTCGGCCTCCGTGATCCGCCAGCCCAGCAAGCCTTCCAGCACTTCGTAGGTCGACATGCGCTCGGCCTGCTCGAAGGCGACGGTTGCGGCGCCGGGCAGCAGGCGCATCGGCGCGAACGCGACCGGTTCGTCGTCGATCCAGTGCAGGCGTTCGAGATAGATGCAGCGCGTGACGTCGGCGGTGAATGCCTGCCGCAAGCCCGGCGGCACGTCGTACGCTTCCATGCGCAGCAATTCCATCCGTGCTCGTGCGCGGTGCTCGGCGATCGAGCCGTGAAGTCCGCCCAGCACGTCGAGCCGATGCCGCAGCAGCTGCTTTGCCGCAAACGTCCCTTTACCCTGCTTGCGCTCGACCATGCGCGCGTCGGTCAGGCGGTCGAGCGCGAGCCTGACGGTTACACGGCTCACCTGGAAACGTTCGCTCAATTGCGCCTCGAAAGGCAGCTTGCCGGTCGGCTCGTGCACGCCTTGTTCGATCTCGTTGCACGGCGTCGTCTGCCTGATCCGCGTGCGCTGGAGGGGCACCCGCATCCGGGACCGATATCGCTGGGCCGCGTGGCGCGGCCGGATCCGCGTCGTCAACGGCACGATCCGCCGTTTCGGATTGAACGGCTTCGAGCATGTCGAAGAGTCGGCATCGTGTACCGGCGCGACCGACGTCGAGTTCCGCAGCGACGCCTACGGCGAGGCGGACAGTATCGAGCTCGACATCGGCAATCTCGTCGATGCGGCAATCGTGATCGACGGCGCGATCGACAGCTTCGCGAAGGTCGACGATCCGCTGCAGCGAAATTCGTTCGTGCACGCGCCGACGTTCCGCTTCGAAATCAGCGGCACGGTGCTGCTCGTACACGAAGCACGAACGACATGATCCATGCCGGCTCGACGACTCCGTCAATGCAGCCACCGCATCATGACCGCAGCGAACACGACCATCGCGGCACCTCCAATCCGAGTGGAGATTTGCGCGAACGGCATCAAACCCATCCGGTTCGACGAAGACAGAATTGCCACGTCACCGGTTCCGCCCAATCCGCTATGGCAAGCCGTCACAATGGCGGACTCGACCGGATACATCTTCAGCCGCGCCCCGACGAAGAAGCCTGACACCACCATCGAGGCGACGATCGACGCACAGATCACGAAATATCCCAGCGAGAAAGCGTTGACGAGCTTGTCCCACGACACGAACAACGTACCCAGTCCGACAAGAACGGCAAACGTCAGATTCGTCGACATGAATTTATACATCTGATATGCACCTACTTCCATCGCCTCGGGAATCGTACGACATACCTTCAATACAGCCGCAGCGACGATCATCAGAACTGGACCGGGTATACCCGTCAACGGCGCCAGCAGACCGCCAAGAATGAACAATGTGCATGACAGAAGCAAACCGAATCCCATCAGCCGCAAATCCAGCGGAGCCTCCGCCTTTTGCGCCTTGAGCAAATCCTGATCTTCGCCGGTTCTGACCAACCGCCCATCGCCGCTGAACTGGGGATGCCTTTCGCCAAGGCGCTTGAGCAGACCGCTGGCAAGAATCGCGACGACATTGCCGATCAGCGCCGCAGGCACCATCATCGCGACGAGATGACCCTGTGCGTTCCCAGTGATTTCCGAATACGCGATCGAAAGCGGAAGAATTCCCTCGCCGATTCCTCCGCCGAGGATCGGCATGACGATATAAAAGAACGTGTGCTTCGCGTCGTAACCAAACGCCAGCCCGGCCATCAAGCCAACTGCGATGGCCACGATGGAGCCGATCAGCAGCGGGACGAACATCTTGAGGAAACCCTGGATCAAAATCTTGCGGTTCATCCCCAGAATGCTTCCCGCAACCAGACATGCGATGTAGAGATATTGAAGGTTTGCCGTCTTCATCGTCGTCGTGATTGCCTTAAGCGTCACGTCGTCCATCAGGCGGTAACCCAGCAGCGCGGACGGAACAAACAAGCACAGAATGGCAGGGCCGCCGATATGCCTGAACAGCGGAATCCGTCGCCCGAGTTCTCCTAGCAATAGTCCGGACAACATCAGTACCGCGAAGCCCCCGATCATGTCGTTTGGCAGCCTTCTCGTCAGTACGGCCAAAATAGTGATCGCGGCTACAGCAACGAACATCGGCAGCGGCATGCCGCCAATCTCTATCCTTGCAAGCGAGAACACGCGCGCAGATGCAGTGACACGCGTATGTGACGACGACGTTTCCATCTTTTGTCTCCGGTATTTATGTTTCGGCAGCTGCCTGCCGTTCAGCCGGACGAGCCGGATCCGGCTGTCCTCCTGGCGAACACTCGAACGTCTCCGCGGCGTCGCTCAGCGGCGTTGCTGCTGCGGCAGGTCGATCTGCATCCAGCGGTGGTTCGCGTGGTGTCGACGTTCGAATTCGGCTATGACCGCTGATTCGCCGAGCGTCATCCCGATCATGTCGAGCCCCTCGACAAACATGCGCTTTTGCCTCGCCGGCATTTCGAATCGGTGCACGTCTCCATTCGCGGTTTCAATGTGTTGCCGGACGACATCGACGGTCAATACGCTTGTCGCAGGATCACCGATCTGTTCGACGATGGCAGAAACGGAACCGGGATCGAGCGTGATCAGAAGCAATCGGTTGTTGAGCGCATTGAAATAGAAAATCTCACCGTAACTCGGCGCAATGATCGCCTCGATACCAGCTTGCTGAAGGCCCCACACCGCATGTTCGCGGCTCGATCCGCAACCGAAGTTCGCGCCTGTGACAAGGATGCGAGCACCCTGATAGTCTGGACGATTCAGTATGAAGTCCTCGCGCTGCGAGCCATCCGGTTCATGGCGAAGATCATAGAAAACTCCGCGTGCGAGACCGGACTTGTCGATACCAAGCAAGAACTGCTTCGGCATGATCTGATCGGTATCGAGGTTATTCAAAGGCAGCGGCGCTGCAATACCTGCAATTGACTGATGCTTAGACATGGTTCAATTCCTTGCGTACATCGACGATATGGCCGGCCAACGCTGCCGCCGCCGCCATGGCAGGGCTCATCAGATGCGTTCGTGCCCCGCGCCCCTGACGTCCCTCGAAGTTGCGATTGGTCGTCGAAGCGCAGCGCTGACCCGGTTGCAGAATGTCGTCGTTCATCGCCAGACACATTGAACAGCCCGGCTGGCGCCATTCAAATCCCGCATCGATCAGCGTTTGCGCGATGCCCTCGCGCTCGGCTTGCTCGCGAACCAGCCCGGAACCGGGCACGACCATCGCGCGTACAGACGATGCAACCTTCCGACCGCGCACGATATCCGCGACGGCGCGCAGATCCTCGATTCGAGCGTTGGTGCATGAGCCGATGAACACGTGGTCCACTGCAAGTCCGACAATCGGTGCGCCGGCATCCAGCCCCATGTAGTCGAGGGCCTTGGACGCGTTGCTGCGTTCAAGCGGTTCACTGGAAAGCGATGGAATGCGGTCGGTAACGGCAATCGCCTGATCGGGGCTCGTCCCCCATGTCACAAACGGGGCGACATCACCCGCGTCGAAACGATGCTCGGCATCGAATATGGCGTCAGCATCCGACTTCAGCTGTTTCCAACGTTGCACGGCATCACCGATCTCGTCGACCGACAAGTCCTTGATGCGTGCCGATACGTACTCGACGGTCGTGTCGTCAGGGGCAATCAGTGCGCCGCGCGCGCCTGCCTCCACCGTCATGTTGCAGAGCGTCATACGTGCTTCGGCGCTGAGCGCGTCAATCGCGGATCCACGGTACTCGACCACGAAGCCGCGAGCGCCTTGCGCTCCGATCCGAGCGATGATGTAAAGGACGAGATCCTTCGAAGTCGTGCCGGCGGGCAGGATGCCGTCCACCTGGATACGCATGTCTCGCGCGACGCGGTAGATGAGTGTCTGCGTGGCAAGCACGTGCTCGACTTCCGACGTGCCGATTCCAAAGCCGAGCGCCCCAAGGGCTCCGTACGTCGTCGTGTGGCTATCCCCGCACAACACCACCATGCCAGGTCGAATCAGACCGATCTCGGGTGCAACGACATGCTCGATGCCTTGCTCGCGGTCCGTCACGTCAAACAGATGAATCCCGTGCTTCCGGCAATTGCGCGTGAAGTTCGCGGCCTGGCTGGCTGCTGCATCGATGACGATCGTGCGCTTGTCTGCGGGAACAGCGTGCGTCGGGATGACATGATCCACAACGCCCATTTGCTTCTCCGGGCACCGCACCGGCAGGTTTTTTTCCGCCAAGCCCGCGAATGCCTGCGGGCTCGTGTATTCGTTCATGATGTGCAAATCGGCATATAGCGCGACGTGCTGCTCATCGACTCTGAAAACCGTGTGATCCGCGACGATTTTCTGATACAGCGTCTGCCCCATTCTTCCTCCTGGTTTCCCGTACACGCCGGTCTGCGGCGTTTCCCGAAGTGTAATTTGGGTGGACGAGCATTAAAATCACCCCTCTCTTAACCCATTTTTAAACCAAACTTAAAGATGGATCCCATTGCCGACCTCGACTTCTTCGCACGGCTGGTCACTCAAGGCAGCCTTTCGGCGCTCGCGCGCGATCTGGGCGTCACGCCTCCGGCGGTAAGTGCCCGCCTGAATCAATTGGAACGGCGCCTCGGCGTCAAGCTTCTCAACCGGACGACTCGCCGCCTCGCGATGACGCACGAGGGTGAGATCTACCTCACGACCGGTGCGAAGCTGCTGGAGCAGGTACAGGAACTCGAGCGCCTCGTATCAAGCAGCCGAGACCTGCCCCGCGGTCTATTGAAGGTCAACGCAACGTTCGGCTTTGGACGGCGTCACATCGCCCCCGCGCTGTCCGAGTTCCGGCATCTTTATCCCGACGTCGACGTTCAGCTCGAGCTTACGGATCGTCCGATGAATCTCGCCGAACTGGCCTATGACGTCGGCATACGGTTCGGCGAATTGCCGGATCAGAGGGTGGTGGGAAGGAAACTCGCGACGAACCGGCGCTTCGTATGCGC
Organism: Burkholderia sp. BCC1993; assembly: GCF_905339865.1. Taxonomy (NCBI): domain Bacteria; kingdom Pseudomonadati; phylum Pseudomonadota; class Betaproteobacteria; order Burkholderiales; family Burkholderiaceae; genus Burkholderia; species Burkholderia sp. BCC1993. Next base: position 143,803 of record NZ_CAJPGZ010000002.1, on the reverse strand, counting down.
ATCCCCTGAATACCTGAAAACCCGCGAGTTTCCCGGAGTGCCGGGCGATCTCCGCACGCACAATTGCATCGTGCTGCGCGAGAACGACACCGCGTACGGTACGTGGCATTTCACGAAAGGCAAACGCCATGAACTGGTCAAGGTACATGGATCCATGAGCAGTAACGACGGTGAGGCAACCTTGCGTTGGGCGATCGATGGACACGGAATACTCGTGCGCTCGGAATGGGACGTGCAGCCCCATATAGACTCGGGCGAGCTGGTACGGATACTGGGGGATTGGTCGTTGCCAGCTGCCGACATCTATGCGATCTATCCGGAGCGCCTAAACCTGTCTGCCAAGGTCAGAGTCTTCGTTGATTTTCTCAACGGGTATTTCGAACGCTCGACGAATCACATGGCTTGACTTGGGCCCTGCCTCTCCCGGTGCCGCTGCCAGTGAGTCTGGCCCGTCGGGAAACGATCTGGACTGCGTACGATGAAGTGAAGGCAGGACGATCCGTAAACGAAAGGTCGATGGCCGACATCTGCGCGCTGTCGTGGTTCGGCCGCTCGTATCGTGACGTGCGCTACCTGAACGCATGGCTCGAGCAAGGATTCGCGGTGATCGCAACCGACTATCAGGGTCTCGGCACGCCCGCCCCGAATCCGCAGCTCAACAACCGCTCGAACAGCTACACGCTGCTCGACAGCGTACGAGCGGAGCTAGGCGGCGTGCCGGGCTTCGCGAACGAAGTCGTGCTGGCCGGCCGGTCGCCAGGCGGCTCGGCCGTGAGCGCGGCAGCCGGCTACGCGCCGGTCTATGCGCTCGAACTCCTGATCCGCGCAACCGTCGCGACCGGCACGATCTACAACGCATCGCACGCCACGCTCGCGTCACTGCCGAAGTTCGAGACGGTCTACCGGCGCAATGCCGAACGCGTCGATCCGACGCTCGCGTACCAGTTCGACGCGGTGCTGTCCGCGCAACAGATCGCCCCGTCGCTGCGCGCCGAGGAAGTACTGGCCGAGACCATGCTGCCGATTCTCGAACAGGCACGAATCAGTTGCCTCGCGTCGCTCGAGGACGATGCGGCGCTCGCGCACCTCTTTCACGCGCACACCGTGAAGCCGGGGCGGCGATGCGCGCCTGAACACGTGGTGGGACGACTATCTGAAGTACCCGGCGCTGAAGATCGCGACGCCTGTCTTCATCGGTACGCGCGCGGACGACGGACCGACGCCGCTCGAACTCGCGCTTGCCAGGGACGCGTGCGCGGGCGGGCACAACGGCCGATGTGCACCCGTCTGCGGGCCGCGAGCACAACGGCACCGCCAACGCGTCGCTCGCCGATTCTATCCCGTTCGTGAAGCTCGTTCTCGCGGGCGAGACGATCCGACCGGTCTGCGCACCCGCGCCACAGCAAGCTGGCACACAATAGTCGCGCGCCCCGGAATTCGAATGCAAATCTGGGTGGTTCGTGACTCAGCCGACGGAGCGGCAAAGGTAGCAGAACATCATTCGGCGCGAAACGTTATTCCCGTCTCAACTGGTTAAGTGCCTGATGCAACACTTTATCCAGCGCCGCATCCAGTATCTTTCGCTCTGCTTCGTTAAGCTCGTCCAGAAGACATTTCGCGCGCGCCTGCACCGCCGGAACCATTTTTTTCAGCAGCGTGCGCCCGGTGGGCAGCATTTGAATCAGATAGCCACGACCATCTTCCGGATCAGAACTTCGTGAAATGCACCCCTTGGCCTCGAGGCATGTCAATGCCCTGCTGACGGAGCCTTTGTCGAGGTGCGAACGTGCGATCACCTCGCCCGTTCGATGTATGCCGCGCCGGGGCAGCGCTGTCAGGACGCGCCATTCGTCACGGCTGAGATCGAAGCGTTCTCCGTAGACTTCGGCGATGGACCGGCTGACGGCGTCCGCCACGATGGCAAGTCGGTGAGGAAAGAAGGTCTCGAGTTCCATGGTTACCACGTCGTCGTGTGAAAACTGATGGTAAATGATGCTACCGGCCTATAGTAGTTACACAATCCAATTTTCACCGCATTCTCAGATTATCAATAAAAACTTTACAACAATAAAAAAATAATTGCTGGTGATTCATCTTACGTCACCCGACACTCTGGCAAGGCCCTACAACCATGATGCCTGAACCTCTCAACCGAATCTTTCGTTTTTTAATAATATGAATCATCACCGAACGACGCCTGTCGCAGCCTTTCTTCTACGGGTCACTCTTGGAGCCTTGTTTTTAGCGCACGCATCACTAAAAATCTTTGTGTTTACGCTTCCCGGGACTGCCGAATTCTTCCAATCAATAGGTTTGCCAGGATTTACCGCATACCTCATCACATTACTCGAAGTCGTAGGCGGCCTTGCCCTTATCGCCGGATTCTATGGCTGGCTTTTCGCGTTGCCTCTCGCCCTTGACTTGCTTGGAGCTGTCGTGACCGTACACGGAAAGAACGGCTGGCTATTCACCAACAAGGGGGGAGGATGGGAATATCTTGCACTATGGATCGTCGCGCTCGTGGTGCAATTTCTCATCGGCGACGGCGCATGGTCGTTGAAATCAGCCCCATCGAAGCAAATCCGAACTTGACAGCACGGCATGGCGTCTACCGCTGCAAACGCATCGGTAGACGCCATTGCACCACAGACTGGCGCTGGCCATTGCCACGTTGAAGCGCTGACAACGCTCCATGGCTGCACGGTCTCGAGCGATTGATGCGGATTCAGTTATCGAGAGCAAGCATTCCTGAAGCGCGGTCCGCGAAATTCACGCGACACGGCACCGAAGTTCCGTGTCGCGTGTCGATGCGGGCAGTCAGCTGTCTCGAATCGAGACCGACGGCTGATCTCTATCGAGGATCGTCGTACACGTGATCGACGCCCGGCAGTAGCGTCGGGCAAGTTGCACGATCTCATCCATTGCCGCAGAGACATCCGCACGAGTTACCGGAGGCAAACCGTCCACGTTGAAAAATACACGGGTGGCGGCCGGCAGCGTCTGCGATCCGGTCGCCTGTCTCCACGTCCATCGTCGAGTCAAGACCGTCTCGCCTGAAGCAAATACAATTTCATCGGCACCCGGTGTTTCTGGTTGGTCGGCGCCCGCGGCAATAAAGACATCCCCTGCCTTCGCTCTCCGCAACTCAAGACTCTCATGTGAGCCGCTCAGCGGATGCACACCTGCAGGCAAAAAATACTTCAGTGAAACAATGTTGCCAATATCGACGAGGGGATTAATCGAAGGCAAGCTATCGGGCTTGACGACACGTCGCGCCATGGCTTCGATCGAGCTGCGGTGTTCCGACGGCTTCGCGCCGAACGCACGGAATGCTTCCCGCCATGCGACGATCCGCGGATGGTCTCCGACACTCCCATGAACTGACGCTCGGACACCGGCTTCTGCTTCGCGCAAAAGCGCCTCCAGATCCGGACTTGGGGAGGTATTGTCCGCGAACGCCATCACGACCAGGCCCCGACAATAATCCGGGTGTGTCGCGAATACTTCCGGAGCGATCCGATATTCCAGTGAGCTCATCGTCAGACGCCTTCAAACCGACGACTTCAGCACCGACGCGATCGCCGAGATAACCGTATCAACATTGCGTTCGTTCAATCCCGCCACGCACATGCGTCCCGATCGCAGCAAATATACGCCGTGCCTCTCGCGCAACAGATCAACCTGTTCGGCCGACAGGCCCGTGTAGGTAAACATGCCGCGTTGCTCGATATACCGCTTGCGCGCGGCACCTTCGACGAATCCTGCCAGACCATCGAATATCGCGCGTCGCATGGCGTGAATCCGTTCCCGCATCACAGCCAGTTCCGACTCCCATTCCGCCCTGAGGTCCGTATCGCCGAGCACACGGGCCACGATCCGTGCACCGTGAGTCGGTGGATTGCTGTAGTTCGCGCGAATCGTACACGTAAGCTGCCCCAGCACACGCTCAGCCTCGTCGCTCGTCTGGCAAACGACACTGAGGCCCCCAACACGCTCCCCGTAGAGAGAGAAGTTTTTCGAGAACGAATTCGCCACCACGAATGTGAGCTTCGCATCCGCGAATGCACGCACCGAGAACGCGTCGTCGTCGAGTCCGTCGCCAAAACCCTGGTAGGCCATATCGATGAAAGGAATTACCTTGCGCTCGCGTAGCACCGGGATCAGCGTACGCCATTGCTCGGCGCTCAAGTCGACGCCGGTCGGATTGTGGCAGCACGCGTGAAGCAGGACGATGCCGTATTCCGGTACAGACTCCAACGCCGCCAGCATGGCGTCGAACCGCAGCCCACCAGTTTCGCTGTCGTAGTACGGATACGTATTGACCTGGAAGCCGGCACCCTCGAATACGACGCGATGATTTTCCCAGGACGGGTCGCTGATCCACACTTGTGAGTTCGGATAGTAGCGCTTGAGAAAATCGGCGCCGACCTTCAACGCACCCGAGCCACCGAGGCTTTGCAGCGTCGCTACGCGGCCTTCATCAACCGCAGACGAATTTTCTCCGAACACCAGACGCTGCACCTCCGCGCGGAAATCCGCTATGCCCGCCATGGGCAGATAGGATTTCGGCCCACCCTCGACCGCCAACCGGGCGTCGACCTTCCTGACCGCTTCCATGACAGGCAACTTTCCGTCACCATCAAAATAGATACCGATACTGAGATTGACTTTCTCGACGCGCGGATCCTTCTGGAAATTCTCATTTAGACTCAGGATCGGATCGCCTGCATAGGCACGGACATGCTCGAACATCTTCATTCTCCAAATTTTGGCGAAACTTCAAACGATTTTTTCTGGACTCCAAATCGATAGCTCAGTGCGAGCGCCGAGATCCACACCGGGATCAACAGCACCGACAACCGCAGATCCTGATTGACGTACATTACGACCAGAATGCCGAACAAGAATAAAATTGTGATGATATTGGTCAGCGGATAGCCGATACTGGGAAATGCAGTCGACTCCCCCCTGCGCGCCTTCTCGCGTCGAAACGCAAGATGAATCAACGTGATCAGCAGCCAGTTGATCACCAGGGCGGAAACGACCAGACCCATCAAGAAACCGAAGGCTCGGCCTGGCATGACGTAGTTCACCAGAATGCAGATTGCGGTCGCGATCGCCGAAACGGCAAGGGCGGCAACCGGGACACCACGCTTGGACACTTTCAACGCGGCGGACGGTGCATTTCCCTGCTTCGCCAAGCCGAACAGAATTCGGCTACTGCCGTAAACGCCGACACTGTTGTAGACGGACAGCGCGGCCGACAAGACAACCAGATTGAGAACATTCGCGACGCCATTCCGATTCAGTTCATGAAAAATCAATACGAAAGGGCTTCCGTTCGCAGCGGCCTGTTCCCACGGATAAAGCGAGAGCAATACCACAAGTGCGCCGATATAGAAGATCAGGATTCGGTAGATCACCTGGTTGGTGGCCTTTGGAATGGTCCGTTCCGGTGCACTTGCCTCGGCGGCAGCGATCCCGACCAGCTCCAGACCACCGAACGAAAACATGATTCCAGCCAAGGCCATTGCAAGTCCGCCAAAACCGTTCGGGAAAAATCCGCCGTGCCGCCACAGGTTGCTTACGCCGGCCTGGGGTCCGGCCGTGCCAGTGAATAGCAGATAGCAGCCGAACACGATCATCGCGACGACTGCCACGATTTTCACGAGCGAAAACCAGAACTCGGTTTCCCCGAATGATTTGACGCTGACCAAATTAATCAAGTTGACGATAATAAAAAACCCAAGTGCCGAGATCCACGGCGAGAGCCCAGGCAGCCAATACTGGATATAGACTCCTACGGCGGAAAGCTCCGCCATACCCACGAGCACGCACATTACCCAGTAGTTCCAGCCGGACAGAAAACCGAAAAAATGTCCACAGTATTTCTCGGCAAAATGGCTGAATGAGCCTGAAACCGGCTCATCAACGACCATTTCGGATAGCTGTCGCATGATGAAGAATGCGAACAGGCCCGCAATCGCATAACCAAGGATCGCGGAAGGCCCGGCTACCTTGATCGTTTCCGAAATGCCGAGAAACAGGCCGGTGCCGATAGCGCCGCCTAGTGCGATCAGCTGAATATGCCGATCCTTCAGGGCACGCCTCAGTTCGTTATGTTGGGGGGTGTCGCTCATGAGCGTCTCCTATTTGATTTATGGATATCCGCCAATGGACGTGCGTCACTGCAACCTCATCACGCCCACCTTGCGCCGACAGAGTCAGGCCTGTACGTAAGCCGTCTTCACGGTCGTAAAAAATTCGATGGCATAGCGTCCCTGTTCCCGTGGTCCGTAGCTTGACGCCTTTCGACCACCGAACGGCACATGAGGGTCAACACCAGCCGTTGGCGCGTTGACCATGACCATGCCCGCCTGCGCAGACTTTCGGAAATGACGGGCGTGCTTCAACGAAGTCGTCACGATGCCGGCTGAAAGACCGAAGCGCGTATCGTTTGCGACGTTGATCGCTTCGTCGAGATCGGCAACGCGGATCACATTGGCGACGGGGCCAAATATTTCCTCGCGATTGATGCGCATGTCGTTGCGCGTATCGGTAAAAAGCGTCGGCTGCAAGTAGAAGCCCGGTCGCCCGTCCAGTTCCTCTATGGCTTCGCCACCAAAAACGAGTCTGGCTCCTTCGTCGCGACCGATCGCGATATAGTCCAGATCCTGACGCAATTGGCTCGCATCGACGACAGGGCCCATCTGCGTCGATGGATTACGCGCGTCACCGATCGCGAGCGTGCCGAGCCGGCGAACCAGCGCGTCGACAAAGCGGTCATGAATGCCGGCCGTAACGACCAGCCGCGACGATGCAGTGCAACGCTGGCCCGTGGAATAGAACGCGCCGTTGAGTGCGCAGTCCACCGCAAGATCGAGATCGGCATCATCAAGCACGACCAACGGGTTTTTTCCGCCCATTTCGAGCTGAAACTTCGCCATGGTTTCTGGTCGCGTCACGCAGGCCGCCGCGACGCGGCGCCCCGTCGATTCAGACCCCGTAAACGACACCGCCGAAATCCGCGGATCGGCAATCAGTGCATCACCGATATCGCGTCCGCGCGCCATGACGAGGTTGAATGTTCCAGCCGGCAAGCCGGCCCGGCTAATGATTTCCGCGAGTGCCCAGGCACTTCCTGGCGCCACATCGGCCGGCTTGAAGATCACCGCGTTACCGTAGGCCAGCGCCGGGGCGATTTTCCACGCAGGAATGGCGATCGGGAAGTTCCACGGTGTAATCAGGGCTACGACACCAACGGGATCCCGAGTTACTTCGACGTCGATATTGGGTCGCGTGGACGCGAGAAGATCGCCGTTCGACCTCAGAGCCTCGCCTGCGAAGAACTTGAAGATCTGCCCGGCACGGACGACTTCGCCAATGGCCTCGCGCAGGGTCTTGCCTTCCTCGCGCGCCAGTAGATCGCCGAGTTCGGCTTGACGCGCGAGGATTTCACTACCAATACCGTCAAGCGCATCGAAGCGGCGTTGGGGTGTGGTCGCAGCCCACTTCGGTTGGGCCATCACGGCCGCCTCGATTGCGAACTCGACCTGTCCTGCGGTGGCACGCGTGTAGATGCCGATCGTGTCACGCGTGTCGGATGGATTGATGTTCTCCGCGAAAGTATCGCCGGCCACCCACTCGTCCGCGATGAAATTGCGATAAATCGACCGATCGTATGACATCGTCAAACCTGTTCCGGATAGAGGCCGCGAGTGCGGGCAAAGACGCGCGTCATGCCGAGGAGCGCGTCGATATTAGGCGTCTCGATTCCGAGGCATCTACCGAGTTCGTGGACCGCCGTCACGATGCTGTCGAGCTCGATTGCGCGCTGACCCTCGACGTCTTGCAGCATCGACGTCTTGAAGGCCCCCAGCTTCGCCGTGATTGCATGCCTGTCCTCAGGCCCCTGTTCAATGACACACCCGATGGACGCGCCGATCAGTGCCGCTTCTTCCATCGCACGCGTGCAGAACTGGCGCAGAAGAGGATCGCCCAGCACTCTGTCGCTCGTGGCTCCGGTCACTGCGGAGACGGGGTTCAGGGTGAGATTGCCCCAGAGCTTGTACCAGATGTCTTGACGAATGCTGTCGGAGTGCTTCACGTCGAATCCAGCATGTTCCAGCAGCAAGACGATATCCTGAACCCTCTGGCTCAAGCCGCCTTGCGGCTCGCCGAGAATCAGACCTCGGCCCATCTTATGAAGTACAAGACCCGGCTCCGTCGTGGATGTGCTGGCGTGCACCACCGCACCAACGATCTGCCGTTGCGGAATTGATGCGGCAACGACACCCCCTGGATCCACGCTCTCGAGGCGATTTCCATTCAATGCCTGAACTCCGTCGGAGAACCACCATGGCACCCCGTTCATCATCGGAACGATCAGTGTGTCGGGCCCGATCAACGGACCGATCTGGGTAGCGACCGTCGGCAATGCAGGTCCTTTCACGGCGATGACGACGATGTCCTGAACACCCAGCTCCTCGGCGCGGTCACTCGCAATCGCCGGCGCCTGTACGAGTTCGACGTCCGTCTGAAGCCTCCATCCTCGCTCGCGCAGGGCATGCAGTGTCTGGCCGCGCGCCAGGGCAGAAACCTCGGCCTGGCCGGACGCGGCGAGCTTGGTACCGACAAAGCCACCGATTGCACCGGCCCCCACGATACAAACTCGCTTCATGATGTGAAGTCCTTACTGTCTTTCAGATTCTGCTTCAAATGCTCGGGCACCCGCTCGTCGAACCCGAGCGCGACCCGGCGTACCTCGGTCGAATCAGTCGGCGCGTGGCCGACACCAAGCCCTGCTGCACGCGGCGCATCGATACGCACGACAGTCCCGGACACTCGACCGATTCCGGTAATCTCGCACTCCACTGTCTGCCCCGGATCGACGCTGCGCGAATGGCAGGGTGTTCCCATCAAAATCACGTCACCGGCGAGCAACGTAATATGGCGGGCAATATCGGCGATCACGTAATGAGGCCCCCAGATCGTCTCGTCGCCGATATGTGCCTCCTGGACGACTCTCCCGTTGACGTAGGTCCGCAATGTCTGCTCGAAGAGGTTGACTCCGCGTACGATACCGGGGCCGATCGGCAACAGGGTGTCGGCTCCTTTCACGCGCAGCATGCTGCCCTGGTCAGTGTCGCGGAAGTCCTGCAGCCCCATGTCGAGCGCGGGGCAGAAGCCCTCGATGTAATCCCACGCCTCGTCGGGTGTCACGTTCCGGCAGGTTCTGCCCAGCACGACTGCATACTCTCCCTCGTAGTTCAGGTACTTGCAGTCCGCTGGCTTGAGAATCTGGCCACGGTGTCCATTCAGCGACGTAGCCGGCTTCGTGAAATAGGTTGGTGTTTCGGTTGGCCGCGGCTTGTTGCGCGTCTCGTAGCTGCGCGACGTGTAACTGATGTGGACGGCGATGATCTTGCTCGGCTCGACGGGCGGAAGATAGGTCTGATCGTCGGCTTCCAGCAAACGACCGTCGTCGAGTCTCAGGCGACCGCGATGCTCTCCTTCCTCGACGATCGTCCCCCAGAATGCGCTACCACCGACGAGTACGCGGCGGCGCTCGACGCGCGGCCCGACCATGACGGCCGGCAACGTCTCGAAAGGGAATTCAAAATGCATGAAGTACTCCGTATACGCCAATCAAGGTTGAAACCAGACGTGGATATTTCCGGTACCGCGCGCGTTCTCGTAAGCAGACAACGACTCGCCCTTCGATCGGCATTCCCGGCCGCCCATCGCGCCCACCATCTGCAGATAGTGCGCACCGAACGCCTCCCAGGGCTGCCGGCGATACTCGCCCTCCCAGCGATCGAGGATGATGTCGTGCCGACCTTGAGCCATCAGTTCGATCGCACCTTTGTCGCTGGCGATCGCTTCGGGTGACGAAACATTGGTCTCGTGAAAGATGCGGGGATGGTTCGGCTTCCAGTCGATACCGTTGAACTTGTGGCTCAATGCTCCCGATGCGAGTAACACGGCATTGAGATTGCTGCGACGAACTGCCTCGCCGATCGCCTCGCCGGACGTCAGGAATTGCTGCCACGTACAGTTCTGACATGAACTTACTGACACGACAGGCGTGTCATTCAACTCGAAGCGCAAATGCTTGACGAGGTTCAAGGTCGCATACTGACGCTCCAGCAGCGGGTGGCTCGCCATGCGGTTATACCCGCCGCGTTCGCGTGAAACAGCCTCGATGGCCAGCGCGAGTTCCGGATGGCCGCGATAGTCGAACGGCACGCCGTGGAGGTACCACGGCATTTCGTCCGACACGTACGTGCCGGTGTAGCGCTGTGCGCCGTCGACGAGGTGATAGCCCGTGGTGAACCAGTGGCTATCGAATACGATGACGACGTCAGGTTTGGCAACCTCGATCCTGTCGCGCAACCGCGCGTAACCCGCGATCAGGTCGGAATCCTCTCCTGCTCCCATTGCGCGCCGGAACTCTTCACACTGCATCAAGCCGGGGTGGTGCGACACGATCGCTGCACCGACAATTTGGCCCATGATTGTTCTCTCCTCAACGATGACTGAAGCTAGCGTGGAACGGCTTCTTCGGAACGATGACGTCTTTGACGTCGCAAAAAAACTCGAAACTCCAGTCACCGCCTTCGCGCCCGATACCGCTGCGCTTGATACCGCCGAATGGCGCACCCAGATCGCGAACGCCAAAGCTATTGACCCAGATAAAGCCGGTGCGGATTCTTTCCGCGACGGCCGTTGCGTGGGTGGTTTCGCCGTAGCAAACACCTCCGAGGCCGTAATCGGTGCCGTTTGCAAGGCCGATCGCGTTTTCGTCGTCCGTGAAGGTCTGAAGCGTCAGCACAGGACCGAATACCTCGGTCTGGACAATTTCGTCGCTCTGCTTCACGTTCGTCAGCATAGTGGGCTGAAAATACTGTGCCCCAAACGAATGCCTCGCCCCGCCCCAAAGCAACTTGGCGCCCGCGGCAATTGCGCGCTGCACGAACGCCTCTACCCGATCAATCTGACGGGGATGAATGATGGGGCCGACCTCCGTGGTCTCGTTCCGAGGATCGCCGATGACAAGGCGCTCGACGTGCTCGCGCATCCTTGCGGTAAATGCCTCGGCGACGCGTTCGTGTACCAGAAAGCGAGTGCCTGCAAGGCACACCTGTCCCGCGTTGCGGTACATCAACGCACCGGTTGCCGCCGCGGCATCGAGATCCGCATCCTCGAGCACAATGAACGGGCTCTTGCCGCCCAGTTCAAGGCTGCATGGCACGAGGTTGGCGCCGGCTGCCTGTGCAATCCATTTCGCCGTCGGCACACTACCCGTGAACGAAACGCGAGCAATACGCGGATCGCTAACCAGCTTCGCACCGGTCTTTGCGCCAGTACCCTGCACGATATTGAGCACGCCGGCAGGAAGACCTGCTGCATCGGCCGCATTGGCCAGCAGCGAGCAAGTCAGCGGCGCCCATTCCGGCGGCTTCACGATGCATGTATTGCCTGCGGCGAGCGCCGGACCCAGCTTCCACGTGGATAACAACAACGGCGAGTTCCATGGCGTAATGATGACCACGACGCCTGCCGGATCATGACGTACACGATGGTGCGCCTGCTCTGTTTCGATGGGGCGGTTCTGCAGGTCCAGCGCATGTTCGGCGAACCAGCGGATATTGAGCATCGCGCGCGGTACCACGCCATGGCGCATCCGCGACAGCAGCACGCCGGCATCGGTGCTTTCGACTCTGCAGAAATCGTCCGAACGCTTGCCGATCTCCTCTGCGAAGCGGTCGAGGTAGACTTTGCGCTCAGCCGCGCTCAGTTCGGACCAGGCGGGAAAAGCCGCTTCCGCGCTACGAATCGCAGCCTCGACGTGTTCGTCCAAACCCTCGCTGATCGAACCGAGCACTCGCTGATCGATGGGGCTGGCCAATTCGAACTGCTCCGGCGAAGCAACACGGCGTCCGTCGATATAGTGATCGGTCGATACCTGAACACCCGCGACTTCGATATGGGAGGTTTTCATCTTCTTCCTTCGATTTTCAAAAACAACGTCCGGGGCCAGTCGGACATCAATATCCGCCGCCTTGAGAGCGGCCGATCAATTCCGGCTTGAAGCGCGTTGCCAGCGAGCGCGCGGCCTTGGCCAGCAGCGTCGCATCGACGCCGACGGCGATGAACCGCGCGCCTTGCGACAGGTACTGGCGCGCCCTGTCCTCGTCGACGGCCAGAATGCCGGCCGCCTTCCCGGCGGCACCAATGCGCTCGAATGCAGTCGCGATGGCCGCCTGTACCTCCGGATGGTCCGCCTGACCAAGCCGGCCGAGCGACGCGGCGAGGTCGGCCGGCCCGATAAACACCCCGTCAACCCCATCAACGGCGGCAATCTCGTCGACGTTTGCCAGCCCCTCGGCCGACTCCACCTGAACCAGCAAACACATCCGTTCGTTTGCAGTCCTTAGATAATCTGCATCGGCACCCCAACGCGATGATCGTGCAAGGCCGCTCCCTACACCGCGAATTCCGGCAGGCGGATATCGCATGGCGCGCACGAGATCGCGTGCTTGCGCCGCATTGTCGACCATTGGGACGAGCAGGGTTGTTGCGCCGATTTCCAGCACTTGCTTGATCAGCGCGGTATCCCCATGCGGAATACGGACAACGGGATGCGATCGGTACGATGCAATGGCCTGCAAGCTAGCCAACGTGCTCCGGAGATCATTGGGCCCGTGTTCCCCGTCGATGAGTAGCCAGTCGAATCCGGCGGTCGCGCAGAGCTCCGCCGTATACGCATCGGCCAACCCCAGCCATAGACCGTATTGAATCGCGGACGTCGAAAGGGCTGCCTTGAAGGAGTTGATTGCGCCTCTCATACGAATTTGACCGAAATCGAGCCGAGTGGACCGTAGTCGGCGTGGAAGGTATCGCCAGCCTGACAGGCGACCGGACGAGTAAAGGAGCCACCGAGGACGATTTCTCCGGCAGCGAGCCCCTCGCCATACGGCGCGAGCCTGTTCGCCAGCCATGCCACCCCATTTCCAGGATGGCCCAACACTGCAGCGCCCAGCCCGCTTTCCTCGATCACGCCGTTCTTGAACAGAAGGGCGCCGGCCCAACGCCAGTCCACCTCGTCCGGCTTGCGCGGACGACCACCCATGATGATGCCGGCGTTCGCGGCATTGTCAGCGATCGTGTCGCGAACCTGACGGGGCGCGCGCGTTTCGCGATCCAACTGTTCGATGCGCGCGTCGATCAGTTCGAGCGCTGGAGCGACATAGTCCGTTGCATTCAGCACGTCAATCAACGTAACATTCGGGCCGCGCAACGGCCGCGCCAAAATAAACGCCAGTTCGACCTCGAACCTCGGCACGATGAACCGATCCGCACGGATTTCGCTGCCGTCGCACAGCAGCATGCTGTCCAACAACGTCCCGTAGTCAGGCTCGTTGATCTGCGAGGCCAACTGCATGGCGCGCGAAGTCAGTCCGATCTTGTGCCCGATGACCGTGCGCCCCTGTTCCTTCTGCAATGCGATCCATGCGCGCTGGATCGCATAACTGTCTTCGATCGACATGTCAGGGTAGCGCCAGGTAAAGTGGCGTAACTGGCTTCGGGTCCGCTGCGCATCGTCGAGCTCACGGGCCAACGCAATATGGGTGGATGAATCTAGCAAGTCCGTCTCCCGACCGGCTCCAAGCGTCACCGGCATCGTCGTTATCCTGAGTTGCAAGTCTCGTCCTTCAGCCACCTCAAGAGAAGCAATCAATCCTCGACTTTTATCAAGTAACGCTTGATAATCGAATCATGTCGCTTACCCGATTCTCATTGCGCCAAATCGAGACGTTCGTCTGCGTGGCCGACCTGCATAGCTTTGCCGGCGCCGCACAGCGGCTCGGCATGACCCCACAGGCCGTCAGCCAGTTGATCGCCGAGCTCGAGACCACACTCTCGTTCCGGTTGTTCGACCGCACCACCCGGCGCGTGAGCCTATCGACGGCCGGCCGCGACTTTCTCACCTCGGCCGAGACCATCATGCGCCACGTGCGAGCCGCTGAAAGTGCCGCTGACGACGTGCGAAACCGCGCCGCCGGTGTGGTGCGCATCGGGGCGCCCCTCGTTCTGGCAAGCACGGCGTTGCCCGCCGCGATTCGCGAATACCAGGCAACACGACCGAAAGTCGTCGTCCGCATACGGGATTTGCCGGTGGATGCCCTGGTGGATGCGGTCTCGGTCGGAGACGTGGACCTCGCAATTGGTCCTGATCGCATCGTCGGCGATACCGTTGAACGGCAAGTACTGTTCGATAGTCTGTGGGTATTTTGGTGTGCGAAATCGCACCCGCTGGCGAAGCGGAAAGTCTTGCGCTGGCGGGACTTGATGGGAACCGCATTGGTGGCCGCCGGACGCGACCACGAGCACAGCGTCAGTCAGATGCGGCTGAGTACCCCGGAGGGGGAGCGCGTCACGCCAATCGACGTCGTCGACAACATTTCCACGGCGCTCGGTATCGCCGGCGAAGGGCTGGCCGCGACGCTCGCGCCCGCCTATGTTGGCGCCCTGGCTCCCGCGTTCAATCTCGTCATGAAACGCGTGATCGATCCGGAAGTACTCCGGAAGGTATGTCTGTATCGCTCGTCTCAACGCGCCGCATCGCCTGCCGTAGATGGTTTCGCGGAATTCCTCTGCACGAAGTTGGCCGACTGGTCGAGGCAATTCCGCCAGCCGGAAACGGGCGCATAACTACAGAACCTTCCCGGCGAGCCGCCCCTCCAATCACGGGGCGGCGCGCTCGGTCAGAAGACGTTGCGGAGGCCTACAGCCACGCCGGTCTGGTTGTTGCGTCCTGGAAAGTCCGCGTTCCCCGCCCCCGACCCGTGGATGTAGTCGATCGTCCCGTATACCTCGGTCCGCTTCGACAATGAATACTCTGCCAACAAGGTGCCGGAATAGCGTGTGCCACGCCCCCGGCTCGTACCATCGGCGTTCAACGCATTGCGCGACTTGTCGTAATACCCAGCCACGGTCAGCAGCAATGGGGCCGTAGCCTGCCAGCTCCCGCCAAGGTAAAAACCGTCATCGATACGATTGCCGTTGGTTTTCGGCGACCAGGCAGCGGCCGGCGATCCCGCCGCGCCCATGTAAATATCGACAATGCCGGTGTTGTCCTGGCCATGCAACCACCCGCCGGAAACCTTGTACGCGTCGAAGGCATACAATGCAGCCAGATGCACCACGCGGTATTTGTTGTTGCTTGCATCACTGTTCTGCTGATAGCCCACACCAAGCAGCAGGCCGCCCAACGCGTACGACGCGGTTGCGCCGAACATGCTGCCCGCTGCCACGCTCCCTGGAATTCCGCCGAAGGCATACATCGCTTTAATATTGACCCCTCCAATGCGGCCATCGTACTTGACCGAATTACTCGAACGCAGACCGTAACCAAGTGCCCCCGGCATCCAGCCATCTTGATCAAAGTTCGCGACGGTCAGGGGATCAAACACGTCGCCAAGTTGATCGAACAATGGAGTGTTCTGGCGCCCCAGTGTAACCGTGCCAAAGCGGTCGCTTGCGAGCCCGACGGTTGCCCAGCGATTGAACAGCGTATTGCTGCTCGCCAATTGTCCATTCCAGACGTTATAGCCGTTCTCCAGCCGGAAAACGGCATGCAATCCAGAGCCCAGATCCTCGCTCCCCTTGAGCCCCCAGCGGCTTCCCGTGATCGGCCCCACGCCCATTGCCACCTGACTGTCGTTCTTCGCGTTCGCATTTGTCAGGTAGCGGATGCTTGTATCGACGACACCGTATAGCGTGACCGCGCTCTGCGCCCGCACCTCGTGCGTCACCGACATGAATGTGAGGGCACACGCCAAGGCAAACCTGGTGGAAACCTTGATATTCGACGAGTTCTTCATATTTAGTTATCCATAGTTATGTGGAAATATCCAGTTGATCACAAGTTCGATCTACGCAAACTAAATCAACTCCATTTCCCTACGCTGCCGGAACCGAATGGATTACATCGTGACCGCATCCAGCAGTGTCTTTTTTCCGCCAACATATCGGTAGATTGAAATGACACCATGCTTGAGATCGCCATTCCGATCAAACGACGTTTCTCCGGTCACGCCACGGTAATCGGTGCGCGGCATCACGGACAGGATCGCGGCGCGGTTTGTCGAATTCGCGCGCTTCATCGCATCAACGACGATGTATACCGCGTCATAGGTCAGCGGTGCATATAGCTGAATGGGACTGCCGAAGCGTTTCTGGAACTTAATGGCGAAAGCCGCCCCTTCCGGCATTTTCTCGAGCGCAGCACCAGCCTCCGAGCACACGACGTTATCCGTTGCATCGCCAGCGAGATCGGCCAGCTTCGGCGAACAAACACCGTCGCCTGCAAGCAGTCGCGCGCGGATTCCGAGCTGCTTGGCCTGCCGTGAAAATGGACCGCCCGTGGCATCCATGCCGCCGTACATGATGGCATCGGGATTCTCGCCCTTGATCTTCGTCAAGATCGCCCGGAAATCGACTGCATGATCATTCGTTGCATCGTGCGAGACGACGCGAATCCCGAGCGCCTTCGCACGCTTCTCGAATTCGCTCGCAAGCCCCTGCCCATACGCAGTAGAGTCATCGACGATCGCGACAGATTTGATCCCCATGCTCTTGAGTGCATAGTCGGCCAGAGCTGGCCCTTGCTGAGCATCCGTCGCGACAAGGCGATAGGCTGTCTTGAAGCCCTGCTTCGTATAGACGGGATTTGTCGCCGACGGAGATATCTGCACGACGGCGGCATCGTTGTAGATGCGGGAAGCCGGTATCGTGGTTCCCGAGTTCAGATGCCCAATGACAGCCACGACGTCGTCGTCGACCAACTTCTGGGCGACCTGAGTCGCCGTTCTCGGGTCTGCGGCATCATCTTGGGCGTCGAGACTCAGCGTAACGACCTTGCCGCCGATCGTCAGTCCCTTCGCGTTGATTTCCTCGATGGCCAGTCGCGCGCCGTTCTCGTTGTCCTTACCCAAATGCGCTATACCGCCCGTCAGCGGCGCAACGTGGCCGATCTTCACGACCTCGCCGGCGTTGACCGATTCGCAGGCAACGAACGCGATTACCGGAATGATGCCGAGACACCTTACAGCCGAGTTTTTTCTCTTCACGACGATCTCCTCTTCCTGATTAAACGACAGAACCTCCAACTACTGCACGCCGCAGGCTATCCACCGTTTACTCGGTGACGCCCGTCCTCTCTAATCGCTATTAGCTAGCGATTCTACTTAGAAGACCTTATTGATCAATCAAGAGGAACCGGATATGGGAATCCTCCGTCTTCAACCTGATCGAAATCCGCACCGCGCCCGTCCGATTGAACCCGAATGTCCGGCGAATGATGTCCTGACCTTCCATCGTGCGGTTCGCTGCAGTACGCATAACGCTTGCTATCGCGTCGCCTGTCCGATGTGGCGGCCTACGCGCGAAGCCGGCCCCTGTGAACCTTTCCAGGCTCGCGCGTCGGTTTCCGCCTCACGCGGATATCCACTGCACACGCCTCGACAGCGAATGAGGACCGATCGTAGCCGTCTATATTTGCGTGCGCAAGCACGTATATTCCCGAATTCATCGGTGAGATATGACGACCGACTGCGGGATGCTATGCTTACCGGCTACATCACCACCTATCGCATCGAGCATGACAGACTCGGTTCACGGATTATTTACTTACAAGCTGCACGCAATAAAAAAACTGACCGACAGGATCACAAGTGCGGCCTTCGAGCAGGCACTCTCGTTGAGCTTGCCGGAAGCGAGAATTTTGTTGAACGTGGGTGAACTGGGCCCCGTGTCGGTATCCGATCTGGCCATTGCTACCCATCTCGATCGAAGCCGGGTGAGCCGCGCATGCGACGCGCTGGAGCGTCGGGGGCTGATCGTCAGGAGCGCGAGTGCGCAGGACGCACGTAGCGTCGAATTGACATTGACCGATGCTGGTCGCCCACTTTACGACCGTGCGATCGTCATTGCCACTGACTGTAATCGGGAGATTCTTGCCGTACTTTCCGCGCAGGACCGCCGCAAGTTGCACGGTCTGTTTGATCTGCTGATCAAGTCCTGCACTGAAACGAGTGGCTGACGCGGCTGCGGCGAACATGCCTTTCATATTGCAGCCGCCGTTCGCGCGTTAGCACACTGAGGTCCGTGCGCCAGCCATTAACAACACAACAGGCTGCCGTATAACCTGGCCCGAAAAGAGGAACGGAAAGGCGGCACACGAAACCAACGAGGCTCCGTGAGCCAGCCGCCCGGCACCATGCCGGCCGGTTTATCGCGCGAGACGGTAGAGAGAAGACACCGATCCCGCGCAGGGTCATGCGCCCTGGATCAGAATCGGTGGCGCATGCCGACCTGCATCGCCAACTGATTCTTGCCTGAGGAGGCCGGAATGCTATAGATTTGGGCGAAGGTCGCGTCACCTGCCGCGTGCTGATAAATGGCAGTCGCGAACAAGTCGGTACGCTTTGACAGCGCATATTGGACGCTGAAGTCGATTTGGTGCCAGCGGGGCTTGTTGCCGCCAGAGTAGCGTCCCCAGGTATAGATATAGGCAGTACCGACAAGCAACATCGGATTCAGGCGCGTATAAGCTGCAATCTCGGCATTCTGCAATCGCAAACCGGTCCCGTCGCTGTAGTTGAACAAGACATTGCTGTAGTTGCCAATCACATTGACCGAATCGAAATCGTAGGTCGCGCCCAATCCGAAGATGCGCTGCTGGTCCGTTCCCGCCCCATGTTGACTCAAAACGAAGGGTGAAGTGAAGCCCCACCCCGTACTATCGACCGCGCCACTAACAAGGTTGGGAGTTGCACTATTGGTGCGACGATTGAATTGAGTGAAGGCTCCACCGAGTCGCAACCGATCACGCGCGTAATTCACTCCGACGCTGTATCCGTTGTTGTCGTTTGCGACTGTCGTATTCGAGAACGCGTAGCTGCCCGCAACCGTCACACCACTAAAGCTTGGCGACTGGTAGCGAATAGAGTTGTTGAAGCGGTTCGTGAAGAACATATTGTCATTGTCGCCAATATGCGTGCCGATACCGGTGAACACATTGGCCGACTCCGCCCACCAGAGCGAAGCTGTCATCTCCTCGTACTGTCGCCCCATAGTGACGGTGCCGTAGCGGTCGTTACGCACGCCGACGAATGCCTGCCGTCCGAACATCCCACCTACCTGAGCACCGGTATTGATCGCAAACCCGTTCTCCAGGGTAAATACCGCGTGCGTGCCGCCGCCCAGATCCTCGTCGCCCCGCAGTCCGAACCTTGGCGGCATCATACCGCCGCTTACCAGTGCCACGCGCGAAGCGCCACCGACGTTACTAACATACTGAACGCCGGTCGAAATCACACCATAAAGCGTTACGCTACTCTGCGCATGAACAGGCGTCGCCAAGGATGCAAGCGCAAACGTAGACACCCCCACGGTCGTTTTTGTCCACTTCATAATTTCGGTCTCCTATATATTAAAACCGATTACTCGTCTTCAATCATCTCTGCCGATCTGATCAACGCATCGATCTCGCCTGACACATCGCCATCGAGAAACTCCTCTCGGCGTCGCAGCCCTGCACGCTCACTCCAGCTCGTACTCAATGGTGATCTCCATGGCAACGCCGTACGGCATGGACGAAGCACCAATGTTGACGCGCGCATGCGCTCCGCGCTCAGGGCCAAACACTTTGGTCACGAGATCCGAGCAACCGTCGGCGACCTTGGTCAGCCCCTTGAAATCCGGCGTGGTCAGACTAACCACTGTTACGCGCACGACCTGCTTGATTTTCGACAGATCTCCGATCACGGATTTGGCAAATCGGAGCGATCGCAAGCATGCCAATTCCGCATACTTCTTACCCTTTTCATCCGCGTCGAGGTCATCGCCGAAACGTCCCTTCAGCCACGCATTTTTCGGCCCAAACTCACCATTGACGTCTTGAGGAGCGGCCGAAGAAACGAACAACAATTTTCCCACCACATTGCCGTTCACGTAGTTTCCGAACGTCTTCGGGGCAGCTTCGTTGATCTGCGGATATCCCAATCTGACAAGTGCATCTTCAGGGGTTTGCGCTAGGGCGAACTTTGCAGCCAGCATGAAGTAGACGGCACAACAAGCGAGGGGGTATCTCATGATTCTGGTATTCCGTTATCAAGACTGGTGGCTGTCGTCATTGCCACCACACAAACACATTCGCTGCGATGTCTTCACTCCGACTCGTCGAGTCACAACACACCGCCAAGTAAATCGGGCACTGCAGGATTGGCCCGATCACGAACTCCGTCGCCTCATCAATGGCCAGAGTTTGAAATATTCCGAAAACGCAATCAGTAACGGGAAGGTCACGCCAAGCAACGCCGACGCAACCCAGCGCTCGTAGTCAAATCCAGGCTCGCCGGACGAGAGCGTACCTGTCAGGATCGGAGCAACCCGTCCGTAGAGGAATGCGAGCAGCAAGCCGCCGACCATCGCCACCGCGGCGTTTCCGAGCCCCTTCACAGGCTGGGGCAGACGCTGAAACAGCGTACCCTGTAGCATATTGAGCACTACGATCGTGCCGAAAATGAATGGAATCGGCACTTTCACCATGAATGACAACGCGCTCATATGCAGGATCGCGATCCCGATGTGCATGGCCAAGCCGCCGATCGCGAGAGCGAGGCCTGTCCAGACAATTCCCAGTATCGGCTGACGCATCAGCGAGGGAATCGTGGCGAGTGGCCAAAGATCGAAATGCAACAGCAGAAACAACACCGCGACGGCCGTCACAATGAAGGCAAGAGCCAGGTTCGCATCGAACAATCCACCAGGATCAAGCGCCGGCACGTAAATCGGCGCTCCACGCAAGAATGCGAAATTACAGAACGTGCGAAATACCACGAAACTCAAACCGTAACAAGCCACCAGCATCGACAGCCCGGATACGAACGGCGTTTCAGTCAGGCTTACGAACGGCCAGCCGCCGAACATGATCGCAAGCCAGAACATCACGATCACCGTGAATATGGTGTACACGACGAGCATTGGCACTGGCGGCGCAATCCCCCCGCCGATCGTGACATAGCAGACTACGGCTACTACTGCGGCAATCGCGAGTGTGGACAGTAAAAGTACGCCTCCTTTCGCAGGCTGGGCGAGATGAGCCACAAAGGACGGGTTCCCTTTCCAACTGACACTGATAAGGATCTGCCCAGGTATCGCGCACATAAAAATCCACGCCGTCCAGGTTGTGAAGGTCGTGAAGTCAAACAATCTTATGATCGCCCATGCGACAACTACAGTCATTGTGGTTGCCAAAAATCCGCTAAAAGGCTGCCTCATATATCGGTCTCCTACATATCTATACTGCTCTAACCTTCTTCTTTCTTGAATTCACATTAATCGGGGAGCAACGCTCCGGATGTCATGAATTCTCCATCCAGATAGAGCAGCGGCTTCCCACCGACTCCGTAGCTAATGTGGCGAATATCGCCGATCACGATTGCATGTGTCGTCGTGATCATCATCTGCTCGACGTCACAATCGAACGACGCAAGAGCGTCGGTGAGGATCGGCGCACCGGTGGCCGCTTGCGTCCAGTTGTCGATCGCCGCGAACGGATCCTCTCCCTGCTTGCCGGCAAACGCGTACGCAAGTTCGCGGTGCTGGATTCCGAGCACGTTCACTGCCATGCAGCGCGCCTTGGCGATTGCTTGATAGCTTCGTCCCGAGAGATTCACGCATGCAAGAAGGCGTGGCGGGTTCGCGGTCAGGGAGCAGACCGCTGTCGCAGTCAAGCCGAAGCGGGCGCTCCCATCTTGCGTTGTGACAATATTGACCGCCCCCCCCAACCGTCGCATGGCGGATCGGAACGCATCGCTCCTCGCCGTGGCGTCAGCTTGACTCGCTGCGTCCGACTCCGCATCAATGCCATTCTTCACGAGCCACGCGGAAACCCTTTCGCTGACGGAAGCGCTGATTTTTTCTGAATTCATGACAGACCCTTAGACAACGTGCCTTGCATCCCAGTACAGGATGCCACGGCCATCATTTCGCTCAAACACCGTTCGGCAAGCCGTAACCGGCCATCACGCCGTCAACCATGTCGGTCGACGAGCCCCAATCGAAATGACCGAAGCAACGCATGTGTTGCACGAATGGAGGACCTGAATAGAACATCTCGTACTGGGTATGTCGCGAACCGAATTCCGAGCCAAGCGCATCCCAGGCAAGCTTCATCAGTTTCACGCGCCCCTGGGGATCGATCGCTGCCGAACGCTGAGTCTGTTCGATCAACGCAGCCATCTCGGGATTCGCAAAGTCTTCGGCCGACGAGGGCAACATGATCACGCCGCCACCAGCCAAACCACGAATCTCGTTGACGAAATGCGGATACAGTTCCTGCCCCATCGACGTGGCCGAATACACTCGAGCCGCCTTCGGGACGAAGAAGCCGTTACGCGTAACCGGATCGGCATACAACGATTGGAAGTTGCCTTCGACGGCCATTGCCTGCGCGGCCAGCTTCCCGAGCACATCCTGGATCGGAGGAAAGTTGATCGTTCCGGTGGTTTCGGTAAGTCGACGTGCAATGCCGAGCAGAAACTGCAGTTTGACTGTGAAACGTGCCTGACTCTGCAGGTTCATCATCGCTTCTGCGGCGGTTTTGTGAAACATTGCCCCGCACATGTCAGGGCGCCGATAGACGAATACCCGGTCCCATGGCACCTTGACGTCGTCGAAGTAGATCAGCGCATCGTTTTCGTCGAATTGCGTGGCCAGCGGATAGTCAAACGTCGAACTAGCCGCTTGCTCATAGGAGCGGCGCGACAGAATCTTCACGCCCTTCGCAGCAAGAGGGATCGCAAACGACAGCGCATAGATCTCATCGTCCGGCTTTAGCGGATTCTGAACACCCACCAGGCATTCCTGCGCCAGGACCGCTGCAGTACCGAGCATTTTTGCTCCGCGCACGGTAATGCCTTCGGCATCCTCGTCAACGACGCCGAGCGAGTGATATTTGACGCCCTGGTCCCCCACATCCTTGGAACGATCGCCCTGCGGATTGACAATCGTGTAGGTCAGCGCAATGTCATTGTCTCGCGCCCATTCGTAATAGGAGCGAAGTGCTGCGGCTCGTGCAGGATCGTACTGTTCGAACACCTCGCTGGCGACCAGCATGCCGACCAGCGCGGACGGTACATGATCGGGGGACCGCCCAAGCCACCCCCCTGTCTGGCGCGCCCACGCGACATGCGCAGCAGCACGGGCCGCGAGATCCTCGGCAGTCTTCGGCAACTGCCACGCGCGATTGACCTGACGGCCGTTACCCGGTGACGTGAACGTCATCAGTTCCTGGTTCGCGGCCTGGAAATCGTAGAGCGAAGCCACCGTGCGGACCGCATTCCGGAATGCCGGATGATCGACATGGTCGTCAACACGTTCACCATTGATATAGACGCTGCGCCCGTCGCGCAGACTCTCGATATAGTCGTTGCCAGTCTTGGACATGATTAAATTGCCTGGTTGTCTCTGTAGTTGTCGATCGACCACCGACAAGCACGATATGCTTGGCGGGGCCATTTCACTTATTTCGTATGCACGCGGCCCTCGAATGCGCGCGCCATCGAATCGGTCTCGAAGTAGTCGGCGAGATTCACGATTCGGTTTTCACGTACAGTCCACAACTGTACCCACGGTACATCGAAGGTAAGACCCGTCGCACGCACACGTGATCGCTCGCGCCCCGCCACGGCAATGCTTTCACCACCATCGATGAAGCGCTCGGGCGCAAACTGGAGTACATCCAGGCTCGCAGCGACAGTATCGAAAAAACTCAAAATCTGGACGCTGCCCTGAAACCGCCCAGCCATCGGAATCGAACTGGGCCCCGGGAACACGATCTCCCCGTCCGGCGCAAACAAACTGAGGGCATCGGCGAAGCGGCCAGCGGCCGCGCATTCATAGAATTGCTTGACGATAGAAAGCGACATGGCAAAACTTCTCCCCGGTGCGCATCGCACCGTTCCAATCGAATCAGTAAGGTGAGGACGCGCGGCCCGCAGTGTAGGGCGCCGAGCGTTGCAGCGTCAGTCGAGACGAATCCGCTGGTCCCAGGGCGATTCCCGGCTCCAGTTAATGCATACGCTTTGCCGGCGCATATAACCCTTCCATGCATCAGAGCCCGCGGTTCGACCGCCGCCAGTCTCCTTCTCGCCACCGAAGGCCGCCCCGACATCCGCGCCGGTAGTACCCATATTTACCTTCGCGATGCCGCAATCGCTTCCGGCGGCCGACAGGAATAGCTCGATGTTCGAAATATCCTGGCTATGAATTCCCGAGGCCAGCCCCTGGGCGACGCCATTGTGAATCTCGATTGCCTCTTCCAGGTCGTCGTACTCCGTCAGATAGACGATCGGCGCGAATGTCTCGTGCTGAACGCACGGCCACGCGGGCTGTGCGCCCGTGATGATCGTTGGCTCGACGTAGTAGCCGGGCCGATCGATACGCTTTCCGCCGTAGACGACTTTCCCTCCGAGCGACACGGCCTGCGACACCGCGGCCTCAAAGTGGCCGACCGCCGCCTTATCAATCAGCGGACCGACGACTGCTTCGGGTTCGCGGGGATCGCCCACCTTGATCTGCCCGAACGCTTTCGCCAAAAGCTCGGTGAACCGCGTTGCGACGCTGCGATGAACGATGACGCGCCGGGTGCTCGTGCAGCGCTGTCCTGTCGTGCCAACCACACCAAAGGTGATCGAGCGAGCGGCCAGTCTGAGATCCGCCGTCTCATCGACGATACATGCGTTGTTGCCCGAACATTCGAGCATGTAGCGCCGGCCGAGCTGTTGCCCGACGATCTGAGCAACCTTGCGGCCGACCGCGCTGGAACCGGTGAACGACAACAGCGCAATTCGTGGATCGGTCAGTAACCGCTCTGCGACCTCGTTGTCGTCCGGGATGAATAGCGAGAATACGCCCTCGTGCCCCTGAGCCGCCATCGCACGATTTGCCAGATGCTGCAACGCGATAGCCGTCAGTGGTACCTTCGGGCTCGGCTTCCAGATCACGGTATTGCCGCCGATTGCCGCGAGGAAACCATTTTGCGCCCATACCGCGGCGGGAAAGTTGTAGGCTGAAATGATCCCCGTAACGCCGAGTGGCAGCCATTGGTCGTACATGCGATGGCGACCTCGTTGAGACTGCTGCGTATAGCCGTACAGCATGCGCGACTGGCCAGCGGCCATTGTCGCCATATCGATCACTTCCTTGATCTCTGCCTTGCCTTCCATAACGGATTTACCGGTATCGATCGCAACCAGCCGGCCTAGCAGATCGTGGTGCTCCTTGACAAGCTCGCCGATTCCCAGCACCAATTCACCGCGCACCGGAGCCGGCACCATGCGCCACCGGTGCTGTTGTGCTTG
This sequence comes from Burkholderia sp. BCC1993, assembly GCF_905339865.1. Classification (NCBI taxonomy): domain Bacteria; kingdom Pseudomonadati; phylum Pseudomonadota; class Betaproteobacteria; order Burkholderiales; family Burkholderiaceae; genus Burkholderia; species Burkholderia sp. BCC1993. The sequence continues at coordinate 118,367 of NZ_CAJPGZ010000002.1, read as the reverse complement.
CGCGGCGGAAACCACTCGCTCGTAGTCGTCAGCGGTCGCGGCCGTAACATAGGCGGTGGTCTCGCCCGTTGCGGGATTTACGGCGGCGAACGCATGCGCGTCACCGCCTTCGCTCCAGGCCGCGGCCGAGCCTGCACACGTGCCGCTATGGTTATGGCCAATACCCAGGTCACGGAGGACGGAAGCAATATCAAACATGATCAATGATCCTTACTGAGAAATTCGCCGATGGTTTCGTCGGTATGAAAGACGGGCTTCTCGTAGTAGTGGGGGCCATCGTAGATCTCGATCAGCACGCTACGCTCGTGCGCGATGGTTGGCCCGTGCGGATGATCCTTCGGGTTCATGTAGAACGCGCCGGGCGTCAAACGGAGCTGCGAGTCCGTGTACTCGTATTCACCCTCCAGGCAATACATGAACTGATTCGATGCGTGAGAATGCTTGACTGGAATGCGGCCGCCCTTCTCATATTCAAGTAAGGCGATGCTGGCACCCGTGTCCGGGTTTTTCCACAGGAAGTACTGTCGAAAGCCGTACTCAGGGAAGTCTAGCCAACCCGCTGGATCCAGCTCAGTGGTCCGCAACAGAACTTCGAGCGTCGCAGGCAATTCTTTTTTTTCCATGATGTTTGGTCTCCTCATGCAGCGTAATCCGGGCGACCGGCAGCGACCCAGCGCTCGTATTCCACGCGGCTTTCCGCAGTGCTCGGAAACAGACCGAAGATTGAACGGCCGCGCGGGATCTGAGTTTCGACGAACTGTTCGTACTGCGACTGCGCGTGTGCAGCCTCTGCGACTTCGTCTGCCAATGCCGAAGGAATCGCAACGACACCTTCGTCGTCGCCCACCAGGATGTCGCCCGGATAAATCGCTACCCCGGCACAACCAATTGGTTCGTCAAGTGCCTGAGGATGCAGTGCCAAAGGCGTGGCTGGCGGTGCATTCCCGAGCTGAAACGCGGGCAATTCGATCCGTGCAATCGACGGCGTGTCGCGGAAGCCTCCATCGGTAACAATGCCGCGAACGCCCCGCTGCGCGAGCCGGGCGACCATGATGTCTCCGGCGGATGCGGCGCGAGTGCTACCCCCTGCATCGATGACCAGCACGGCACCGCTTGGACATTCCTCAATGGCTCGCCGATGCATATTGTCGTCCCGTTGATAGTTCTCCATCGTGTCGATATCCTCGCGTGCCGGAATGAACCGCAACGTGTAGGCCGGACCGACCATGCGCGGCATTCCCGGTCGTACCGGCGACAGCCCGAGCAGAACCGTGTTGCGCAAGCCATGGCGCATCAAAAGCACGTTGGCGATCGTCGACGGTGCGCTCTTCTCGAGGAGTTCGCGAGTTGCGGCCGACAGCGGCACAGTATTGGGTTGCTTCATAATCGTTTTCCCTGACTGGCTCGGCTTCTCACAGCCCCGCCGCAACACGAACCCTGAGCATGCCGACACGCGCCACACTAGCAACCATAAGGTGCCCAGGCTCGACAGCCCCGACTCCTTCCGGGGTACCAGTAAATATCAGATCACCGGGATAAAGCGTGAACAGGGCCGATAGGTCCGCAACGATATCGGATACTTGCCAGATCAATTTGGACACGTCGCTGTGCTGTCGCGATGCACCATCAACCCACAACTCGATCTCACCGTGTTCGATCGCACCGGTATGTTCAATGGAACGCAATGCACTGATCGGCGCGCAACGCTCAAACGTCTTGCCGATCTCCCACGGTTTGCCAGCCTGGCGCATGGCCTGTTGCAGATCGCGACGAGTCATGTCTATACCGACCGCGTATCCAAACACATGCTCCACCGCCCGATCGCGCGGAATATCCCGTCCACCCTGGCCGATGGCAACCACAAGTTCCACCTCGTGATGAAGATTGCGGGTGGCTGGCGGATATGGAATCTCCAGCACTTCGTCATCACGCTCGGCTGCGATCACTGTGTCAGCAGGCTTGCAGAAGAAGAACGGAGGATCGGTACGCGGATCCACGCCCATTTCGATCGCGTGATCCGCGTAATTTCTGCCGATGCAGTACACACGATTGACGGCAAAGCGAAGGTCTGATCCAACTACGGGTACGCTGGTCACTCTCGGGGAATTCAAGTAGTCCATTACACTTGCTCCTTCGGTCGACCGCCGGCATTCAAGCATGCCACGGCCTCGATCTCGACCAACACGTCAGGCTGCAGCGCACTTACTTCAACCAGTGTGGCCGTGGGAAAGCAACGTTCCGGCGCGGTGCGCTCAAAAAATTCACGACGTGCCGTCCACACTTGTTCGCGTTGCTCGATGCGAGTCAAGTACAGGTTCAGCTTGACGATGTCGGCCGGATTGCCGCCAGCAGCGGCGAGCAGATGTTCGATGCGCTCGAATATCGCGCGCGCCTGTACGTACTCGTCGTCGCCAATCACACGATTGCCTTCCCCACGCGCGGTCAATCCGGAAAGGAAAACCAAGTCGCCGACTTTCAAGCAGTTCGACCACAAACCTGACGGCGCCTCACTAACTGCACTACTAACTATTCTCTGAATTTCCATGCTTCCGATCCTGACGATTATTCGAAAAATTCCGCTCCTGGAGCCATGCCCCACTGCGTCGTTTCGTCCGCTCCACCGCAGAAAACCGACGGCACGTGGTCCCGGTTGACGACGTCGCCATCCGTGTAGTGCTCTACACGGAAGCCATGTACGTCTCGCCAATAGTCGTAAATTTGACTGCCGAGCATGTGTCGACCTACTCCGCAGTCGAGGCGATAGCCGCGTAACGACAGATAATCGTGTGCCGACATTACGTGATCGAGATCCTGCAATTCAAACGAACTGTGGTGTATCCCCGCATTTCGCGATTGAAGAACCAGCAAACAATGATGATCAACAAAGTCGGCGCCGCGATCGACACGCAGGAACGTGCCGACAACATCCTCAATGCGACCCGGCTCTGGCCCGAAGTAGTCGGACGGCACCAGTCCGAAGCGCTCGCGCAACCATGCGACCGATGCGGCATGGTCGGTCACATGCAGAGTCACGTGGCCCAGCCTAAGCGCCGGCGCGGGCTCACGTCGCTGTCGAATGCTGGCATTGGTACGCTCCTTGGCATGCCCGGCATTGAATCGATTCGGTGCGCGAACCGGAGCTGCCACGTAGACCTCCTCGCTCCACACCGCATCCATCTGGAAGCCATCCGGCATCGTCAGCCGCACGTACTCGCCACGAAACGGCGACGGTAGCGCTTCGATCGGACCGGCATCGGCAAAGCTCGCGAGTCGCACGAGATCCTTCTGTTCTGGCACGCAAAATCCGACCCCCAGGAATCGGCCCTCGGCGCCCCTCACCGCTTCGTAGACAAACGGAGCAGCCGCTGCGGCGCGCATGCGCAAGACCTCATCCGTGCGCTGGACTGTACTCAATCCGAAATCAGTCATGAATCGCTCGGCCGCCACCAGATCGGGAAGCGCGTAGCGAACGTACAGGATGTCTCTGGCTGTCATGATTGGAATAGTGCGATGAGCGATGTCGGAATATTGCGCCGGCAACACTTGGTAGACCAGTGACTTTGTGCGATCCTGATATAACCAAATTCTCATATCGCACCTATCCATGGCACGCCTCGACTGGTATATCAGGGTTAACTTGAAGTTCCGGCATTTGCAGCTTCTCGTCGCACTGGATGACTACCGGAACCTCAGCAAGGTGGCCGTCTTGCTCAACGTCACGCAGCCTGCGTTGTCAAAGTCACTGACCGACTTGCAAAGCGGGTTTGGTGTAACGTTGTTCGAACGCACCGGGCGTGGCCTGAAGCCGACCGAGTATGGGAGCGTGCTCATCCGGCATGCACGTCGGCTGCTCCAGGATCTCGCGGAAGCTGGCGACGAGCTACATGCGGCAGCGACCGGCACTGCACGCCGGCTGCGCATTGGCACGCTGCCAGCATCTGCGGCGTGGCTCTTGCCGCAGGCTCTGATCAGAATGAAGCAGCATGCGCCCGACGCGACGGTCTTCGTGCGAGAATCCACCATGGACGTGCTACTGACTGAGATGCGCGTTGGAAATCTCGATGTGATTGTCGGTACCCTGCCGGCTCGTCGATCCGGCCCGGATCTCGAAGAGAAGCAACTGTTCAACGACGCCACGGCCGTGGTGGTACGTCGAGGCCACCCGCTTGCAGTACGGGACCGTGTTCAGTGGAAGGACGTGAGCGGCTTTCCATGGATCCTGCCACCGCGTGACTCCCTTCTACGACAACCTCTGATTGTCGCTTTCAGTGCTCACGGGTTGGAACCGCCCGTAGATCATGTGGAGACGCTGTCGTTGAATGTCGTGCTGGAATTCGTGCGGGAGACTGAGACGATCGCAACCCTGCCAATGACGCTTGCGCGGCGCCTTGAGCAGAACAATGAGATCGCAATCCTGCCATTGCAATTGTCACGCCTCGTTCGACCGGTCGGTATGCTCTGGTTGTCGGGCCAGCCGCCCTCGGCGTCACGCGATCTCTTGCTTCAATGCCTTGACGAAGTGGGCCAACAACTCGCCCGTGGCCCCGCATCGATCGGCATCAGCTATCTAACCTCAATTTCGCAAGATAAACCTTAATTATTTATATGGACCGACAAGGATTTGTCGGAATTGGATTTTTCTGGCTGTCGTACCGATCGAGCCTCCTTCAGAATCGTCCCCAACCCTATCCCGCGCGCCCAAGTCGGCCCTCGACGCCGGCTTAGCGCTCCTCGCCTCCGACGATTTGAAAAGTGTGCTGATTATGCTGTCGGCCGATAGGGTGCTGCGCGCCCCCTTGTCAGCCGCCCCGGCCAACCAATTCTTGGTTTTTTTGACTCCCAGGAACGAGAAACTCTGCGGACATGCATTTCGGTGCCAGATACAAGCCTGTTGAGTTGTAAGCGAGGGGCCTTTTGCATTTCACCACACCGCTTCGCGCAAATTCAGTTCAACCGTGGAACACGAGCAGCACCAACGGCATCGTGACGGTCGCAAGCGCCGTCTGTACCGTAATGATGCCGGCCGACAACCGGTGATCGCCGCCGAGCAGCTTCGCCATGATGTAGGCGGACGGTGTGCACGGCAGTGAATTGAACAGCACGATCGTCGTGAGTGCCGGGCCCCGGATGCCCAGGCTGAAACCGATCCAGAAAGTCAGCACCGGCACGAGCAGCAACTTGATCACCGACGACTGGAACACGGGGCCACGCGCCGCCTTCGCGGCCTTCACGTCGAGGCCCGCCCCCACCGCGAGCAACCCGAGCGGCAGCGACGCGGCGCCGAGAATCGACAGCACGCTCGATATCACCGCCGGCAAACCGAGCCCGCCGAGATTGAACGCGGCGCCGAGGACGACCGACATGATGACCGGATTCCTCAGCAGCGCGCCGCCGATCTGCCATGCCGACGGCGCACCGCCACGACCGTGGTGCATCAGGATAATGATCGACGCGACGTTCAGCAGCGGTATCGCGACCGCGATGCTGATCGACGTGAGCGTCAGTCCGACGCTTCCGTACAACGCCGCGGCCGCGGCAACACCCACATACGTATTCGGCCGTAACGCCCCCTGGATCACCGACGAGAACACGGCCCCCGGCTGCCGGCTCCACGCTCGCCACGCATACAGCAGCGCCGCGCTCGCGCCCACCGCGCCGAGGATCGCGACCGCGATCGGCCGCACCGGAAACTGCGTCAGATTGGCTTTCGCGACCTGGCTGAACATCAGCGCGGGAAACATGTAGTAGTAGTTCAGCGTTTCGCACGGCAGCCAGAATTCGTCCGGCAGCAGGCGACGCTGCCGCAGCACGAATCCCGCCAGGATCAGCACGAAGATCGGCACCAGCGCGCCCAGTACATTCTGCATCGGCTGCGCTCCCGTCACGCGAAGACCGGCGTCTTCGCATGCACGCGCGCACCATGGACGCCGACGAACGCGGTCATTGCGCGTTCATCCAGCGGCGCACGGGCTCGCGTGAACGGCACGTTGCCGACCGCGCAGTCGATCGCCACCGCGACCGGCGCCATCACGGCGCCCCGGACGCCGGGCGCCGCTGGACGCGGCAGCGCCAGCGTCCCGAGCCGGATCGCGCCGAACAGCAGGTGGCGCGCGACGGTCATGCCCGAACGATGCGATGCAAGAAGCCTTTCAGCGGGATTCGACACCGTTCCGAGCGTCGCGATGATGCTGGTCTTCGACATTTTTCTGGTCCGATGAATTCGGTGCACAGAAATATGACAGAAGCGTGAAATTCCCAGAAAGAATAAAAAATTTGAAATCTAGATCGAAAGGTAATTTATGAAAGCCGCATGGGCGCCTTGTCCGGTTCGATCGACTGCGCGCCGGAGCAGCGTCGCAAGCCGTGACCGACGGCACGCTTCAACCGACAAAGCGTGCCTCGACACCGCTTCGGACCACCAGATCGAAGCGCTCGGGCCGAATATGAAACACCGTGGATTCACACGTGCGGCCGTCCGCCAGCCGCGACGTGCGCCGCAGCACGAGCAGCGGCGCGTGTTTGTCGGCCTTGAGCCGGGCCGCGACATCGTCCGGCGCGGCCATGGCCGTCACCGACATGTCGGCATCCGTGATGCGCCAGCCGAGCAGGCTCTCCAGCACCTCGTAGGTCGACATGCGCTCGGCCTGCTCGAACGTGACGGCTCCGGCGTCGGGCAGCAGGCAGGTCTGCGCGAGCGCGACGGGTTCGTCGTCGACCCAGTGCAGGCGTTCGAGATAGATGCAGCGCGTGACGTCGGCGGCAAATGCGTGCCGCAAGCCCGGCGGCACGTCGCACGTTTCCATGCGCAGCAATTCCATCCGCGCCCGCGCGCCCTGCGCGGCGATCGAATCGTGCAGCCCGCGCAGCACATCGAGTCGATGCCGCAGCCGCTGCTTCGCGGCGAACGTCCCTTTGCCCTGCTTGCGCTCGACGATGCGCGCGTCGCTCAGCCGATCGAGCGCGAGCCTGACGGTCACGCGGCTCACCTGAAAACGCTCGCTCAACTGCGCCTCGGACGGCAGCTTGCCGGTCGGCTCGTACACACCGCGCTCGATCTCGTCGCGCAGCGTCGTCGCAAGCTGCTCGTAAAGCGATGTCGTGTCGTCACGCACCAGCGTCATCGATCCTTCCTCGTCGTGCTGGGTTCGCGCTATGCGCGTTTCCCGATATCGATATGAAAAGCAATTGGAATGCTCAACTTGTATTAATACGTATTATCACATCTCGACAGACTGTCGGGGCCGCGATTCGGGGTCCCGATGCCCCGGGGAGCATACCAGTGACTGAAAACGCAATCGGCACGCCGCCGCTCGATGGCGTGCAGGGCAGCCGGCCGACACGGGCCGAAGCGGCCACGGCGCCGCGCATCGATCCGCACGCGGCGGGACGATCGCGCGGCGCGCAGCGGCGTGCCGCGATCGGCTTTGCCGCCGCGTGGCTGGCGTTCTTCGCGATCGCCTGGTGGTTGCCCGCGCCCGCGCATCTTTCCGCCGAGGGCCGGGCGACGCTCGCGGTCGTCGCGTGGGTCGCGATCGTCTGGATCACCGAGGCGATTCCCGTCGGCGTGAGCGGCATCCTGCTGCCGATGCTGCTCGTGCTGTCGCATGCGAGCCCGTCGTTTCCGAAGGCGGCCAGCGGCTTCGCCGCGCCCGTCGTGTTCCTGTGCCTCGCCGCGTTCCTGTTCTCCGCGATCATGCAGGCGAGCGGGCTCGACCGGCGCATCGCCCTGCTGCTGCTCGATCGCCTGAAGGTGCGCACGGCCAACGGCGTGATCTGGGCGATGTTCGCGGTGAACTGCGTGATGGCGCTCGTCGTGCCGGCCGCGAACGCACGCGCGGCCACGCTGCTGCCGGTCACGAACGGCATCGTCCGGCTGTTCGGCGAATCGCCGCGCGAACGCGCCGCGCGCAAGGCGATCGTGATCCAGACGCTCGTGTACGGCGCGATGATCAGCGGCATGTGCATCCTCACCGCGCATCTGCCGAACATGGTCGTATCCGGCCTGCTCGAGAAGCAGCTCGGCATCCGGATCTCCTATCTGACGTGGCTGAAACTGCAGTGGCCGTATCTCGGGATGTTCGCGATCACGCAGGCCTGGGTGCAGTTCCATTTCCGCTCGCGCGCCGTCGCGCTTCCCGGCGGCCCCGGCGCGATCGCGGCGATGCGCCGTACGCAACCGCCCGCCGCACGCAACGACTGGGCCGTGCTCGCGCTGTTCGCGGCCGTCGCCGTGTTATGGGCGACCGAGCCGCTCCATCACCTGCCGTCGGAAATCGTCGCGCTGATCGCGCTGGCGCTGTTGTTCGCACCCGGCGTGCTGCGCTTCGGCTGGGCCGAGGTCGAGCAGCGGACGATCTGGGGCACGCTGTTCCTGCTGGCCGGTGCGCTGTCGCTGTCGTCGGCGATCAGTGCGTCCGGGCTCGCGAACTGGGCCGCCGATCACATCTACGTCGCCGCGCGCGGTCACGGCTGGTGGCTCGCGATCGCCATCGTGATGCTCGGCACGCACGTGATCCGCATCGGCATGCTGTCGAACGTCGCGGCCGTCACGATGATCGCGCCGATCGCGCTCGCGCTGGCGCCGCGCCTCGGGCTGCATCCGGTCGCGTTCACGATGCTCGTCAGCGACACCGACAGCTTCGCTTATCTGCTGCCCACGCAGATCACCGCCGGCGTCATCGCGTACAGCAGCGGCGCGTTCTCGACGGCCGACTACGCGAAGGTCGGCGCGGTATCGGTGCTGATCGCGATCGTCTATGGCCTCTGCGTGATCGCGCCGTGGTATGCGTACATGGGCATCCCCGTCTGGGACGCGAGCGCGCCCTGGCCGTTCGCGCATTGAAGCACGCCGCTTTCCAACGACATAATTTTGCATTCCTCATGAATGAATCCAAGAACTTCCCCGATTCCGTCGCTGCCCGCGCTGCCGCGCTGCGCGACCGCCTGGGCCCGCACGTTGCACCCGCAGGCCTGTACGAACGCCACAAGCGCCTGCCGTTCGCCGGACGCGTGCATTGCAACGTCACGCGCCTCGAAGCCGGCGAGTGGAGCGAGATCGTGCTCGACTACGAGGTCGGCTCGTCCGGCATCGCCGACGGCGGCTGGCTGAAGGCCACCTTCAAGTTCTATTCCGACTGGGCGCTGTTCCAGACGAGCGACCCGGGCGCCGCGAACTACATCAGCGCCGAATACCATGCGGCACCGCTCGTGCCGGGCCAGAGCCCGGCCACCGTGCAGGCGCTGAACGTGCGCTTCGACCAGAAGGGGCACGAGCGGCCGTTCCAGAAGGCGGTGATCGTCGACGTCGTCGACGGCTACGTGAACGCCGGCGACCGGATCGTGATCCGTCTCGGCGATCGCCGTCGCGGCCCCGGCACGCGCGTGCAGACCTTCGCCGAGGACAACTTCCGGTTCCGGCTCTACGTCGATCCGTTGGGCACGTCGCGTTTCGTCGCGGTGCCCGGCGACGTCTCGATCGACATCCGCGCGGGCGCGCCGTCCGACGTGCTGCTGAACGGCCCGCGCTTCGTGCGGCCGGGCACCCGTGCGCCATTCCGGCTGTCGCTGCAGGACCGCTGGGGCAATGCGTGCCGCGACGTCGGCGGCACCGCGCGCGTCGTTGCATATGACGCGCAAGGCGAAGCCGTCTACCGGCGCGAACACGCGCTGCCCGAGGCGGGATTCGCGAGCTGCCCGGTCGACGACCTGCCGGTCGACGCCGGCACGCTGCGCATCGAGGCCGACGTGCCCGCGCGGCCGGACGTGCGCGCAGCCGAAGCGTGGCTGACGGTCGACGCATCGTTGCCGGTACCGCGCGCGCTGTATGCGGATCTCCATGTGCATGCGCACGACACGGTCGGCACCAACAGCCCCGAGTACAACGCACGCTACGCACGCGACATCGGCGGCATCGACGTGCTCGGCTATACCGCGAACGATTTCCAGATCACCGACGAGAACTGGCAGCTCGGCGTCGACGCGGTCGAGCGCTTCAACGAGCCGGGCCGCTTCGTCGTGTATCCGGTGCAGGAATGGTGCGGCAGCTCGACCGCGGGCGGCGACCATAACGTGGTGTTCCTCGGCGACGCGCGACCGGATTTTCCGTACAACGCGCGCGGCGAACACAACCGTACGCTGGTCTGGAACGAGGACATGAAAGGCCATGCGGTCGAGCTCGGCCGCTGGCCCGTCGAGGAACTGTGGGATGCGTATGCGGACGATGCCGCGCAGCATCTGGTGATGCCGCACGTGGGCGGCCGCCGCTACATCCCCGACTGGCACCATCCCGAACTCGAACGGCTCGTCGAGATCGCGTCGTCGTGGGGGCACTTCGGCTGGCTGTACCAGGACGTGATCGCACGCGGCTACCGGCTCGGCGTCGCGGCCAGCGGCGATGAACATCGCGGCCGACCGGGTGGCGGCGCGCCCGGCGTGCAGGTGTTCGGTGTGCACGGCGGGCTGACGGGTGTGCTCGCCGACGTGCTCGATCGCAAGCACGTCGGCGAGGCGCTGCGCGCGCGTCGCACCTGGGCGACCACCGGCGAGCACAGTGCGCTGCTCGTGCGTTGCGGCGATCACTGGCAAGGCGATGCGTTCGCGCATCGCGGGCCGGCGCGGTTCGACTACCGGCTGCTCGGCCAGTCCGGCTGGGAATACGTGGCCGCGTACGATCACGAAGGACTGGTGTGGGAACGCAACCTGCATGCGGAACTCGGCTACGCGGATCGCCTGATCCGCGTGCGCTGGGGCGGCGCCCGCATCCGGGACCGCTATCGCTGGGCCGCGTGGCGCGGCCGGATCCGCGTCGTCAACGGCACGATCCACCGCTTCGGATCGAACGGCTTCGAGCATGTCGAGGAGTCGGCATGGCGTACCGGCGCGACCGACGTCGAGTTCCGCAGCGACACCTATGGTGATGCGGACAGTATCGAGCTCGACATCGGCAATCTCGCCGACGCGACGATCGTGGTCGAAGGCACGATCGACAGCTTCGCGAAGGTCGGCGATCCGCTGCAGCGCAATCCATTCGTGCACGCACCGACGTTCCGCTTCGAAATCAGCGGCGCGGACCTGCTCGCGCAGGGTGCGGCGACACACGAACTCGGCGGCACGGAGCTATTCGTCGCGGTCGAACGGCTGACCGACAAGCCGCTTCCCGTCGATCTCGCGGGCAGCATCGAAGTCGCGGCGGAAAATGCCTCGTTCGGATTCCGCCCCGTCTATTTCTTCGGGCGGCAGCGCAACGACAGCAAGGCGTGGTCGTCTGCTCAGTTCGTCACGTTCGAGTGAGGAGCTTTCGCACTCCGTCGCAATCAACGTGCTTTCAACCCGTCAGCAAGGTGTTCATGTAGGTACGGCGAACAACAACCTCCGGGTTTCTGGACACAATTGGATGACGACCTATTGCACCAAGCGCTGTCAGGCGTGCACGCGTCGATAACCGTATCGAACACGGGTCTGCGCAATCTCACGCATGCGTTGACGCAGCGCCGTTTGCGGATCCTTGACGCTGCGATAGTAGTGGGTGCTGCGAGCCTGCCTGACCAACCGGCACACCCGCTGCGTCGGTAGACCGTAGTGACCCATGATGTAGCTCACGGCCTGTCTCTTCAGCGCGGGCGCGGCCACTTTTTTGTGGCGATATCCTGCAGGATGGCCTTGTCCAGACTGAGTTCCGCAACCAGCATCTTGAGTCGTTCGTTCTCGTCCTGGAACTGCTTCAGTTCGCGGACCTGGTTTGACTCCAGCCCCGCGTACTGCTTCTTCCATCGGTAATACGTCTGCTCGGATATTCCCAGTTGCCGAACCAGATCCGCCACTGACACGCCCAGCTCAGCCTGCTTGAGCGCGGCCAAGATCTGCTCCACCGAATATTGCGTGCGCTTCATCGTCAACCTGCCGTTCCTACTGGGGAAATTGCCGCCGAAACACTAACACTCATTCGTGTCCGGGATTTATAGAGCAGATCACCAAGATCTTGCCGATGATCCAGCACCGGGAAAGCAAGATCCTGTTGCCTGCATCGTTCCATACCCCGGTCGTTGCCCGATCCGCACAGCCCAGCGACTAAGCTACCACTACGGGTACGGCCACGCCGCACCCGTCGCGCGATCAGCGACGCACATCGAACACCGCGAACGGAGCCGTCGCCGTAGCAATGCAGCGTGTCCTCGTCGCGTCGTACAGCTCGCCTCCCGCGAACGCCACGCGCCCGCCACGCCGCTTGACGCGCGCGTTGGCCACGAACTCACCGACGTGTCCGGGTTCGAGCATGTTGACCGTCAGGCTGATCGTCGCGCACGTGCGCCCGTGCGGCAATTCCGACAGCAGTGCAAGCGCCATCGCGAAATCGAGCATCGACGCGAGGGTGCCCCCCGCCACGACGCCGTTGCCCTGCACCGAGTGCTCAGGCGCCGTGAAACCAATGGACAGTACCCCCGCGCTCCCCGCCAGTAATGTGGCACCGAGCGACGTCAGCGCCGGATTCATGTCGAGCTTGATGTTCCGGGCCTGCGTCGACAGAAGCGCATGAAGCAATGCGCGATCAGGGTTGTCGGGAATCCCAGCGTGGTCGCGGAACTCCGTGTTCGGCAGCGGATCACTCATGATGATGTGCAATGCAAACCTGGCGTTGACGCCCCAGCCCCTCGATCTCGCCCTCCATCACATCGCCGTCCCGCAGAAAGCGACCATAGTGCGTGCCGTTGCCCGCCGGCGAGCCGGTGCAGATGATGTCGCCGGGCAACAGCCGCGCATAGCGGGAGATGTACTCGATCTGCCGTTCGATGCCGAACAGCATGTCCGCAGTGGTCTCGTCCTGCATCGTCTGGCCCGATACGGTCAGCCGCATCGACAACCGGTGGGGATCGGACACGAACTGCTTCGGCACGAGATACGGACCCAGCGGCAGGAAACCGGGCTGCCCTTTCGAACGGAGCCAGTCGGTGCCGAGCATCTTGTAGTCGGTGCGCGGAATCAGATCGCGCGCGGAGATATCGTTGACGATCGTGTAGCCCGCCACGTGGTCAAGCGCATGCTCGCGGTCGATCATGTACCCGCCGCGCCCGATCACCACGGCCAGCTCGAGCTCCCAGTCCGGCTTCGTCGTGGTCGGCGGCAGCACCAGCGGATCGAACGCGCCGGACACCGCGGACACTGGCTTCGTAAAGACGTACGGCTCGCCGTTCGCCACCCGTTCGTCCATCATGTTCTCGGCCCAGCGGCGCAACTCCGCATCGTTCAGCCCTTCTGGCCCGACCTTTGCATCGACGGTGAGGTCGACCACATGCTTGCGGTAATTGGCACCGGTGCAGAAGATTTGGCGCGGCAGGTCGATCGCTGGATGCGTATGTAGCTCGCGCAACGCATACCAGCGCACGCCGTCTACCGACATCGCGTCGACGATGCGCGCGAGCTTCGGCTGGTTGTCATCCCACGCATCGAGCAGCGACAGCACGGTCGTCGAATCATTAAACGAACGATCGCCGACCGACGCGGCGGCCTGCGCCAGCGGCGCGACGCGATCGTCGACGACGAGCCCGGCGAAGCGGGCGCCATCGCCCGCGGAAAACGTACCCAATGCATATCGCTTCACTGATCTTCTCCCACCCAACCCTCGATTAACGAATCATCGACGACCGCCGCATGGTCGTCCTCACCGCCCGCGAGCCCCAGTGCGCGTCGATGCTCGACCAGCAATGCAACACCCGCGCGATCTGGACGCAACGACTCGGGCGCGGTGGCCAGCATCGCGTCAGCGGCTGCCAGCGGCAGGCCGCCCGCAAGCACCGCGCGCGTGGCGCGTTCGGCATCTCCGGCAACGATCAGACGTGCTCGCTCGAGATTGGCAAGCCAGGCGACAACGCGGGCACGAGCCGTGCAACCGGCGCGCATCACGACGCCCTGCCCGGGAAATTCGGGATAGGCCTCCTGAACGCTGGCGAGGGGAGTCAGGCCAGACCGAACTGCCAGCGCATCGAACGGCGGCCCCAGCAACGTCGCCGCACCCTGTCCGGCCACCAACGCGTCGAACCGCTCCTTCACACCGCCGCACGGGACGAGCCGGTACGCATCGTCCGCCAATCCTGCGTCGCGCAGCAGCATGCGCAGCGCCACGACGAATCCGTTGTCGACAGCGTCGACGAGGATGTCGGTGTCGCGCAGATCGCCCAGCGTGGCTCGCGATGGCTGCCCGACGACGCTCAACGGCGTCGTCCTCTCGATCTGGGCCACCACGCGAAAATCGCGCGGCCCGGCGCGGCGGTTCCAGCCGATCACGTTGTCCATCGACGTGACGACCGCGTCGACGTCACCGGACACGAGCGCATCGAATTGCTCGTCGGATGAGCGGTTGCGACGCGCGTCGACGCGGATCGCGCCCGGCTCGCTGCCCGCTACGAGGGCGAGCAACGGTGGCACGAACCACATCACGCGCACGGGTGTTGTCTCCATGAATTTCACTCTAGTTGTCTATCGATGGCGTCTATTACAAAACGTATCGTTTCGTTTTGTCAAGAAGATCTCAAGCCAGAATTTACGCGCCTTTCCCCTATTGACACACCGTCGACGCTCATTAACGATACGATACGATTCGACTCGTTAATGGAGAGAAACATGGAGGCAACATTGATGGCTGACCACGCGCGACAGGCGGACGTCGACGACTATCGGCCGGTCCGGCGCATCGTCACGGGTACGCGCGCCGACGGCAAGTCCTGCATCGTGTCCGACGGACCTACGCCGAACCGGACCACGCGCAAGGGGTTGCCGCTCGCGCATGTCGTCTGGGCGACCGGCGACGCGCGGGCGGCGGGCGACGAGCCAGCGCCGGCCGGACACGCATTCGGTTTCCATTCGAAAGGCGGCTCGCTGCTGCGTATCGTCGATTTTCCGCCGGACGAAACGTACGACGAAACGCAGCTCGCCCAGTTTCTCGACGCGAGCGGTGTGCGCGACACGCGCGGTGCGCGGCATTTCTGGTTCCACAAGACCGAATCGCTCGACTACGCGATCGTCCTCGACGGCGAGATCTGGGCGCTGCTCGACGAAGGCGAGACGCTGATGCGCGCGGGCGACGTGCTCGTACAGCGAGCGACGAACCACAGCTGGGCGAACCGCTCGGGCAAGCCGTGCCGCATGGCGTTCGTGCTGCTCGATCTCGTCGAAGGAGAGCCGCTGTGAGCAAGGCGATCATTACCTGTGCAGTGACCGGCGGCGCGCATACGCCGTCCATGTCCGAATTCCTTCCGGTGACGCCCGAGCAGATCGCGGCCGAATCGATCGCCGCCGCCGAAGCGGGCGCAGCGATCATTCACCTGCACGCCCGCGACCCCGAAACGGGGCGTCCGTCCGGCGATCCCGCGCTGTTCCGGCGCTTCGTGTCCGCAATCAAGTCGTCGACGGACGCGGTGATCAACATCTCGACGGGCGGCGGCGGCCCGAACATGGTGATCGCCGAACGCGCGGCTGCGGGAGAAGCGCTCAAGCCGGAAATGTGCTCGCTCAACATGGGGTCGATCAATCTGGTGCTGTCCGAGATGGCCGAACGCGACCGCGCGTGGCGCCACGACTGGGAAGTACCGTTTCTCCAGGCCACGCGCGGCCTCGTGTTCCGGAACACCTTCGAGGACATCGAATGGATTCTCGAGCACGTCGGCCGCGCCGGCGGCACGCGCTTCGAGTTCGAATGCTACGACGTGGGGCACCTGTATACGCTGCACCACTTCCTGGAAAGAGGCCTGGTCAAACCGCCGCTCTTCATCCAGTCGGTGTTCGGTCTGCGTGGCGCGATGGGCGCGCACGTGGAGGATCTGCTGCACCAGAAGCGCACAGCGGACCGGCTGTTCGGCAACGACTACCACTGGTCGGTGTTGGCTGCCGGGAAGCACCAGATGCCGCTCGCGACGATGTCGAGCCTGATGGGTGGCAACGTGCGGGTCGGACTCGAAGACAGCCTGTACATCGGGCGAGGACAACTCGCCCGCAGCAATGCAGATCAGGTCCGGAAAATTCGCCGAATTCTCGACGAACTCGGCATCGAAATCGCCACGCCCGACGAAGCGAGAGCAATGCTGGACCTGAAGGGCGCCGATCAGGTCGGGTTCTAGCTGCGCGCGCATCGCACGGGCACGACGCCGTAGCGCGCCGCCCGTGCCGATGCGCGTCGATCGTTCACGGCGCATCGCACACCACAATATTGGAGACATCATGGCAAACGCACTTCCCGAAGGACACGCGCCGCGCGTCGCCGGCAACGTACACGGATGGTTGCTGATGGCGAGCTGCTGGCTCGCATCGACCGGCGCCGTGCTGATCGCACCGGTTCTTCCGCTGATGCGCCACGACTATGCGCAGGTACCGCAGGCGGAGCTGCTCACTGTGATCGCGCTCGTGATTCCCGCGCTGATGATTGCGCTGTTCAGCCCGCTCGTCGGCTCGCTGGTCGATCTGTTCGGCCGAAAACCGCTGTACCTCGCGGCCGTCGCGATCTACGGCATCGCCGGCGTGCTGCCGTTCTGGCTGAAGGACCTGCATGCGATCGTCGCATCGCGCGCCGTGATCGGGCTCGCGGAAGCGGCGATCGTTACCATCGCTACCGCACTCGTCGCCAACTACTTCAGCGGCGTGCGGCGACAAAAATGGCTGACCATGCAGCACGCATCGGCGTCAGTTGTCGCGGCCGTGATGTTCTCGGTCGGCGGGGCGCTCGGCAGCCTCGCAACCGGATGGCGGACGCCGTTCCTCGTCTACGGTTGCGCGTTCGCGTTTCTCCCGCTGATCGCATGGCTGATCTGGGAACCGGAGCAAGCAACGACAACGCAACGTCCCGCACACGCGTTGCCGTTCCCGTGGCGCGAGATCGGCCCGCTCTGCGCGCTGATCCTGTTCGCGTCGGTCCTGTTTTTCGTCGTGCCGGTACAGATCAGCTTTCTGCTCAATGCGCGCGGCGTGACCGAACCAGCGATTCTCGGCCTGGGCGGCGCGATCGCCAACGCAGGCATTCCGGTCGGCTCGTTCGTCTTTCACCGGTTCGCACGTGTCGCGATCAACCGGCTCCTGGTCGCCGCATTCGGCCTGTTCACGGTGGGCTTCGTCGTGATCGCTTCGTTCAGCGGCGTGAGCGCCACGATCGCGGGTGCATTTCTCGCGGCCGCGGGTGGCGGCATGGCGCTGCCGCTGCTCGGAACCTGGACGCTGGCACGTGTACCGTTCGAGCAGAGCGGCCGCGCGACGGGCGGTTACATGGGGGCGTTCTTCTTCGGCAACTTTCTGAGCCCGCTCGTCGTGGAGGTCGTGTCGAAGCTGACAGGCGGGCTCTTTGCGGCGGTCGCCTGGCTGGCGCTTGTATCTGCCATCGCGACCACGACCGTCCTGATCCTCACGCTCGCGCGGCGCGGGCCGACTGAATCCGTGCATGCAGCGCAGGAAGGACGCGTATCGCTCGGATGATGCCGTCCCGGCCCGCATTTGGCGGCCGGGCCCGCGCGATCGGGACGAACTGCAATTGAGTGTTGCCCGCCTCAACGCGCGGCGGCTTTTTTCGATACGGCACCGCGCTTGAGTTGGGCGCTCAGTTCGGCGACGTCCGGTGGTTCGACGCCGAGCAGACCGAACACGTAGCCGAGATGTTCCCGCGCGAAATGGTCGTCCAGCGTACCGGTGCCGACCAACAACCGCATATACACCGGCGCATACAGAAGTTCGCCGAGCGTCTCGATGTTCGGTGGCGTCGGAATGCGCGCGTCGTTGCGCCATTCCTCCAGCATTTCCCGCACGAGCGCGCGCCGCCCATAGTGAAAGCGCTCGCGGAACTCGCGCAGCACGGCGGGATCGGCCTGGCCTTCGGCGATGATCTGCGCGACGATCCGCCCCGACCATCCCGCATACTCGTGTATCAGCGACAGAAGATGCATCGCAATCGCCTTGCCGGGCGGCAGATCACGCGGCATCGGCGTTTTCACCACGTGGTGCTCGATGAACGCATCAATCACGACCAGCGCTTTCGAATCCCACCAGCGATAGATAGTCGCCTTGCCGACTCCCGCTTCCTTCGCAATGGCTTCGATCGAGATGGCCTGCACGGTGCGCGTTTCGAGCAAACGCACCGTGGCCGCGAGAATCTGCGTGCGCGTTTCCTCGCTGCGCGGGCGGCCTACGCCTCGTGGAGCAGGTACGGTGACGGGAGACTGGGCTTGTGTCTTCATGAAGGAAACTGATTGACGGCGAATGACAGATAGCATGCCCGCACTGCGGCATGACGACAAAGAATGCCGGACAGGGGCGCGGTATGCACATGGCAGCGCGAATTATAAGACACATCGTATCTTAATTATCGGCGCGATAGGTTAGCGATCTGCAGCGATAGCGGCCTCGGCTGAGGAACCCCACCGCAAACGGCGGGCGTGGCGCGCGTCGTCGCCGGCCCGCAGGTCAGCGCAGGCCGAACAAATGTGTCCTCACCGCGCGCAGATGCTCGCGCATTGCGTCTTCCGCCTTGCCTGGATTGTGCGAGCGGATACTCTCGACGATCGCGATGTGCGCCTTGTCCGTCGTCTGCTTCGGCGTCGGCGCATGTCCGTACACCTCCTCGATCCGTGCGTCGAGACTCGCCTTCACCCACGAGCGCAACACGTCGTACATCATCACGAGCAGCGCATTGTGGGTGGCCTCGGCGATGGTTCGGTGAAGCGTTTCGTCGAGGCGTTTCCAGTGGGAAAACGAATCGGTCGCCGCCATGTCGGCAAGGCAGCGATCGAGCGCCGCGATGTCGGCCGCCGTCGCGTGAATCGCGGCCTGCCCCGCCAGTTGCGGCTCGAGCAGCAGCCGCGCGGCGATGATGTCGTCAACGCTGATCGACGTGGCCGCATGCTTGTCGTCGACCGCCATCGGCCGCGGCCCGACGAATGTTCCTTTGCCGACATGGCGCCAGATGAGCCCCTCGTTCTCGAGATGCTTGAGCATCGTACGCAGGCGCCCGCGCGACACGCCGAGCACGTCGCAAAGCTTCGGCTCCGGCGGCAGACGCTCTTCCCCGCGCTGAAATGCGCGATGCACGTATTCGCGCAGCCGGGCCACGTCGTCTTCGATCACTCCCACCCGCATTCCACCTTCCCGTTCGCATTGATGCGCAATCTTAGCGGCACTTGATGAATCGAATCAATCCGATTGATATCGAATCAATTCACTCATTGCCGGCCGTCATGACGGATTGATTCGCCAAAAGCAGTTCTATGGCAGTCGCCGGAAACTTGGCCCCACTCCTTCCCGCCGGGCGAAGAAATTTGCGTCTCGGCCCTTAAATCGCCGTCGCTATCGTTTACCCGATACAAATCAATTTACATATTGATGCGCATCAATATCAACTTAATATTCACCCTGCGCTGCACTCGACACAGCCGCCGTATCAACTTGGAGGTGCCGGACCGTCCGGCCGCCGGCAGGCCGTTCCATGACCGTGCAGCGCTTCCCCCTTAGCAGGAGCTACTGATGACACTTCCGATTTCCCCTCCGGTGTTCATATCTAGCGATGCCGCACGTGCAGTGTTTCGCTGGAAAGATGCGGTCGCCGCGTTACAAGCGACATACGGTCAGCCGGTCGCCGCGTCGGCCGTGCCGCCGCGCACCATTGCCAGCGGCAACGGCGCGTGGCTGCGCGCGTTACCGGCGATGCCGCCCGGCAGCCAATACTTCGGCGCGAAGCTGATGGGAATGGCCGGGCATGCGCAGGCGCCCGGCATCGACTACGTGATCGTGCTCTTCGACCACGACACGAGCCGCATCGCCGGCTTCGTGGACGGCAATCTCGTGACTGGGTTTCGCACTGCGGCCACCTCGGCGGCGGCGCTGGATCGACTCGCACGCCCGGGCCCAGCGCGCCTGGCCGTGCTGGGCAGCGGGCTCGAGGCATCGATGCACGCACGCGCATTCGCGAGCGTACGGCCGTTGACCGACATCACGGTGTTCAGCCCCACTCATGCACGTCGCGACGCGTTCGCGGCCGATCTGCACCGCGATCTCGGCAGTCCCGCACGCGCGGCCGCATCGCCGGAAGCCGCCGTCGACGGCGCGGATATCGTGCTCGCCGCAGCCCGCTCGCACGGTGAGCGCCCGATCCTGTTCGGCGACTGGCTGACGCCGGGCGCGACGGTCGTCTCGATCGGCTCGACGATCCCCCAGCAGCGCGAGATCGACGTATCGGTCGTCCAGCGCAGCGACCTGATCGTGTGCGACGTGCCCGACGAAGTGCTGCACGACACCGGCGACATGATCGCCGCGCGCGCGGCCGGCATCGCCGTCGAGCGCGTCGCCGTGAGCCTGGCCGACGTCATGAGCGGCGCGTGCGCCGAGCGGCTCGAGGCCTCCCGAAACCGGTTGTTCAAGTCGGTCGGCAGCGGCCTGCAGGACATCGTGGTCGCCGGGCTCGTGCTCGACCTGGCGCGTGAGGCCGGCCTGGCCGTGCCGCTGCCGATCGCATTCGAACCCAAACCCATGTAACCGGAGAACGACATGGCCCGCTACCACAAGCATGAAGCCCGCGACTGGGCGCGCGAACACCTTCTGGGAGTCGCGAACGTGACGATTCCGACGATGACGTCGGACTTCAGGCGCATCAACGAGAAAGCGGTTCGACACGACGTCGAGCTCGCGATCGAACACGGCTTCGTCGGTTCGCTGTCGTGCTCGGAAGTCGCGATCACGCAGGCGCAGTACGGCGAGTTCTGCCAGATCATGGCCGACCAGGCGGCCGGCCGGCTGCTGGTCGTCCACCACGCTGTGTTCAACACGCTGGAAGACAACATCGATGCGGTGAAGCTCGCCGAAGACGCAGGCGCGGACGTCGTACTGCTCGGCTATCCGCCGTATTTCTATCCGAAGTCGTACGACGAAGTGTTCGACTACACGCAGGCGATCTGCGCGGCGACGGATCTCGGCGTGATCGTGTTTCCGTTGCCTGCATGGGGCTTCGGCCGCCTTCACCCCGCCGACATTCCGCTACCCGTGCTGCGCCGGATGGTCGACGAAATCCCGAACGTCGTCGCGATCAAGGCGGAAGGCGGGTTGCCGTACATCATGTCGGCCATCGAAGTGCATCGCGAATTCCACCGCGAGGTCGTGATCTCGTCACCGCTCGAATACGAGTACGTGCCGCTCGCGCAGGTGATGGACATCCCGTTCTGCGGCACCAACTATTCCGCGTACTACGGGCCGCTGCTGCCGCGCATCCACAAGCTGATCCGAGCCGGTCAATACGACGAGGCGACGCAGCTGTGGTACCGGATGGACCCGGCACGCAAGGCGTTCGCGAGCCTGCCGATGGCCGCCAACGGTCTGCTCAACCGGATGATGTGGAAGTATCAGGGCTGGCTCCAGGGCTATAACGGCGGCCCGCTGCCGCACCCGACACAGCGCGTGTTCCAGCGCGACATGGTGGTCCTTCGCAAGGGGCTCGAAGCCGCCGGCCTCAATCCGACCCGCGATCCCGACGAGGCGTTCTTCATCGGCCGCCATCCCGAATAGACAACGATCATGACCGAACCCATCAAACTCACTCTCAAGGATCCTGACCTGCTCCGGCAAGCCATGCTGATCGACGGCCGCTGGGTGCAAGCCGATAGTCTTGCCACGCTCGACGTGCGCAACCCGGCTACGGGCGAACTGGTCGGGCGCGTGCCGCTGGCCGGCGCGGCGGAAACGACGCGTGCGATCGAAGCCGCGGAACGGGCGATGCGCGACTGGCGCCGCGTGCTGCCGAAAGAGCGCTCGCGCATCCTTCGGGCGCTATACGACCTGATGCTCGCGCATATCGACGATCTGGCCGTCATCATGACCGCCGAACAGGGCAAGCCGCTCGCCGAAGCGCGTGGCGAAATCCACTATGCGGCCGGCTTCATCGAATGGTTCGCCGAAGAGGCGAAACGCACCTACGGCGACATCATTCCGCACAACGTCGACGGCCGCCGGCTGCTTGCGCAGAAAGCGCCGATCGGCGTGTTCGCCGCTATCACGCCGTGGAATTTCCCGTCGGCAATGCTCACGCGCAAGGCGGGGCCCGGGTGGGCCGCGGGCTGCACCGGCGTGATCAAGCCCGCTAGCCAGACGCCGCTGTCGTCGCTCGCGCTCGGCGTGCTGGCCGAACGCGCCGGGTTGCCTGCCGGCGTATGCAACATCGTCACCGGGTCCGCGCGCGCGATCGGCGCGGAACTGACGCGCCATCCGGCCGTGCGCAAGCTCTCGTTCACGGGGTCCACCGAGGTCGGTTCGCAATTGCTCGCTCAATGCGCACCGACGGTGAAGAAGACGAGCATGGAGCTGGGCGGAAACGCGCCGTTCATCGTGTTCGACGACGCCGATATCGACGCCGCCGTCAAAGGCGCGCTCCTCGCGAAATACCGGAATACCGGCCAGGCATGTGTCGCGGCCAACCGCCTGCTCGTGCAGTCCGGCATCTACGATGCGTTCGCGCGGCGACTGGCCGACGAATCGGCGCGCCTCAAGGTGGGCAACGGGATGGACGCCGGCGTCGCGCTCGGGCCGCTGATCAACGAGGAGGCCGTACTGAAACTCGAGCAGCATATTGCGGACGCACGGGCCAAGGGTGCGCAAGTCGCGACCGGCGGGCGACGCCATCCGATGGGCGGCTTATTCTTCGAGCCGACCGTGTTGACCGACGTGCCACGCGACGCGCTGATCTTCAGCGAGGAAACGTTCGGCCCAGTCGCACCGCTGTTCCGGTTCGACACCGAGGACGAAGCGATCGCGCTCGCGAACGATACGCCGTTCGGCCTCGCGTCCTACGTCTATACGCGTGACGTCGGACGGATCTTCCGCGTGGTGGAGGGCCTCGATTTCGGGATGGTCGGCGTCAACGAGGGGCTCATCTCGACCGAAGTCGCGCCGTTCGGCGGCGTCAAGCTGTCCGGTCTCGGTAGAGAAGGCTCGAAGTACGGGATCGACGAGTATCTCGAGATCAAGTACGTCGCGCTCGGCGGCCTCTGATCGAGTCGTGCATCGGGTGTGCGCCGGCACCCCCTCCGGCGCGCACCGTCGCGTGCGCCGCAGTGCATCGCGATCAGCAATACATCAACGGACTGGCGAACGAACCGATAAACGAAAAAGCCGGAACACGAGCGCGAACGTGCGCCCGGCTCCGGCGAGATCCGCACGGTCAGTCGCGCTTGCCTGCGCGCCCGCGGCCGACCGCTCGCTTCTCAGAACGGCTCGGCCAGCACGCCGTACCCTTCGAGCAGCAACTCGACGGCGCGCCGCGGATCGGCGTTCGGATCCTGCTCGGCCTGGCAAATCGCCAGAGAGATGTCGAACACGCGTTTGACGCGCTCGCCTCGGCGCGCGGAATACGCGGACAGCGCGGCGTCCACATCGGCTTTCGTCAACAGTTCCTCCGCAAGTACCACTGCGTCCTCGATCGCCATTCCACCGCCGGAAGTGAGCTGCGGGGTAACGGAGTGTGCGGCATCGCCGAGCAATGCCACGCGCCCGCGATACCACGGCTGCGGCATCATCAGGATATCGAACGGTCGGTAGCTGATGTAGCGCGTGCCGTCGCAGCGCGACGCCGCGGCGAGCAGGTCGGGAGCGGTAAAGCCTTCAAGCCGCTCGCGGAACATCTCGCTCAGCCGCTCGTCCGGCATGTGCGAGCGCTCGCGGGCGTTTTCGAGGAAAAAGTAGTAGCACAGCGTATCCGACAGCGGCAGGCCGCCCACCATCCGGCCGTCGCGGTGCTTGTACAGCACGAGCCCGTCAAAGCCCGCCGGACGCTCGACTGTCAGCCGCCACGCGCCCTGCCCCGCATAACTCGGCTGATGCTGTGCGCCGAATGCCTTGGCACGCGTCTTCGAATACGTGCCGTCGGCCGCGACGAGCAGATCGCAATGTCCGGTCTCGCCATTCGACAGACGGTACGACACACCCTCCGCATGCTGCTCGAAATCGTCGACCGTCGTCCGGTAATCGATCCGTGCGCCGCCGGCCAGCGCGTGCGATTCGAGCACCTCCGCGAGTTTCGGCCGCATGATGCCGATCGCGCCCGGCGCATCCGGCCGGAACGTACGTGGCGGACGGCGCTCGTTCACCACATCACCCGCATCGCCGCGCACGCTGACCGTGTCCCATCCGGAACCAGCCGCCATGCAGGCATCCGCGAGCCCGACGCGATCGAGCGCGCGCAACGCATTGCCGAGCAGAGAAATGCCGGTGCCCTGCTGATCCGTGCGATGGCTGCTTTCGATGACCCTCACGTCCATGCCGGCCCGCGCGAGCCCATGCGCGAGCGTCATCCCGCCGATTCCGCCCCCGACAACGAGCACCTTGTATTGCGAAGCCATGGCTTGTCTCCTGATTGATGGTTGTTTTCGTATCGATCACATGAAAGGCGCGCGCTCCTGCGGCCACCACAGTCCTGACTGCGGCTGCCCCATCCGATTACGCAGCACGCCGATGCCGCCCACGTCGAGCTCGACCACGTCGCCCGGCTCGAGCCGGCGGTCGAGTTCGAGCGCGGAGCCGCCGCCCATCGTGCCCGAGCCGATCACGTCGCCCGGCTCCAGCACCTCGCCGAGGCTCGCCCACGCGATCAACTCGTCGACGCTCCACAGCTTGTTCGCGCTCGTCCCCTTCCCCCACGTCTCGCCATTCACGCGCACTTCCATCGGAATCGCGTCGAGATCGGCGAATTCGTCGATCGTCGTGATCCATGGGCCGATACCGTACGCGAAATCCTTGCACTTGGTCGGACCCATCTGGATCGGCATTTCGATCGCCTGCCGGTCGCGCGCGCTGAAGTCGTTGAATACCGTGATCCCGAACAGGTACGGACGTGCGTGTTCCGGCCGCAGGTTGCCGCCACGCCGGCCGATCACGTAGCCGAGCTCGAGTTCATAGTCCATCCGCTCGATATAGCCCGGCCAAGGCACCTCCGCGTCGTGACCGATCACCGTGTGCGGCGTGCCCTTGAAATAGCCGGGTACTTTCAACAGACTCTCATGCGGCGCGTGACCGATCTTTTCGTGAAATCCCTTGATGTGGCCGACGAACGTCAATCCGTCGCGCACCACGGACGGATCGCTGGCTGGCAGCCACTTCACTTCGTCGATCGACAATGATGCCGCGTCGGGACGTTCGCGATCGGCGCGCTGCGCGGCATCGAGAAAACGCTGCCCGAGGCCGATCGCCGCCGACATGCTGCCCGGAAACAATGCGTCGGACAGTCGATGCGCGGCTTCACGCGTGGCACCCTGCTTTTCCAGCGCAGCGATCGATGCCCGTTTCAGATCGATGACGCGCCCTTCCTCCGGCACCACCAGCACCAGGCGTGCAACGTCGCCGTCCGGTCCATTCACCGCAATTCGACCCAATTTCATGCTTCGACTCCAGGTAGGGATGCGCCACCTGGAAGCAAAGGTCCGGGCACGCCATCCGTGTTGATGTTGGGTCGATTATATATACGATACGATTCGTCTCGTTAGTGCGGGTTTTTCCTCATGTACCAAAGGCATCTTGGCGCTGATTTGCGCTTGATCACCCGCAACGAAGGGGACTATTATGATCCACACCGTATCGTATATATCGCCTTCTGCGAACGACCTTTATCAATAGGACAATGGAATGAGAATCCTCGGACCCGACACCCTCGTCTTCGGTGTCGACGATGTCGAAAGCTGTACGACGTTTCTGACCGACTACGGTTTGATCCCGAAGGGCAACGGGGCATTCGATGCTCTGGACGGCACCGGCGTAGTCGTCCGGCCGAAGAACGACCCCTTGCTGCCGCCGTGGCCATTCGCAACGGCCAACCAGTTGCGGAAGACTATCTACGGCGTGGCCGACCAGGCTGCGCTCGACGAGATCGCACGGGAACTCGCCACCGACCGCGAAGTGAAGCACCTTGCGAACGGCTCGATCGAGGCCGTCGACGATGCCGGCTTCACGCTCGGTTTCCAGGTGTCGGTGCGTACGGTACCGACATTGCCGGCCGAAACCGTCAATGCGCCAGGCGACACGCGCCGCCCGGTCAACGTGCCAGGCTCGCCGACCCGCAACGACGAGCAGCTGCCGTTGCCGCGAACGTTGTCTCATGTCGTGTACTTCGTTCCCGATGCGGAAAAAGCCGAGGCGTTCTACGTCGAGCGGCTGGGCTTCCGGGTCAGCGATCGCTTCGTCGGAATGGGTCCGTTCCTGCGGCCTGCGGGCACGCTCGATCACCATACGCTGTTCCTCATTCAGACGCCGCCGGCCATGCAAGGATGCGACCATTTCACGTTCCATCTCGGCGGACCGTCTGAGGTGCTGCGCGCCGGTTATGCATTCGCGTCCAAGGGTTACGAGACGTTCTGGGGCCCGGGCCGCCACCGGTTCGGATCCAACTGGTTCTGGTATTTCAACAGCCCGCTCGGATGCCATGTCGAATACGACGCAGACATGGACCAACACGACGACACGTGGGTGCCGCGCGTCGCACCGGCGATGGTCGACAACGCACAGGAGTTCCTGTTCCAGTGGCGCGAGAAGTGGGCACCGGGCGGCCCGCCGCCTGCCGCCGGCGACGCACCGCATTGACGCGCCCGCAACGATGAACGCGGGCGGCTGGGTACGGCTCTGCGCGGTCGGCGACATTCCCGTCGTCGGCGCGCGCGGCTTCGACCTGCGGGGCAGCGGGGCCGACGATGTGTTCTTGGTCCACATGCACGACGCTGTGCACGGTTATCGCAACAGCTGCCCTCATTGGCCCGGCGCAACGTTGCCGTGGCGCAAGGACGCGTATCTCGACGCGACCGGAAGCGCGATCGTCTGCCACGGACATGGCGCGCGATTCGACATCGCCACGGGCCGTTGCATCACCGGGCCATGCATCGGCAGGCAATTGACGGCCATCCCTGTGAAGATCACGCGCGATGACTCCGTATGGGCATTACTCCCGGAGCACGCCGGGAACGGTTGAGATCGCGAATCCTTTCATGTTCTCGGGCCAGCAAAGTAGAAGCGGGGCCGGATAATCAGACCGAGGAGAAATCGGCTTAATCAAGTTAGTTAGCATAACGATATTAATACCACTAGATTGGAGACAAGCTCATGTACAAGCGACGCATCTACGCTGCTACGTTCGTCCTCGCGTGCCTACCTCAGACTCAGGCATTTGCGCTGGAGAACGGTACCAGCAGCTATCCCGAGGGGATCATGACCGTGATGAGCGGGTTGCTCGGCGGACCTGGGACATATCTGTACAGCTACAACCGGTTCCAAAATATTACGTCGTTACGGGACAGCAACGGTGACAAGAATCCGTCGGGCGCCAACGGCGGCCTGCAGGCGCATGCCCTTCGTGTCGTTCATGTGTTCGAGCAACCAACGGTTTTTGGCGGCAATCTCGCAATACAGGCAGCGCTTCCCTACGTCGACGGCACGCTGCATTTTCCGTCGTTCGGAATCGCGGGCGGTGGCCGCGGGTTCGGCGACCCGCTCTTTGGCGTTATGCTGGGCTGGCAATCACCCAGCTATTTGCAGACCCTGGAGCTTGACGTCGTTCTGCCAACCGGATCGTATCGTGCAGACCGACTGTTCAACCCTGGCACCAATGTCACGAGTGGTTACCTGGCCTACTCGTTCACGTGGTTTCCTGTGCAGCCAATCGAGATCAGCTCGAAAATAAATCTGGCATACAGCAGTGTCAATTCGGCCACGCACTATCAGTCCGGCCTCCAGCTGACCGCCGATTACGGCGTCAACTACCACATCAATCAACAATGGCTGGTCGGCATCGGCGGATATGCGAATACTCAGCTTAACGACGACAAGATCAACGGTGACGCAGCATTCGGCGACGGCCACCGAACCCGCGAAATCACGATAGGTCCTCAGGTCGGATATGGCACACAAAAGTGGGGAATGATGTTGCACTGGCAACAACATATCTATGCGCGCAATGCGGCCTACGGTAGCGCGCTCTGGTTGAACGCATACTACAAGTTTTAGGCTGCGGCGTCGTTCTTCGCGATGTGCACCTGGCGCGGCGATGCGGTGCCGCTCCAGACATTCAATAGTTGACTCGCTCCTGGCGATATCACAACGCGGGCCGACGCTAACCGGCGCATACATCGAAAGCCAACATACACGCAGCCGTGCCACCGGAGCGCAGGCGATGGACCGATATGCATTAAGCCGCACTCGGCCGATCGCTGCGATCCGGCTAGCACATCATCATGGCAAGGCAGGAGCGGCCTGTCGGACAAGCCCAACCATCAACAACAACGATCCTCGCGGGATTTGCCCCCATCAACTCTCTCGAAAGTCGAAGGCTGCTAGCGCGAGGTCGTTAATATGCTGCAGCCGTTCAAAATGGCGAAGCCCTTCGATGAAGCCGGCGGACAAAAAAATCACCGTGACGTCCCGTTCGAAATCGACCATGAATCCAGTGGACGCCCCTCCTACTGCGGCCAGGCTCGACGGCGAGGCGGTCTGACCGACCGGTGTAAGCATGTGTTCCTCGCCACGAACATAGCTCCCCAGCATGGTGAAGTTGGCAGGATATTGACCAAGGCCCCTGGCGAGCACCTCAGCCGTCAATGCGTCGTTTACGAGCTTACCGGTGTGGTTTCGGCGGGCATATTCGAACAGTGAGGGAGACAAGACACGTTGGTCCCTCGCAGTGCCGCGCCCGCGGATGACATTAGTGAATTTGAGCAAGTCGTCGATCGTCGAGTAAGCATTTCCAGACGGAATCTCAGCAGTCTCGCCCATGATGCTGTTGAACAGATGCGCCAGCGCAGCTGATGTTGGACCGAAGTTCTTCTCGGTGAAGCTGACCGGCACACGACGACTGTCATTGACAGGTAGCCCAAAGCTGGTATCGGACATGCCCAATGGTGCGAAGAGATCCTCAGCCATGATTTGGCGAAATCCCCGCCCGTGCGGATCGGTATTGACGAGAATCTGGCCGGAGAGGTCAAACCCGAGCCCGGAAGTATATAGGCAACGTGTGCCCGGTTCGTACGCGGCGGGTATGGCACAAATTGCCGTTGATTTCGCCGCAAGGTCGCCAGCTTTCTCCAAACCCAAGGGAGGCGGAACAAGCCCGAATGGCAAGCCAGACGTATGAATCAGGAGTTGACGGACGGTGGCGTTTTGCTTGCCCGCAACGCCAAACCCGGGCACCAAGTCTGCAACGCGAGTGTCCAGCTGGAAACGTCCTTCGTCAACGGCTTTGAGGACCATCGTCGCCGTAAAGGCCTTGCTCATTGACATCAATAGGTACCGGTCGTCGTCGGCAGCGGCTCGCCCCGGTGCGACGGTGCCGAAGGTCCGGCGGTGTACAACCTCGCCACTGCGAGCGACTAATAGGGAAGCGCCAAAATTGCGCCCGTCTTGGATGTCCTTCTGGATATAGGAGTCCAAACGAACGAATGCGTCTGCGTCGATACGCAAACCCGAGTCTGCCATGAGTGCACCTTTAGATACGGTTAGGATCTATTGGGGTTGATGTTACTATCCCCCTTTTAGAAACGCAACGTACTTATTGATATGCGCACGATCGCCGCTCGGCGCCCACGACGTACCAACATCGAGGTGGACTCGGCCATCGCAGCCGCTACCTTGGCTGAACTTCGGGAAAAGGGATATGCCGGTGTGACTTATGATGGGGTAGCCAGGCGCGCGGGCACCAGCAAGCCAGTGCTCTACCGCCGCTACGCAACACGCGCAAGCATGGTGCTAACGGCGTTGACCCGACTGCCGCGAGCCGCACCACCTCCCAACACAGGAAGTCTGAGGGGTGACTTGATCGCCTGGATTGAGGGAGCACGCAGTGCTGCGGTCGCAGTGGGCACGCAGAACTATCGAGCCCTGGTCGGTGAACTGGATGATGGTTTGCTAAATCAGTTCCGCGAAGTTCTAGCCGGCGCGGAAAGCAACATAAGCGGATCCATAATAAAGCGCGCAAAGGAGCGTGGCGAATTGGGAGAGCACCCCATCCCCAGCCATGTGGCTATCCTCCCGTTCACGATGCTGCGCCAAGCGGTACTTTTCGGCGGCGCTGAATCCGTCGATGTGCCGGCCGTTGTCGATGATATCTGCTTGCCCCTGCTCAAGCAGCATAGCTATCAACTTGCGAAACGGTAGTAGAAGATGATCGGACCGATGCCCTTGGGCAACGGAACAATGTAAAACTCCACTGCCAACTCAATGCGCTGCCTGAAAGATGCCACAATCCGCCCGGCCTTTATCGCGCCGGGTGGTCCGTGGCAAAACGGGTTCGACGAAGGTTCTACGGCAAGCTCTCGACGAATTGCTGAACTGCGAATGGTTCTTCGGCCGCGTGGAGACAATGGTACTCATCAAACGCCGGCGGCAGTCTTACAACGAACATCGGCATCGAGTCGCGCATCGCTATCAACTTCCCGCCGGCACCCGTCGAGGCTAGCTGGATTCCGACAATATCAACGCGAGGCTTACTGCCTGGCCAGACAAAGAAGTCCACCGCAGTTCATACGGGCATTTCAAAGATCGATAGCGATTTCGGGTGTACGCGCTCTGGAAACACAGATCATCAGCGACTGGCCCGCGCGCTGCTCCTCCGTGCTGAGCACGTAGTCTCGATGTTCCACCTCACCCGATATCAGGGGCACTTCACAGCTACGGCAGAGCCCTTCCCGGCAGGCAAACGGCGGCGCAACGCCATTTCGCTCCAGGCATTCAAGAATGGACTCACCCGACTCGACAAGATATCGCCTGCCTGTGCGAGCGAGGACAACCGTAAAACCGCTCCCTTCCATCAAAGCCTGTGGGCCCATTGCAGCCCCGAAGCGCTCGAAATGTACCCGCGACGGCTCCAGCTCGAGCGACTTCCCTTGAGCCTCGACCGCGGCCATCAGGCCTTCTGGGCCACAGCAATAGATGTGCTCCGCAGGTCGGATCCGGCTGAGTACTGCGCCAACGTTTACATGCTCGGCCACCTCATCATCGACATGAAGATGAACGTCGCCGTTCAGTGACAGGATCTCCGCAAGATACGCCGCGTGATTCCGAGATCGCACACAGTAGGTGAGCCGCCACGGGAAGCCGTTTTCGATGCACGCCCGAATCATGCTCAAAATCGGCGTTATACCAATCCCGCCAGCGATAAAATTGTGGCGCGTCGCATCCCTTGACATGGCGAACAGTGAACGAGGTTCACCAATCACGAGTGTGTCTCCGACCTGAAGCGAATCGTGGATGTACGCAGAGCCCCCCCGAGACGTCGCGCTTCTGCTCACACCGAGGCAATATCGCGTCAGGTCTGTTGGTGTATTGCAGAGGGAGTACTGACGTACGATCCCCCCCGGAAGATGCACATCAATATGCGCCCCAGGTTCGAAGTTGGGCAGCGCCTCTCGATTTCCTTTTCGCAGTTCAACACCGACAATTCCCTCGGCGAGTCGCGTGACCCGGGTAACGACCACCTCGATCATGGTTGCACTCCAGCGACGTCGCCAGCTTTTTGCTCCTGTTCGAGACGCTGCGTAACAGCCCATCGGAACTGG
This sequence comes from Burkholderia sp. BCC1993, assembly GCF_905339865.1. Classification (NCBI taxonomy): domain Bacteria; kingdom Pseudomonadati; phylum Pseudomonadota; class Betaproteobacteria; order Burkholderiales; family Burkholderiaceae; genus Burkholderia; species Burkholderia sp. BCC1993. The sequence goes on along the minus strand of NZ_CAJPGZ010000002.1, from coordinate 86,841 downwards.
GAGAGCGCGCCATCGATGCCGAACGCCATCATTTTGAAGGACGGGTCGAGGACCAGATTCTGTTGCTGCGCAGTAATGATGTCGCGGTCTTCGTCGAATGCGTCCACAACCGCTTGGTGGATTGATCGCGTGATCTCCGCTTGGTCGAGCGCAAAGTTGTGCGGATGCGAGAAGAAGTAGTGCGTCGAATTTTCCGTTTCCGGCGTCAACGCTTGACAGCCTCTGAACTCGATGGCGCCAATTCGTACTCCTTCTTGCGCGCCGGTACCAGTAGGGGCCATCCCCGAATCCATGCGCAGAATTGCAGGTATCGTGAATTCATAGATATTCCACCGATCCACATTCCCGGACCAGTCCTGCACTGCCTTCGCGAACGGTGGCGGCTCTGTATTGATCGTCCAACGCGTAATCAGTACGCCATCCTTGACTCTCTCCACTTTCGGTTGAACCTTCGCATAGTCTTCCCCGCCGCCAAGTGTCGTCGGATGCACATACGGTAAGTGAGAAAAATCGAGCAGGTTGTCGGCGATGAGAAGGTAGTTGACGTGGTAGTGGATATATCCTGGCAATCCACGCCAGTCGGGATCGTCCAACCAATGAGTATCGGGAATTGTCGAAGGATCTGCGAGGGCTGGGTCGCCCATCCAAATCCAGATCCAGCGATGACGTTCTACGACAGGAAAACTTTTGACCTTTGCTTGCGGTGGAATGCGCTCCTGCGCGGGAGCCTCGATACACGCGCCTTGGCTGTCAAACTTCAACCCGTGATACATGCATCGCACGCAATCGCCTTCTCTACGCCCCAAAGAAAGCGGCGCACCTCGATGACAACACCGATCCTGTAGGGCGACGATCTCACCATCCTCCTTCCGGTAGAGCATGACCGGCTGACTAATGATGGTTCGCGCGAGAATGTCCGATCCCTCGATTTCGTGCGACCACGCCGCGACGTACCAAGTGTTCTTGATAAACATGTGACGTCTCCTATTAGTGAGATGTGGCGCGTAAGCGCCACATCGGCCGGCGGTCAGAAATAAGCCTTGACGCCGGTCTTCTCTGATCCCGCTAGACACGGGGATGTTTGACCTTGCACCGATATTCGCGCTTGACCACAAGGTAGGTTGACGACGATCATGCGTCAATACAATGCCACGCATACGGGAGATGCATCCGGTGCATATTCGCGATCTCGATCTCAATCTCCTCGTAGTCTTCGACGCACTTCAGCGCGAGCGCAGCGTTACGCGCGCGGCCGTGGAGGTTGGGCTCTCCCAAGGCGCGATGAGCCATGCACTAAATAGATTGAGGACGTTTTTTGAAGATCCGCTGTTCGTCAAGACCTCAGGTGGGATGACCCCCACCGCAAAAGCGGAATTAATCGGCGCGTCGATCGGCGAGATCATGACTGCCCTGCGCCAAAATGTTGTCTCGCAGGCACGGTTCGATCCGTCGACTTCCCGGCGTGCTTTTGTCTTATGTATGACCGATATGGGTGAGTTGGTTTTCCTTCCACCACTCATCAGGCGTCTGCGCAAAGCTGCGCCTCATTGCTCGATACGATCATTGCAAATCCCGCTAGAGGAAATCGAAGCGACTTTGGCATCGGGAGAAGCCGATCTGGCACTCGGCTCCATCCACGTCGCACCAGAAAACCTGTTTCAGCAACAGTTGTTTCTGCACACGTTTGTCACCATGGTCAGCGTCCACAACAGGGCCATTGGCAAAGCAATCACGAAGGCACAATTCGAAAACATGCCGCAGATCGTCGTCTCGCTTACCGGGCGAGCAAGCGAGGCCTATGATCGCGCCTTCGATGACTACGGCATCAAACGCCACGTCTATCTCACGACTCCGCATTTCCTCGCGGTGCCTCACCTCATTGATGCCCATCCCGAGCTAATCGCCAATGTCCCGCTGGAGTTGGGCAATGTTTTCGCCAAACTCGGCACGGTGCGCATTGTTCCGCCCCCAGTCCCTTTGCCGCCGTTTGCATTGCGACAGCATTGGCATCCGCGGTTCCACCACGATGCAGCAAATATCTGGTTACGACAGATCATCAAGGAAACGTTTGACCACTATCCGAACCTGCCTGATACGGCAAATTAGCGTATGAAAAGGCATTTGATTGAATTGCATGGGACATCCAGATAGGGTCCAGAACGTGTAGCTTGCCCAACTAGCGCAGTTTGCGAGCGCCCGTTCCCGTGCTCCCGCACGGGGAATAGAGGCATCACGATCAATAGATGGTCTTCGCGGATAAGATGCAGACCCAAGCGTTCCTTGTCGTCGCCTTCGTAAACTGGCGCGACAATGTGCCGCTGAGCAGTAGTTTGGAAGTGACCACAGTAACGTCACCACCGTGCATACCGCTTTCGCGGCCCATCCATATTTCAAGCCTTCATTCGACCCAGGACCTGATATTCGCCCGCATCGCGCCGGCGGAGATCCCGTAACGGTCGTGCAGCGTCGGCAACGCGCCGGCGGCGAGGTACGCATCGGGCAGCGCGATCTGCCGGAACGGTGCCGCGACGCCGGCCGCAAGCAACGCAGTCGCCACCGCTTCGCCGAGTCCGCCGATCACCGTATGGTTCTCGGCGACGATCACCATGCGCCCCTTGCGCGACGCCTCTCGAACGATGGTCGCCGTATCGAGCGGCTTGATCGTCGGGACGTGCAGCACGGCTGCATCGATGCGGTCGGCTTCGAGCGCCTTCGCGACCTCGAGCGAACGCATCGTCATGATCCCGGACGAGATCAGCAGCACGTCGTTGCCGTCGCGCAGCAGCTTCGCCTTGCCGAGTTCGAAACGATAATCGTATTCGTCGAGCACGGCCGGCACGTTGCCACGCAGCAGGCGCGCGTACACCGGCCCCTTGTGCGCGGCAATCGCCGGCACCATCTGCTCGATGTCCAGCGCGTCGCACGGATCGATCACGGTCATGTTCGGCATCGCGCGCATCAGCGCCAGATCCTCGGCTGCCTGGTGGCTCGGCCCGTAACCGGTCGTGAGGCCCGGCAATGCACACACCAGCTTCACATCGAGATTGTCCTCGGCGATCGCCTGATGGATGAAGTCGTACGCGCGCCGCGTCGCGAATACCGCATAGGTCGTGACGAACGGCTGCGCCCCTTCGTGCGCGAAGCCGGCGGCCGCGCCCATCAGCAGTTGCTCGGCCATGCCCATCTGGTAGTAACGCTCGGGAAATTCCTTCGCGAAGATGTGCAGGTCGGTGTACTTGCCGAGATCGGCCGTCATGCCGATCACGTTGCCGTTCGTGCGCGCGAGCTTCGCGAGCGCATGGCCGAACGGCGCGGCGCGGGTCGCCTGCCCCTCGGCCGCGATGGACGCGATCATCGCGGAAGTCTTCAGGCGCGGCTTGTTGTCGACGGTGCTCATGCGTGTCTCCCTGCTTCGAGTGCGTCGAGCGCGAGCTTCCACTCGTGCGCATCGACGCGAATGAAATGGCTCTTCTCGCGTGCTTCGAGGAACGGCACGCCGCACCCCATCTTCGTGTCGCAGACGATGATCCGCGGCTGCGGCTTGTCATGTCGGCGCGCGTTGTCGAACGCGCGCTTTACCGCGTCGATATCGTTGCCGTCGACTCGCTGCGTGTACCAGCCGAATGCTTCGAGCTTGTCGACCAGAGGCTCGAACGCCATGACTTGCGTCGACGGGCCATCGGCCTGCTGGTTGTTCACGTCGACGATCGCGATCAGGTTGTCGAGCTTCCAGTGCGCGGCCGACATCAGCCCTTCCCAGATCGCGCCTTCGTCGAGCTCGCCGTCCGAGAACAGCGTATAGACGAATGCGTCCGAGCCGTTGCGCTTGAGCCCGAGACAACGGCCGACCGCGATCGTCAGGCCCTGGCCGAGCGAACCGCCGGACATCTCCATGCCGGGCGTGTAGCTCGCCATCCCCGACATCGGCAAACGGCTGTCGTCGCTGCCGTAGGTTTCGAGCTCGTCGGCTGGCAGGATGCCGGCTTCGAACAGCGCCGCGTACAGCGCGATCGCATAGTGGCCGTTCGACAGCAGGAAGCGGTCGCGCCCTTCCCACTCGGGATCGTCGGGGCGATAGCGCATCGCGCCGAAATACGCGACGGCGAGCACATCGGCAATGTCGAGCGCCTGGCCGACATAACCCTGCCCCTGGACTTCGCCCATCAGCACGGCGTTTCTGCGGATGCGGTACGCGCGCTCGGCGAGCGTGACCGCTTCATGAATGGTTTCGGTATCCATCGTTGGCTCCAGTATTGGATCGGAAGGCATGCAGGTCGAATCGGCGGTGATCAGCGATTGACGGAGCGCGGCACGAGGAACACCAGCAGCGCGCCGAACGTAATCGCGACGGAGATGAAGAGGAGTCCGGCGGTCGACTTGCCGGTCAGGTCGTTCAGCCAACCGACGATCGCCGGCGAGAAGAAGCCCGCGAGATTGGCAAAGCAGTTGACCGCGGCGATGCCCGCCGCCGCCGACATCCCGCCGAGCAGCGCCGTGGGCAGCGACCAGAACTGCGACGACGACGCGAGGATGCCGGCGGACGCAATGCTCAGGCACACGATCGACGCGCCGACGCTGCCGAGCATCGGCAACGTCGCGAAGCCCGCCGCCGCGATCAGCATCGGCACCGCGAGATGGAAGCGGCGCTCGCGGCGGCGATCCGCGCTCATGCCGATCAGCGGCAGCGCGACGATCGCGCACGCATACGGAATCGCGGTGAACAGGCCGACCCACAGCGGATCGGCGACGCCGGCCTTGCGAATGATCGTGGGCAGCCAGAACGTGAGCCCGTACTGCCCGAGCACGACGCAGAAGTAGATCGCGGCCATCAGCCATAAGCGGCGGTCGGCGACGAACGCACGAATCGACAGATGGGCGGTAGTGTGCTCGGCGTCGGCCGACACGTTGCGCGCCAGCAAGGCTTTTTCGGCATCGGTCAGCCATTTCGCGCCGGCAATGCCGTCATCGAGATACAGCAGGATCGCAAAGCCCAGCACGAACGAAGGCAACGCTTCGAGCAGGAACAACCACTTCCAGCCCGCCATCGACATCGCGCCGTGCAGCGAATGCATGATCGCGCCCGACAGCGGGCCGCCAATGATCCCCGCGAGCGGAATCGCCATGAAGAACAGCGACAGTGCCTTGGCACGACGTGCCGACGGGAACCAGTAGGTGAGGTACAGGATCACGCCCGGCGCGAAGCCCGCTTCGGCGACGCCGAGCAGAAACCGCAGCACGTAGAACGCGGCGGGTGACTTCACGAACACGAAGCTCGCGGAAATCACGGCCCACGTCAGCATGATGCGCGCGAGCCAGCGGCGCGCGCCGACGCGATGCAGGATCAGGTTGCTCGGTACTTCGAACAGAAAGTAGCCGAGAAAGAAAATGCCTGCGCCCATCCCGTACACGGTCTCGCTGAAACGCAGGTCGTTGAGCATCTGCAGTTTCGCGAAGCCGACGTTGACCCGGTCGAGATACGCACCGAGATAGCACAACATCAGGAACGGGATCAGCCGTCGCGCGACCTTCGCATAGGTCGCCGCTTCGAACGTCTGCGCATCGTCCCGTTGCAGCATCTCGCCCTGAACCGGCGAGGCGGGGTACTTTGCTCTCATCTTTGTCTCCTGCCATGGCCCCGGGTTGTCCCGGGTGCATGATGGTCGGCGCCGCGCGTGTCGCGGCACCGTTCTCAGTGAATCAGCATCCCGCCGTTGACGTCGAGCGTGATGCCCGTCAGGTAGCTCGACAGGTCGCTCAGCAGGAACAGGCACGCATTGGCGACATCGGCGGCCTCGCCGAGGCGGCCGAGCGGAATGCCCTTGACGATCTCCTCGCGCATGTCGGGCGTCAGCTTGTCGCCGGTGATGTCGGTCTGGATCAGGCCCGGCGTGATTGAGTTGATGCGGATACGGTCGGCCCCGAATTCGCGCGCCATCGCCTTCGCGAGGCCGAGCACGCCGGCCTTCGCGGCGCTGTAGTGCGGGCCGCCGAAGATGCCGCCGCCGCGTTGCGCGGACACCGACGACATGCACACGATGCTGCCGCCACGCTGCTCCCTCATCGCGGGCAGCACTGCCTGCGACATGTACAGCGTGCCGCGCAGGTTCACGTCGACGATCGCATCGAAGTCGCGCCCCGAAATGTCCAGCGTGCGCACCGGCTGCGTGATGCCGGCGTTGTTCACGAGGCCGTCGATACGGCCATAACGCGCCAGCGTCGCGCGAGCCGCGGCCACGCACGCGTCGCGATCGGTCACGTCGCAGGCCAGGCCGAGGTGGTCGGGCCCGAGCTCGGCGGCGGCCGCTTCGGCGTCCTCGCGACGCAGGTCGAGAATCGCCACGCGCGCGCCCTGGGCGGCCAGCGTGCGGGCCGTGGCCTTGCCGATACCGCGCGGCGATGCCGCGCCGGTCACGATGATGGTCCTGTTGTCGAGCAACATCGTTCGTCTCCTGTGTTGATGTGTGGGCAGAGTGTCGGCTCGCCGGACACCCGCATCAACGCGGAAACGCTCAGGCATGGTTGAGAAAATTTCAGATGACGGCGCGCGGGCCGTCACGGCGTGCTGCTGCAACGCAATATTGCACGCGGCCCGGACGCGCGACGCTCAGTTCGCCCGGCGCTGCGCCGCGACCTCCCGCTCGATCCACGCAAGGAAGCGTTTCACGCGAGGCAGTTCCGCGTTCTGCCGCGGGTAAACGAGATGATGCGCACCGACTTCCACCGCATGCGTCTCGTCGAACACGGGCACCAGCGCGCCTTCGCGAATCTTCACCGACGCGAGCATCAGGCTTTCGAGCGCGATGCCGAGGCCGAGCGCGGCGGTTTCGAGCGACATGTACGACCGGTCGAATGAAAAGTCGAAGGTCTTGCGGGCCGCGAGCGATACGCCTGCCCGGCCGAACCACTGCTTCCACTGCACCAGCGGCGTTTCGGAATAGATCAGCCGATGCGCGAGGAGGTCTTCCGGCGCGTTTACCGGATGCCGTTCGAGGTATTGCGGCGACGCGAGCGGCGCGATGAACTCGCCGCGCATCGTCTTCACCTCGAGGTTGTCCCAGTTGCCGTAGCCGTGGCGGACGTCGATATCGTAGAAGCCGTTCGAGAACGACACGTTTTCGTAAGAGCACGCCAGGTTCAGCTGGATATCGCCGTTCGCTTCCTGAAACGACGACAGCCGCGGCAACAGCCACATCAGCCCGAAGCTCGGGCTCGAATGCACGCGCAGGATATCGACCTCGGCGCGGCTCGACGCGCGCTCGGTGGCGCGGCTCAGGTCGGCCAGCGAGCCGGTGACGTCCGCCAGATAGCGTTCGCCGGTCGGCGTGAGGATGAGTCCGCGCCCCGATCGCTGGAACAACGGCTGGCCGATCTGCGATTCGAGGTTGCTGAGCTGGTGACTCACGGCGGACGCGGTCAGGCCCAGTTCTTCCGCGGCACGATTGACGCTTTTGGTCCGGGCGACGCTTTCGAACGCGATGATTGCCTTGAGCGGCGGGATGCGCATGTTGGTATCCGTTGGAATGAGCAAGATCGCCTGGCAAAGCGATATCGAAACGACATCTGGACAGTCGTCCGGGCCAGGCCATTGCAATACGTTACGTGTCAATTCTAGAGTGCCCGAGGGCCGCCGTTCGCTGCAACGTGGTCTCGACCGGCGGGCGCGCACCGTTCCTTTGGCGCGCGACGCACGCGTGGCGGGTCTGTCGGGTTACGTTGCCCTGGCGCTCGGGCACCGCTTCGATCGATCATTGCGTCGGCGCGGCGGGGCGTCATTCCGGTTCAGGAACCGGCAACCCCAGCCGCCAGCGCAAGTTCCTGCGTGCCTGCCTCTCGCAGCGCGCGTAGAAGAATTCCGTCAGATAGATGCGCGGACGCACGAGCAGCCTGCGCAGAATGGTCCGCTCATGAAAATCGTAGGCCCGGTCGTCAAGATCGGGACGCTCCGCCCGCAAACGCCGGCCGTCTTCGCGAAACCGGCTGCGGGAAGCGCCGAGCGCGGCCAGGTCGATGTCGCACGCGAAGCGGGTATCCGGTTTCGCGGCAATGCCCGAGTGGGTCGTCGCGAGGATCATCGCGCAGACGGGGTCGCACGCGCGGATTCGCCCCCCCGCCTGGTGCCGGAACCAGTCCGCGCTACGCTGCTCGTTGTCCTTCGCGCCCGGCACGAAAATCACGTCATGGAACCAGAGCGCGAGTTCGACGGCGTCCGGCCCGGGAATCGCGTCCCGCGCCAGGTCGAGATGACGCAAGCATCGCCGAACATGCACGAGCGTATGGTAATGGCGCACCGGCTCCGCATAGCATTGCGCCAGCCTGCGATAGACCTCCTCGGCATGGGTCCCGCCGCTGCACGACCACAACGCGACGAACCGCGCCTGCATCCGGTTCACGTTCGCTCCTTGGACCGGGGCGTCCGCGCGGGATCGCCCCATGCCGACATGACTGCGATGCGCTCAGAGAAATTCCCTGCGGATGTCGATGCTCGACCGCTGCCCGATGTTTCCGTAGTGATGCGCGAGCCACACATCCGCTTCGCGTCGCCCGTGGTCATGCAGTTCGCTCAGAAATGCCCAATCCGCGTTGTATTTGCTCGATACGCTCAGCGCGCACAGCGCATCGTCGGCGCGAATGGAATGAATCAGCATTTCCTTCATCTCGCCGCGTTGTATCGTGCCTTGCTGGATCAGGTCGGTGACGAACGCGATCGCCCGCATCTCGCGCATCAGCGACGAATTGAAACTGATCTCGCTGATCCGGTTGAGGATTTCCGCGGCCGTGATCGGCACGCCGCGGCGCACGAGCGGATTGATGTGCACGATCACGACATCGCGCGTCGCGCAATTGTAGATGAGCGGATAGATGGCCGGATTCCCCATGTACCCGCCATCCCAGTAGTACTCGCCGTCGATCGAGACCGCCTGGAACAGGGTCGGCACGCATGCCGATGCCAGCACCGCGTCGGCACTGACGTCCGCTCCGGTGAACAGGCGTATCTTCCCCGTCTCGACGTTGGTCGCGCATACGTACAGCCGGATCGGACAGTGCTTGCGCAGCGCGTCGAAATCGACCTGGCTTTCGAGCACCTCGCGCAGCGGATTCAGGTTGTTCGGATTGAACTGATAGGGTGAAAAGACCCGCAGCATCATGTCGGCGAACGCATACAGCGGCGAATGATCGAGCCCGAAGCTGTGCGTGCCCTTCAGCCAGGGCATCCAACGCAGCGGGTTGTAGCGCTCCGCCGATTGCGCGACCGCGTGCCAGAAGTCGTGCAGTGCCTGACGCGCGCCGTCTTCGCCGCCCTTGTGCAGCCCGTATGCGAGTACCGCGGCGTTCATCGCGCCGGCGCTGGTTGCACTGACGCCTTCGATGTCGAGCCGGCCGTCTTCGAGCATGCGGTCGAGCACGCCCCAGGTGAAGGCGCCGTGCATTCCGCCGCCCTGCAACGCGAGCGCGATCGGTTTGCGCGGGCCATCGGTGCCGCGTCTTGCGTGCGTGGTTGCCATGCCCGTCTCCTCAGCGCTCCGCGCTGGCGGAGCAGCGGCAGGTCATCGAGCGCACGTCGTCACGCGATCCGTCGCCGTGCGCCGTTGTTCCATTCATCCTGCGCGCGCGTCCAATGCATCCAGCAGCGCTTTCGCCTCTCGCAGGTCGCTTGTATCGAAGCCTTCCGTGAAGCAGGCGACCACCTCGGACAGCGCTTGCCTGGCCTCCACGGTTTTCCCCTGCCGCTGCAACAGCCGCGCAAGGTCCGACGCCGCCCGCAATTCCAGCGCTCGGGCACCCTGCCGGCGCGCGCGCTCGATGGCCCGGTGAAAACAGGCGGCGGCCTTGTCGTCGCTCGCCGCGACGGCCCCTTCGTCGCACGCTGCGACGGCCCCTTCCTCGCACACCGCGACAGCCCCCTCGTCACACGCCGCGACGGCCCCCGCCTCGCTCGTCCCGCCGGCCAGATAGATTCCCCTGAGCCGGTACAGCTCGGCCTCGTAGCAGTGCTCGCGGGTTTGCTCGACGAGCGTTGTCGCTTCTTCCAGCATGTCCAGCGCTGCCCGCTTGTCGCCCGCGCGCCAGTAACTGTCGGCGAGCAGCGCGAGGGAATAGGGCCGCTGGTCTTCACCGCCGGCGGCCCGCTGCGCGTCGAGGCCCAGCCGCATCTGCGCGATGCCGTCCCGGATGTTGCCTTGCGCGCTCAGCGCCCAGCCCCGCAGGAGCGTCCCCCATGCGAGCCAGTACGGCAAGCCGTGCTCGGTCGAGACGGCAATGACCGCTTCCGCGCGCTCGGCGGCAAGCGCCGGCTCCCGCCGCAGTTGATGCAGGTGTGCCGTGTAGGTCAGGCTGAACGCCAGGGACGGCCCATAGGAAAGCTGCCGTGCGAGCGCCAGTGCTTCGACGCTGCGCCTGAGCGCCTGGTCGGGATACCCCTGGATCCACAAGGTCAACACCAGGAAACTGAGCGCCCGGATGCCCGGATCGACCCCGTGCGCGAACACGTGGGCCTGATGCTGCTCCGGATCGTAGATCGCGATCGCCTGTTCCAGGTGGGTGCGGGCGGCCGTGAAATCGCCCTGCAGGAAGAAGCACGAACCCAGCGCACTATGGGCCTCGATGAGAAAGCCGGGGTCGTTCGCATCGCGGGCCGTACCGAGCATCTGCCGGCCCAGGTCGGTCGCGAGCGCATACTCGCCGCGCACCACGTGGTACATCCGCAATCCCAGTTGCGTCGCGAAGCGTTGCGATACCTCGCCCGTGCGCTCGCACAACTCGAGCGCGCGCGTATAGGTGGCACCCACCTCCGTCGCGCCATACCCGCGCACATCCATCAGGACCGGCCCGAGGGACAGCAGCAGCGTCAGTTCCCAATGCGCGCGCATCGGTGTGTCCGGCAAGCCCTTCAGCAACGCAAGCGCCGCGCCGAGGTGATTCATCGCATCGTGATGAGCCGCATGGCGCAGCGCCTGCTGGGCCGCACGATGCAGGTATTCGACCGCCTTCGGAATGTTGCCGCTCTGACCGTAGTGATGCGCGAGTTCGCTGCAGTAATCGGCGATGCGCGTCGGGAACAGCACCTCGATCGCCTGCGCGGTACGCTCGTGCAGCGTGGTGCGCCGCTCCGTGAGCAACGAGCGCCCGGCCACTTCCTGGGTCAGCGCGTGCTTGAACGAATAATTGACCTCGGGAAAGGCGGGCCGCTCGTAGATGAACTCCGCGGCTTCCAGATGGGCGAGCAGGCGACGCAGTTCGTCGTCCCGCGCCGCCACCTCGCCGCAGATGCGCCGGATCAGGCTGAACGGAAACTCGTGGCCGATCACGGCAAGCGCCTGCAGCAGTTCCTTTTCCTCGACGGGAAGCCGATCGATCCGGGCCGCCAGCACGCCCTGCACGGTGGTCGGGATATGCAGCGTCGCCGGCGTCTCCACGATGCGATAACGCCCGGCCTCGCCGAGCAGCGACTTCTCTTCGACGAGCGTCTGGACCACTTCCTCCATGAAGAACGGGTTGCCCTCCGTCTTCTCCAGAATGAGCTGCTTCAGCGGCACGAGCGTGCGATCCTCGCCGAGCAGCGCCGTGAGCAGCCCCTGCGCATCGGACGGACCAAGCGGCTCGAGGCGGATCCTGCTGCAATGAACCGCGCCGGCCCACGCCGGCCGATACTCGGGCCGGTAGTTCACCAACAGCAGGATGCGTGCGTCCGGCACGTGGTCGATCAGGTAGCTTAGGAATGCTTCCGTTTCACGGTCCAGCCATTGCAGATCCTCGAACAGCAAATGGACCGGCTGATTCTGGCTCTCGCGCACGAGCAGCTGCCTGATCGCGTCGAAGGTGCGCTCGCGCCGGATCTGCGGATCCATCTCGACCAGCACCGAGCCGCCCTCGCCGATGCCGAGCAGATAGAGGACGTACGGCACGAGGTCCTCGAAACTGCGCTCCAGCGCGAGCGCCTTGCCGATCACCTTTTCCCGGCAGCGCCGCTCGTCGTCCTGCGGCGTGATCTGGAAATAGTTCTTCAGGAGTTCGATCAACGGCAAATTGGAAAACGCCTTGCCGTGCGATACCGAGAACGTCTCCAGCACCAGCGCGCCGCGCCGTGAACGCTCCTTGAACTCGTGGAACAGACGAGACTTGCCGACGCCGGCCTCGCCCACCACGCCGACCACGCGCCCGTGCCCGGCCCGCATGGTCTCCAGGGCCCGGTTCAGGTGTTCCATTTCCGTTTCGCGCCCGACGAACCGCGCGAGACCACGGTGCGCCGCCAGCTGCAGGCGCGTGCGCAACGCACCCAGCCCCAGCACTTCGTAGACGCGCAGCGGCGCGGGAATGCCCTTGAGTTGCGTGGCCCCCAGCGCCTTGAACTCGAAATAGCCTTCGGCCAGCTTGTGGGTGGATTCGCTGACGAGAATCGACGTGGGCGCGGCGATGCCCTCGATCCGCGACGCGATGTGGATCGTATGCCCGAGCGGGTCGTATTCGGTGTGCAAGTCGTCGGTGCGGATCGAACGGACGACGACCTCGCCGGTATGCACGCCGACCCGAATCTGCAGAGGAATGCCTTCCTGCAGCCGAATGCGGTCGCCATGCTGGCGCATCGCCTGCTGCATGCGCAATGCGGCGAAGAGCGCGCGCTGCGCGTGGTCTTCGTGGGCGATCGGCGCGCCGAACAGCGCGAGGATGCCGTCGCCGAGCGATTTGGCGACGTACCCTTCGTAGTAGTGGACCGCTTCCATCATCAGCTCGACCACGGGCACGATCAGGCGATGCGCCACTTCGGGATCGAGATCGTGGATCAGCGCGGTCGACCCGGCCATGTCGGCAAACAGCGCGGTAACGGTCTTGCGCTCGCCGGCGGGCTCGCCGCGCGCTTCCATCGCCGCGTGTTCGGCACGGATGCGCTCGGCCAGATGATCGGGCGTGTAATGAATCGGGGTGGGCGACGGCGCGTCAGCCTGCGGTCGGGACAATGGCGCCGCGGCGGCAGGTGTCGCCAGCGGCGCTCCGCAATGGCTGCAGAAGCGGGCTGCCGGCGCTGCGTCATGCCCGCACTGCGGGCAGGTGCGGGACAGCACGGCCCCACATTCCTGGCAGAACCCCGCACCGGGAGGATTCTCCGATCCGCAAATTGTGCAGCGCATAAAACCCTCTTCCAGCCAAGGGTCGACCTCGAAACATTATGCGCCACTCTCTGCCGGTATTCAGGTCGGTGAATGCGCGTACGCATGCCGACGGGCGAAGGAACGAACGGTTCGACGGGCGGTCGTCGCGACCGTCACGCGCCGGGCGGAGTCAGCGGCCGAATCATTCGCCGACGCGCAGGACATTCATGCCGATTGCCTCGGCTCGAGCCGGGCCGCTCGCCGCGTCCCTACATCTTCCCCGCCAGGTGAAACCGCGACGCCGGATGCCACAGCCTGACCGACGTCGCGACGTGCTCGCCGACCCAGGTGCGGCGCCTCAACACCAGGCACGGCTCGCCGATTTCCATCACGAGATGCCGGCGCACCTGCGCATTGGGTTTCTCCGCATAGATCCGGAACTCGGCGCGCTGGATCGGCGCGAGCCGCACCATGTAGTGGTTCGGCGTCTCGATCGTGAAATCCTGCTCCAGGTAATCGGGAAACAACGCCGGATTGACGTAGCGATCCTCGAACTGGATCGGTTCGTCTTCCTCGAAATGCACGATGCGCGAATGAAACACCGGCCCCGAACGAAGCCCGAGCGCATCGATCGCATCCGGGTCGACGCTGCGCTCGATCAGCACGACGCGCGCGCTGTGCCGATGACCCCGTTCCGCAATCTCGTCCGCGATGTTGCGGATCTCCAGGACCGTCGATTCGTAATGCCGGCGCTCGACGAACGTGCCGGCACCCTGGATGCGGGTCAGCACGCGTTCGGTCGTCAGTTCGCGCAGCGCGCGCGACACCGTCATCCGGGCCACGCCGAATTCCTTGACCAGCTCGGCCTCGGTCGGGATCGCGCCACCGGGTTTCCAGTCGCCCTTCGCGATCCGCTCGACGACGTAGCGCTTGATCTGTTGATAGGCCGGCAGTGCGCGCGCCGGCACGGCCTCGCCCGATGCCCTCGCCGGCCGTGCGGAAAGTTGTCGCTCCGTTTCGTTCATGCACCCTCGACCGTATGAATAATGGATGATCCGCCCGTCGTGGCCGGTCGTCACTGCAAGGGCGGCGGCGCCCCCGCGACGATGCCGGCCGCGATCGCGATGTCGTCCGCAAGCGGCCGGTCGTCGCGATACGCCGGTACGCGTTCGCGCACGTGCCGCCACAGCGCGTCGGTTGACGCGGCCCGCGCGGTTTCGTTCGCTTGCAAGTCGTATGCCTGCGCGGCGGCGAGCAGCTCGATCGCGAGCACGCGCGTCGCGTTCTCGATGATGTCGAGCGCCTTCAGCGCGGCCGGCGTCGCATGACACAGGTGATCTTCCTGCAGCCCCGACGTAATGCCGCCGTCGAGGCTCGCCGGCGCCGCGAGTCGCTGATTCTGCGCGACCAGCGCGACCGCCGTGTACTGCGCGATCATGAAGCCCGAACACGTGCCGCCCGGCGCCGCGAGAAACGCCGGCAGGCCGCTCACGAGCGGATTGACGAGACGGTCCAGCCGCCGCTCGGCGATTGCCGCCACTTGCGCCATCGCGGCCGCGAGGCTGTCCATCGCCAGCGCGATGCCCGCGCCGACCGCATGCGCCTGCGAATGAACGGCCGGCGCGTCGCGCGTACCGGCGACGATCGGATTGTCGGTGACGGACGCGAGCTCGCGATCGACGACGTCCGCCGTGACCGCGAACACGTCGCGCGCCGCGCCGTGCACGTGCGGAATCGTGCGCAGGCTCAGCGGATCCTGCGTATGCCGCCCGCTCGCCGCGGCGAGCATCGGGCTGTCGGCCAGCATCGTCCGCAAGCGCGCGCCGACGTGCCCGATGCCGGGCGAGATCCGCAACGCGAGCGAGGCCGGGTCGAACGCGGCGAGCTGCCCGCCGAGATTCTCGAAGCTCGCCGCCGCGATCCAGTCGGCCCAGTCGAGCAGCCGTTCCGCGCGGGCCAGCGCGAGCGCGGCGAGCCCCGTGACGCACGGCGTGCCGTTGACCAGGCTCAGCCCCTCCTTCGCGCCGAGCACGAGCGGTTCGCGGCCGATGCGGCGCAGCGCGTCGGCGCCGTCGATGCGTTCGCCGCGATGGCGCGCATGGCCGTGCCCGATGCAGACGAGCGCAACGTGCGCCATGTGGGTCAGATAGCCGACCGAGCCGTGCGCCGGCACCTCCGGCAGGCAATCGTGCTCGAGCAGCGCGACGAGCTGTTCGACGACATCGGCATGGACGCCCGAATGCCCATGCGCGAAATTGTTGATCGCGGCCGCGATGATCGCGCGCGTTTCGGCTGCGCCGAGCGGCATGCCGACGCCCACCGCGTGACTCATCAGGATGTTGCGCGACAGCGTGCTCTGCTGTGCCGGCGACACGATCACGTCGCACAGCGCGCCCACGCCGGTATTGACGCCGTAAGCGCGAATCCCGCGCGCGACGATCTCGTCGACGAGTTCGCGCGCGGCAACGACACGCGCGCGTGCCTCGTCGGCCAGCGCCAGCGGCTCGCCGGCCGCCACCGCCGCAACCTGTCGCCAGTCGAGCGGCCGGGCCGCACGGAATACGGTCATGGCAGCCTCAGTTGGTGGTGCGGTCGTGGTGGCTCGACACGAATTGCCGGAAGCGCTCGGAGCACTGGCCGCCGAACAGGTCGTCGGGCGTGCCGTCCGAGTCGACTTCGCCCTGATGCAGGAACAGCACACGATTCGACACGTGCCGCGCGAAGCCCATTTCATGCGTGACGACCAGCATCGTGCGCCCCTCTTCCGCCAGCGAGCGCATCACACGCAGCACTTCGCCGACCAGCTCCGGATCGAGCGCCGACGTCGGTTCGTCGAACAGCATCACTTTCGGATGCATCGCGAGCGCGCGGGCGATCGCGACGCGCTGCTGCTGGCCGCCCGACAGGTGCGCCGGATAGTAGCCGCGCTTGTCGGCGAGGCCGACGCGCGCCAGCAGCGCCTCGGCCTCCTCGACCGCTTCGGCGCGACTGCGCTTTTGCACGCGCAGCGGCCCTTCGACGAGGTTGTCGAGCACCGTCATGTGGGACCACAGGTTGAAGTTCTGAAAGACCATGCCGAGCTGGGAGCGGATCCGGTCGACCTGGCGCCGGTCGCTCGGATGCAGCTTGCCGTCGCGTGCACGCTTCATCGCGAGCGTTTCGCCAGCGAGCGCGACGGAGCCGTCGTCGGGTGTCTCGAGCAGGTTCAGGCAGCGCAGGAACGTGCTCTTGCCCGAGCCGCTCGCGCCGAGGATCGAGATGACGTCGCCCTCATGCGCGTCGAGCGAAATGCCCTTCAGCACATGATGGTCGCCGAACGACTTGTGGATGTTCTTGACCGACAGCGCAACGGGAGCAGCGGTGTTCATCGGATTCTCCTGGAAAGGACGGGGACGCTCAGGGCGCGACGCGTTGAGGATTGCGCGTCGCCGCGGCGGGCGCACCGGTGGGCTTCGGCGCACGCAGGTGCCCGGAAAGCCGCCATTCGAGCGCGCCGAGCAGGCGCACGACGATGAAGTTCAGGCCCAGATAGATCACGGCAGCGCAGACGAACACCTCGGTCGTCCGATAGGTCTGCTGGATGATCTGCTGCGCGACGCCCGTCACTTCCCATACCGTGACGAGGCTGGCCAGCGCGGTCGACTTGACGAGCAGCACCGCTTCGGTCGAATACGCGGGCAGGCACTGGCGCAACGCGATCGGGCCGATCACGCGCCGCAGCAGCGCGAAGCCCGACAGGCCGATCGAATAGCCCGCCTCGATCTGCCCGACCGGCACGGCCATCAGCCCGCCGCGCAGGATCTCGGCCGTGTAGCCCGCCGTGCACAGCGCGAGCGACAGCACCGCGCAGACGTAAGGCTCGCGCAGCAGCGGCCACATGAAGCTTTCGCGGATCACGCCGAACTGACCGAGCCCGTAATACACGAGGAACATCTGGATCAGCAGCGGCGAGCCGCGAAACACGAGGATGTAGGCACGCGCGAAGCGGTTCGGCAGCCAGCGCGGCGACACGCGCATCGTGACGATCACGAGCGACAGCAAGCCGCCGAGCACGAGCGATGCGAAGAACAGGCCGAGCGTGGTCGGTACGGCCGCGAGCAGCTGGCGCAGCGTATCGAAGAAAAAAGCGAAATCGAGGGACATGCACGTTCTCCGTCAGTTGCGCGCGAAATTGCGGCGGAACGACCGGCCGACGATCGCTTCCGCCCGGTTGAACACGCGGTTCGACACGCCCGTCATCAGCAGATACAACGCACCGCCCGCGACGAAGAACACGAAGTACTGGTGGGTCGAATTGGCGGCGATCTGGCTCGTGCGCAACAGCTCGGCGAGCCCGGTGACCGAGATCAGTGCCGAGTCCTTGAGGCTCAGCTGCCACACGTTGCCGATACCGGGCAGCGCGAAGCGCAGCACCTGCGGAACCAGGATGCGCCGCAGCACCATGCTGCGCGGCATGCCGATCGCGCGCGCCGCTTCGAGCTCGCCCTTCGACACCGCGAGCACCGCCGCGCGATACACCTCCGCCTGGTAGGCGCCCGAGATCATGCCGACCGCGAGCGCACCGATCACGAACGGCGGCACGCCGATGAAGCCTTCCGCGCCGAACCACTGGCCGACGGCCGTGACGAGCGTCGAGCCGCCGAAGTAGAACAGATAGATGACGAGCAGTTCGGGCACGCCGCGAAAGACCGTCGTGTACAGGTCGCCGAGCAGGCGGGCGCTGCGGTAGCGCGACAGCTTCGCCGCCGCGATCGCCGCGCCGATCACCGCGCCGACCGCGAGCGCGGCGAGCGTCAGCGCGACCGTCATCAGTGCGGCGAGCAGCAGCACACCGCCCCAGCCTTCGGTTCCGAAGCCGAGCATTTCAAGAATCGCCATGCGTGCCTCCCGGCAAGCGTTGAGTGAATCGGCAGGATGCCTGCCGCCGCGCGTCGTTCGAGTCGTTCGAGTCGCTCACGCGGCGGCGGCGCGCTTACGGTGTGACGTCGGTCTTGAACCACTTGTCGGCCAGCTTCTTCACCGTGCCGTCCGCGAGTGCCGCGCCGATCGCCGTATCGAACTTCGTCTTCAGGTCGGCATCCTGCTTGCGGAACGCGAGCCCTTCACCCGGCCCCCAGATCGGCCCGCCGAGCTTCGGCCCCGCGAGCACGATCGACGCGGTGTCCTTCTTCGTGTTGTTCGCCGCGTAGTACGTGACGTCGTCGAACGAGGCGTCGATGCGCCCGGCGACGAGGTCGAGGTCGCGTTCGGGCGAGGTCTTGTACACGCGAATCGACGCGATGTCCTTGAAGCTGTCGTTGATGAATTTCGTATAGACGGTGCCCGACTGGATGCCGATCGTCTTGCCCTTCAGCTGCTTGCGCAGCGCGTCGACGGTGGGCTTGTCCGCGTTCGCGTCACCCGTCAGCTTGACCATCGGCGCGCCGGGCGCGGCCTTCGGCAGGATCTTGGTATCGGTGACGGCGAACGTCGCGGGCGTCGCCGCATACGGACGCGAGAACAGCAGGATCTTTTCGCGCTCCGGCGTGATGGAAATCGCATCCATCAGGATGTCGAACTTGCCGGCCTGCAGGCCGGGAATCATCCCGTCCCAGTCCTGCGCGACCATGTTGCACTGCACCTTGATCCGCTCGCACACATTGGCGAGCAGCTCCGGTTCGAAACCGCCCAGCTTGCCGCCCGGCAGCGTGAGGTTCCACGGTGCGTAGCCGCCTTCGAGCGCGACCGTCACCGTCTTCCACTCCTTCGCCTGCGCCGGTGCGCCGAGCGTTGCCGCCGCAGCCGCGATGACACCGATCGTCCTGATTGCCCACTTGATCCGCTTGCCGTTCACGAGATTTCTCCTTGCGTTGAGGTTCGTCATCCCTTCGGTGCTGCAGCAAGCCGCCTCAGGAATTTGTCTATACAAGCATGCAAGAAGAAAAACAGCGCGACAAGCAGCGATCAAAAAAAACCGGGTAAACGCGGGAAATCCCCTAATTTAAGGGCTCTGGCGTGCCTCGTCGTGGGGAATTCAGGCACGCGTTTGGTGCATCTCGTACGATCCAATCGCAAGGATGACTAGACAAATTCCGGATTGGATCAGCGGGCAGCAATGCGGGGAACCCGGCCGCGGCGGGCGCAGCGCGCTCAGGCGATCACGCCGGCCTGCCACCGCACGAATTCGTTCTGGCCGTAGCCGTGCAACGCGCTGTTCGAGCGATTGCCGCACGCACGGTCGAGCATGTGCCGGAAGAAGGCGGTGCCAAGCCGATCGACGCTGGACGTGCCGTCGATCACCCCGCCGCAGTCGATCACTGGCCAGGGCGTTCGACGAACACGAGTCCATCCTTCACGCGCTGGAAAACGGCGAGGTGCCGATGGCCCGGGCGGCCATGCGCACGCATCTTTACGCATCGCAACGACGCTGGCTCGAACGGGAGCGAAACTGATCCGGACAGGCCGGCTGCCCATGAAACGCGAGCGGCCCGCGAGCCAAACGGTTCGGCATCCTGCCTGAAATCGGCATTCGCGCAACAGATCGCCCGAAGCCGGTATCGGACGCCAGGTTGACGTTGCCGTCGCGGTCCGGCGACGGCTTGAAATCGGGCTTCTACGAATCCGCGCGGCCGCCGGCGATCTCGATCGACGCCTCCCAGCGGAAGTAGCCGGACACCGCACCGCCACGGTCGAGCACGGCGAAATCGGCCGTACACGTGGTGGCGCCCGCGGCCAGCACGTCGCCGCGCCAGTAATGGTCCGGCATCGGCCGGCACTGCGGATGGAGCGGGTCGTCGTCGGACGGCACCGGCGTCGCGGCGTCGCGCACCTGCGCTTCGATCGGCGCGACGATGCCGGCGTCCCGCAAAGCGAACCGGATGAACAGGACGCTCACTTCGGCACGCAGCGCCAGCGCCGTTTCGCGCAGGCGGAGCTGGTCGCCCGGCGACAGGCCGGCAAAGAGCCGGCTGTCGTTGCGGCCGAGCGGCGCGGTGTCGCCGGGACTCACCACGTAGATGTGCCGGCCGTCGATCACGGTCGGCGCATCGGCGTTCCGGCTCGCATCGGGATAGGCCGACAGCAGCGTGACGGCATCGACGATCGCAAGCACATCGCAACGAAGACCAGGCATGGCACTTCCTCCGGAACGGGACAATGACGCGGGCAGCCGTCGCGCGGCCGCCCGCCTGCCGAGATCAGTTGTGGATCGAGATGAACGGGTCCCACTGATAGCAACCCAGCGACTGGCAGTTGCGGTCGATGATCTGGAAGTAGAAGTGGTAGGTGACGCGGCCTTCCGACAGCGTTTCCGACGACCAGTAGTAGTTGTCCACCTTCTGGCAGGTCGGCGTCGACGGCGAGCTCGGGTTCGGAATCGGGATCGATGCGGTGGCCTTGCGCGGGGTCGGCGTCGAAATCAGGTCGCGGCCCTGGTTGGCGATGAAGCCGTAGAACACGACCTGCTTCTCGAAGCCCAGCGACAGGCTCGTTTCACGCCATCGGATCAGGTCGCCCACCTGGGCTCTCAGGTCGAGTTCGCCGCCCGCCTGCCCGGACACGACGTTGTCCTGGTTCGTGACCATGTACACGTGCTTCCAGTCGATCAGCGTCGGGTTTTTCGGATCCCGGCTGGGATTCGGATATTTCTGGAGAATGGTTTCGGTATCGATCGAGACGAGCACATCGGTAACGCGTGACATAGAAGCTCCCGTTCAGGTAAATGGGGTTGCCGGTGCGCGGACCGTTCCATGCGACCTTCGATCACCGATCGGGTGATCGATTCGCACGAAACCTTGAAAACATCAATTTGTCCCGCGATTCGAATTTACATCGAGCGGTTAATCCAATGAACCTGTAAATGCTGACAGTTCTCGATTATTTTTTATAATGGTTTCAATTTGCGAAAACAATATTCCAGATTGAACCGATATTTCACATGATTTTTAATAAAGCAAAATCGGCGCATCCGGGGCGAAGCCTTTGGTGGATGTGCCGGAACGTGGGTCGAATGCTGCACGCACGCGTCAGGCGGGCGCCGACCCAAAAAGTAGTATTTCAGCGTTTCAATAATATTTTTAATTAACGCCACCATTTTCCCGAGCGAACCCACGACCTTGATGCGCATATGTGTGAATTAAATCACGCATTTCACGCAAAATAGAAACAAAAAGACTCGCGCGAATCGCATCCAACTTCGCCATTACCGAACCGAACGTGCAACGGCATTATTTCACCTCGTATTCCGCCACGAGAGATTAAGAAAAAATCCGCAGCAAAACGACTGACGACAAATGTTCGCACTCGAGCGTGGCCGGGCACCCGTCATGCAGTCGTACTGATCACGCCCGGTACGAGATCACGGGCACATACGCGCGCCCGGCTCCCCCCGCTACTCGACATTGTCCGCGACGTCCGTCATCCGGATCATGTGCGGCTTGACGCCTTCGTCGTCCGCGGCCAACGCTTCCTTCGGATGGATCAGCGCTTCGAGCCGCGCCTTCGTTGCAATGAACTCGGGCGTATTGACCTGCGCATAATCCCGCGGCCGCGGCACCGGCACCTCGATCAGTTCCTGCACGCCGCCCGGGTTCGCCTTCAGCACGAGAATCCGGTCCGCCAGGAAGATCGCCTCGTCGAGGTCGTGCGTGATGAACAGGATCGTCACGTCGATATTGCGCCAGATGTCAAGCAGGTGGGTCTGCATCCGCGCACGCGTCTGCGCGTCGAGCGCGCCGAACGGCTCGTCCATCAGCAGGATCCGCGGGCGGTTCGCGAGCGCGCGGGCAATCGCCACGCGCTGCTTCATCCCGCCCGACAACTGGTGCGGATACACGTCGGCGAAACGCGTCAGCCCGACGAGATCGAGCCACTGCAGCGCCTCGCGCTCGGCCTCGCCGCTGCTGCTGCCGTTCATGCGCAGGCCGAACATCACGTTTTTCTTCACGGTGAGCCACGGAAACAGCGTATAGCCCTGGAACACCATCCCGCGGTCGGCGCCCGGCCCCTGCACGGGCTTGCCGTCCAGCAGCACCTCGCCGCTCGTCTGCGCCTCGAGCCCCGCGAGGATGCGGATCAACGTCGACTTGCCGCAGCCGGACGGGCCGATCACGCACACGAACTCGCGCCGGTGCGTGCGGAAGCTGATGTCGTCGAGCGCGACGCACTCGCCCTGCGGCGTCGCGAAACGCTTGCCGACATGGCGTACGTCGAGAATCACGTCGCGGGTTTTCAGCCGCGCGAAGCGTTCGCGCACCGCGTCGGATTGAATCAGGTAATCGGGAACGGCTTGCGGATTCTGCATGATGCCCTCTGCGAAAATCGGTCGATGGATGCGCGTCAACGGGTGTCACGCTTTCAGCGTGCGATCCCACGGAAACAGCTTGCGGCCGAGCAGCCCGAGCACGATGTCGGTGCCGAGGCCGATGATCCCGATCATCAGGATCGCCGCGTATACGTTGTCGAAATGCTGGTAGCGGGCCTGCTGGCTGATGTACCACGTGATGCCCGAACTCGTGCCGACGAGCTCGGCGACGATCAGGTAGGTCCACGCCCAGCCGAGCAGGATCCGCTGGTCGCGATACAGGTCCGGCAGCACGCCCGGAATCACGACGTGCGTGAGCAGCTTCAGCTTCTTCGTGCCGAGCGTCATCGCGGCCTCGAACAACCCGTATTCGAGCTTGCGCGTCGTGTTCGCGATGATCAGCACCTGCTGGAACAGCGTGCCGATCACGATGATCGCGATCTTCGGCGCGTCGTAGATGCCGAGAATCGCGACCATCAGCGCGCCGAACGCCGGCGCCGGCAGGTAGCGGAAGAACTCCAGGAACGGCTCCTGCAGCCGCGCGAGCACACTGAAGGTGCCGCAGACGATGCCGAGCGGCACGCCGATCGCGGACGAGATCACGAAGCCCCAGAAGATGATCCGGATGCTGTGCCACAGGCTCTCGTGCAGCCACACGCCGTCGCGCGATGCGGGCGGCGTCGTGAACGCCGTGTAGAACGCGCGCAGCACCTGGTGTGGCGCGGGCAGGTAGACCGGGTTCGCGCGCACGCCTTCGGGCACGGCCGCGTGCGTCGCACGCGCATGCGCGCGCTCGTCGTCGAACACGTCGCGCTCGATCTGCATGCCGGCCTGGAAATAGTCGACGCTCCCGGGATTCGTGATGCGCATCTGCGGATGCCAGACGAACGGCACATAGCTGATCAGGCACCAGACGGCGAACGGCAGCAGGAAGGACGCGAGGCCGAGCGTCCATTTGCCGCGCGTCGTCAGTTCGCGGCGCACGGCCAGCCAGCCGATCGTGTTGCGGGTCATTGACATGGGAATCTCCGTATCGTTGCGGGTGCCGGTCGCGCGACGCCCCGGGGGCCACGCGCGACCGGGCGTTCATTGCAATGCGCCGCCGGCGGCGTGGGCGCGGTAGGCCCGCCAGCCGCCGAAGCGCGTGATGTCCTGCGCATCGTCGAGCGCCGCGCTTTCGCACAGGAAACCCTGCACCCGCGAGCCGTCCGCGAGCGTCAGCGTGCCGATGCCGAGCGGCGCCGCAATCCCGGCGACGAAGCTGCCGTAGGCGTCGACCGGCATCTCCCAGACCTCGACCGCGATCGGCGCGCCGCCGTCCGGCACGTGCACGAGGCCCGGCTTGGCGACGCCGCCGCTGGCCGCCGCGGACAGCGCGTAGAGGCGATAGGCGGCGGCCGTCGTCGTCGCGGCGACGAAACGCGCGCCCCGCTGCGTGAGCTGCCCGTTCAGCGGCTCGCCACGCAGATGCGCGCCGACGACGGCCACGCGCACGACATCGGACGACGCGTTGGACGTCGCGCTGGACGACACACCTGACGACGCGCCGAACGACGCGCCGGACGACACACCGGGCGACACACCTGACGGCACACCGGACGACGCGCCGAACGACGCGCCGAACGACGCGCCGGACGACACACCGGACGACACACCGGACGACACACCGGACGACACACCGGACGACACACCGGACGACACACCGGACGACACACCGGGCGCCGGTGCCACCGGCACCGGCGCCCCGGCATAGCCGACAACCGCATCGCCGCCCGCGACGGCGCCGCCGACCCACGCCTGCGCGAGATCCAGCAGCCGCGCATCGTCGTGCGCGCGGCCGACGAACGTGATCCCGAACGGCAAGCCCGCATGCCGTCCGCTTTCGCACGTGCCGGCCGGCACCGCGATCGCCGACAGGTCGAGCAGGTTGACGAAATTCGTGTAGTAGCCGAAGCGCGAATTGACGCCGATCGGGTCGGCTTCGAGCGCATCGACGGTCGCGGTCGTCGCCGAGGTCGGCATCACGATCGCATCGAGCCCGCCCCATGCGCGATCGGCCTCGACGCGCAGCGTCGCGAGCCGGTCGAATGCCGCGAACGCGTCGGCCGCGCTGAAGCGCGACGCACCGCCGATGATTTCGCGGATCACCGGATGGAGCGCATCGGGCTGCCGCGCGGCGAATGCGCCGATCGCGGCGAGCCGCTCGGCCACCCACGGGCCTTCGTACAGCAGCCGCGCGGCGGCCAGGAACGGGCCGAAGTCGATCTCGACGACCCGCGCGCCGGTCGCGCGCAGGCGTTCGAGCGCAGTACCCCACGCCGCGCGATACGATTCGTCGCCGAAGAACTCGAGCTGATCGGCACGCGGCACGCCGAAGCGCAGCTGCGCGAGCGGCCGCCCCGGATGCGCGCGCAGTCCGCTAGCGCCCGGCAGCGGCTGCCACGCGCGCCCGTACGGATCGCCTTCGGTCACGCCATGCGCGACGTCGAACACGGCCCGCGCATCGGCCGGCGAGTGCGCGAACACCGACACGCAATCGAGCGAGCGGCAGGCCGGCACGACACCGAGCGTACTCACCACGCCGCGGGTCGGCTTGAGCCCGACGAGGCCGTGGAACGCGGCCGGCACGCGCCCGGAGCCGGCCGTGTCGGTGCCGAGCGAGAAGGTCGCGACGCCGAGTGCGACCGCCACCGCCGACCCGGAACTCGACCCGCCCGACGCGTAGCGCGGATCGAGCGCATTGCGGCACGCGCCGTAAGGCGAGCGCTGCCCCGAGAGCCCGGTCGCGAACTGGTCGAGATTGGTCTTGCCGACGGGAATCGCGCCGGCCGCGATCAGCCGCTCGACGACGGGCGCGCTGCGCGCGGGCGTGTACGCATAAGCCGGACAGGCCGCCGTCGTCGGGATCCCAGCGAGGTCGATGTTGTCCTTGATCGCGAACGGCACGCCGTACAGCGGCAGCGTCGCGATGTCGCGCCCGGCGAGCGCGTCGGCATACCGCGTCATCTCGGCGCGCGACAGCGGCCGGATCCACGCGTGATGCGGGTCGCCCGCGTCGACATGTGCGGCGATCGCGTCGACGAGCGCGTGCGGCGTCAGGTCGCCCGCTTCATAGCGCGCGCGCAGCGCGGCAATCGAGCGCAGCCCGGGCAGGAGGGCGCGTTCCGTCGTGTTCATGCGACCTCCTCGGCAGCACCCGCGCGCATCACCATCAACCGCTGGCCGGCCACCACCGCCGCGCCCGGCGCGCAATCGATCGTCTCGATCGTGCCGTCTTCCGTTGCCGTCACCGCCACCTCCATCTTCATCGACTCGACGATCGCGACGACCTGTCCTTCGGTCACGCGCTCGCCGGCTTCGACCAGCACCTTCCACACGCTGCCCGACACGTCCGCGGCAATCGCCCGCTGCGTGTCGTCGAGCGCGCCCGCCGCGCGCGCCGCCTGCCCGTCGCCCGGCTCCGCTTCGCCGACGTATTCCGCCTGCCCGGCCGCCCGCCATCGCTCGCGCTCGGCTTCGAACGCGGTTTGCTGCGCGGCCTTGAACGTCGCGATCGAATCGGCCTCGTCGCGCAGGAAGCGGTTGTATGCGCCCAGATCGAACACGGATTCCTCGATCTCGAGCGCCGCACGGCCCGCGATGAAATCCGCGCGCAGCGCGCTCAGCTCCGCCTCGCTGACTTCGTAAAAGCGGATCTCGTCGAAGAAGCGCAGCAGCCAGGGCTTGCCGGCCTCGAATTCGCGCGTGGTGCGGTGGCGGTTCCACATCTGCACGGTACGGCCGACGAACTGGTAGCCGCCGGGCCCTTCCATCCCGTACACGCACAGATACGCGCCGCCGATGCCGACCGCGTTCTCCGGCGTCCAGGTGCGCGCGGGGTTGTACTTCGTGGTCACCAGCCGGTGCCGCGGATCGATCGGCGTCGCGACCGGCGCACCGAGATAGACGTCGCCGAGCCCCATCACCAGATAGCGCGCGTCGAACACGATGCGCTTGACGTCGTCGATGCTCGCCAGCCCGTTGATGCGCCGGATGAACTCGATATTGCTCGGGCACCACGGCGCATCGGGCCGCACCGACTGCATGTAGCGCTCGATCGCGACGCGCGTCGACGGGTCGTCCCACGACAGCGGCAGATGCACGATGCGGTTCGGCACGCGCATGTCGGCCACGTCGGGCAGTTCGCGCTCCGCGGCCTGCAGATGCGCGAGCAGCGTGGCAAGCGGCAGCGTCCGCGCGTCGAACTGCACCTGCAGCGAACGAATCCCCGGCGTCAGGTCGAGCATGCCGGGCAGCCGGTGCGCGTCGAGCCAGCACATCAGCGCATGCACGCGAAAGCGCAGGTTCAGGTCGAGCACGAGCGGCCCGTATTCGACCAGCACGTTGCGATCGCCGGAGCGCCGGTACACCACGCCGATGCCGCCGCCGGCCGCCGGATCGCGATGCAGCACGCAATCGTCCGGCGCGCCGGCGCAAGCCGCAGGCACGACCGCGGCGGCGGCAGGCGCGGGCGACACGCGGGCGCGCACGAACTGCACGGTATCGCCCGGGCGCAACTGCCCGAGCTTCCACAACTCGTCGCGCACGACCGTCACCGGGCACACGAAGCCGCCCAGGCTCGGACCGTCGGGGCCGAGGATCACCGGCATGTCGCCGGTGAAATCGACCGCACCGATCGCATACGCGTTGTCGTGGATGTTCGACGGATGCAGGCCCGCCTCGCCGCCGTCCACACGCGCCCATTGCGGCTTCGGGCCGATCAGCCGCACGCCGGTGCGGCTGGAGTTGTAATGGACCGTCCACTGCGTGCCGTAGAGCATCGCGATGTCGTCGGGCGTGAAGAAATCCGGCGCGCCGTGCGGACCGTCGAGCACGCCGAGCGTCCATGCGTGGGTCAGCGCGGGAACCTCGGCCGCGGCCAGCGTCGCGCCCGCGTCGCCGCGCCCCGCGTCCGCGTGCAGATGCAGCACGTCGCCCTTGCGCAGCGCGCGCCCCGCGTGGCCGCCGAACTGGCCGAGCGTGAAGGTCGCCTTGCTGCCGAGATAGTCGGGCACCTGCAGCCCGCCCTTCACGGCCAGGCAGGCGCGCACGCCCGCGCCGGTCACGCCGCCGAGCTTGAGCACCGCGCCGGGCCGCGCGCGCAGCACCTGCCAGAACGGCGCGGGCTCGCCGTCGAGCGTGGCCGCGAGCGGCGCGCCGCCGAGCACGAACAGCGTCGCCGTGTTGAAGCGCAGCGTTGCGCCGACCATCGTGAATTCCAGCCCGGCCGCGTCGCGCGCGTTGCCGAGCAGCGCGTTCGCGAGGTCGAACGCGCGATCGTCCATCGGCCCGGACGGCGGCACGCCGACGCTCCAGTAGCCGACGCGCCCGGGAGCCTGCTGCACGGTGGTCTGCACGCCGCCGTCGAGCACGTCGATCGTGTGCGGCGCGAACGCGAAGCGCGACAGGAATGCCGTCGTCGGCGCGCCGCGCGCGAACGTGTCCGAGCCGGCAATCGCGCGCAGGTAGTCGAGATTGGTCTCGATCCCGTACAGTTCGGTACGCGCCAGCGCGGCTTGCAATGCGGCCAGCGCGTCGCGCCGCGTATCGCCGCGCACGATCAGCTTCGCCAGCAGCGGATCGTAATGCGCGCTGATCTCGGTGCCCGCTTCGATCCAGCCGTCGACGCGCACGTCGTCCGGAAACGCGACGTGCGTGAGCAGGCCGGCGCTCGGCAGGAACTGCTTGTGCGGATCCTCCGCATACAGCCGCACCTGGATGCTCGCGCCGCGCGGCGCAACGGCGAGCGTGTCGAGCGGCGGCAGGTCGCCTTCGGCCTGCAGGATCATCCATTCCACGAGATCGACGCCCGTCACCGCTTCGGTCACGCAATGCTCGACCTGCAGGCGCGTATTCACCTCGAGGAAATAGCACTGCCGCGCGTTCGCGTCGAACACGAATTCGACGGTGCCAGCCGACGCGTAGCCGACCGCGCGGGCGAGCCGCACCGCGCTCGCGTGCAGCGCGTCGCGCTCGGCATCGGTCAGGTCCGGCGCGGGCGTTTCCTCGATCACCTTCTGGTTGCGGCGCTGCACCGAGCAATCGCGTTCGCCGAGCGCGATCGCGCCGCCCCGGCCGTCGCCGAAGATCTGCACTTCGATGTGCCGCGCGTGTTCGACGAACTTCTCGAGATAGACGCCCGCATGCGCGAAGTTCGCGTTGCCGAGCCGCACGACGGAATCGAACGCTGCCTCGAGCTGCGCGGCATCGCGGCAGAGCGACATGCCGATCCCGCCGCCGCCCGCGGTGCTTTTCAGCATCACCGGATAGCCGATCGCGCCGGCTTCGGCGAGCGCCGTCGCCACGTCGTCGAGCAGGCCCGTGCCCGGCAGCAGCGCGACGCCCTGAGCGGCGGCGAGCGCGCGCGCGGTGTGCTTGAGGCCGAACGCACGCATGTGATCGCCGCGCGGCCCGATGAAGCGCAGGCCCGCTGCTTCACATGCGTCGGCAAAGCCCGCATGCTCGGACAGGAAGCCGTAGCCGGGATGTACGGCCTGCGCGCCGGTCTCGCGCGCGGCGGCGAGGATCGCCGCGACGTTCAGGTAGCTGTCGGCCGCAGGCGCCGGTCCGACCCGCACGGCTTCGTCGGCGAGCG
Source organism: Burkholderia sp. BCC1993 (assembly GCF_905339865.1). Lineage (NCBI taxonomy): Bacteria > Pseudomonadati > Pseudomonadota > Betaproteobacteria > Burkholderiales > Burkholderiaceae > Burkholderia > Burkholderia sp. BCC1993. The sequence continues at coordinate 57,842 of NZ_CAJPGZ010000002.1, read as the reverse complement.
CCACGTGACGCGCGTCGCGATCGGCGTCCGAATAGATCGCGACCGACGCGATGCCGAGCCGCTTCAGCGTGCGGATCACGCGGCACGCGATTTCGCCGCGGTTCGCGACGAGGACTTTGGCGAATCTCATGCGGCCTCCCGCGAACGATGGCGAGCGTGGGCGTCGTTCATGCAGCCTCCCAGATCGTGAGGCGCACGGGCGTCGGGTTGTAGCCGTTGCACGGGTTGTTGAGCTGCGGGCAGTTCGAGATCAGCACCGTGACGTCCATCTCCGCGCGCATCTCGACGTACTTGCCGGGCGCGGAAATGCCGTCCTCGAACGTGAGCCCGCCGAGCGGCGTGACGGGCACGTTCATGAAGAAGTTGACGTTGCCGACGAGGTCGCGCTTGCCGAGCCGCGCACCCGCGCCGCACGTGCAGTGCGCGATCGCGTTGAGGAAGCTGTCGCGGCAGTTGTGCATGTAGCGCTTGTCGAGCGCATAGCGCACGGTGTTGCTCTCGGCCGCGCACGCGCCGCCGAGCGTGTCGTGGCGCCCGCACGTGTCGGCGACGATCTTCACCATCGGGTTGCCCCGGCTGGACAGCAGCACGCTGCCCGCGCTCAGGTACAGGTTGCGCTGCGCACGAATCGTGTCCTGCGCGCTGTAGCGCTCCTCGGTGTCGTCGGTGCGGTAGAACAACGTGTCGACCGCCTGGTTGCCTTCCAGGTCGAGGATGCGGAAGATCTGGCCGCGTTTCAGGTCGTGCAGCCACGGTTCGCCCGCGTTCAGCTTGGTGTCGTGGATCGCGTCGCGCGGGTCGAGACGGCTTTCGATGATCGGCATGGTCCGGCTCCTTACGCGAACAGGCGGTCGGTGTTGGTGAAGCCGCGCATGTTCTCGGCGCACGCGCGCCGGCACGGGTCGTCCTCGGGCGCGGCGCCGTCCGCCGGATACGCGCGGTACGCGATCAGCTTCACGGGCTTCGGCGCATAGTCCGTACTCGGATCGAGCGGATGCGGCGCGGTCGAGAACGCCGCGAGCGTGTTCATCTCGAAGCGCAGGTCGAGCGCGCTGCCGGCCGGCGAGTGTCCGGCGGCGAAATCGAGCGTGCCGTCGTCGCGCGTGTCGAGCCGGCTGAAGAAGTTGACGTTCGCGGCGAGATCGCGCGCCGACAGTCCGTATTTCGCGAGCTCGAGCACGAGGCTGTCGCGGCCGTTGCGGATCATCGCGTTGCGATCGGCCTGGTACGAGGTCGCGCCGTACTTGTGCGCGAACAAGCGCGCATCGCCGACGCCGCCGAGCGGGTCGTGCCAGCCGAGCGTGTCGGCCGTGATCGACGCGATCACGCGCCCCATGTCCGTGTACAGCGCGTGGCCGCGCGTGAGATGCGCGGTGTGCTGCGCCTTCAGCGTATCGGCCATGTTGTAGCGTTCGAGCGGGTCTTCCTGGCGATGAAACACGGCGGACAGATTCGCGCCGCCTTCGACATCGACGACGCGCAGCGCGAGGCCGCGGCGCAGGATGCCGGACCAGTGGGTGCCTGCGGGAATCAGCGTTTCCCACACGACGTGCGGCGGCGGGGCAAGGAGGGCTTGGGGGCTCGGCGACATGGCGGCTCCGTGGAGGGTTGGATAAAAGGCGTGAGAGGGCGACCGAACGACATCGCGACCTCCCGGGCTTTTATCCCTCCGTGGAGCCTCGCCGTTTCCTCGAATCGAGGCGAAGGCAAGACCGGATTGCTCTCGGACCAGTCATCGCGCGGCGCGAACGCCGCACGACCGGAACCCTAGCGATCCTGAAGATGATGCAAATTGCTTCGCACCTCTCGAGCGTCTATCAAGCGAGTTGCGTGCCAGCCGCCGCGCAACGACCACAGGACGACCGCGCAACGACCGCACGACGCGGCACGACGGCGCGACGACGCGCGGCATGCACGAATCGGTGGCGGCGGCGGCTTGCCCTCGCAACGGGCGTGCGACGCACCATGTGCACGCGATCGCGCACCGGAGCAGTGCGGATCGCGCGCGCCTGCGCCGCGCGTTCGACGATGGCATGGGCATTGCTGAACGGATGCATCGTCACTCGATAGCTCACGCTTCATGAACAAGCTCAACCTGCTCCGGCGCGCATTGAGCGCGCTGTTCTCCGCCCGCTTCATCGAACTTCAGCGCACCACGCGGCGCCGTTGAATCGCATGGCCGCGTGCCATTGGCACGCTTCTCGCTCGGCATGACGCCGAGAGGTGCGGCAGCGTCGCATCTTAGGGGTGCTAGGGTTCCGGTTCATCGAACGTCTGGTCCGAGAGCAGCCCGGCGCGGGTGCGTCCGATCGCGAGACCGGACGCACCCGCGCTACACGGCGGGACAAAAGCCCGGGAGATTGGCGATGGCAACGGCCGTCGCGCCTCTCCGTGGCCGCTTCGTTCGTTCCGCATCCGCAGGAACCGGCCACGCGGCCGGACCGCGCACAGGCACGGTCCGAATCGACGATCCCGATCCCGGTCTCCTGGAGAACAACGATGACCCGTCCCGCCCCGGCGTTCCGCCGCCTGCCGTCCCTCCGTTTTGTCCGTCATGCATTGGGGGCCGCCGTCACGGCCGCCGCGCTGTTGACGGCGCCCGCCGTGCACGCGGCAGCGCCGCTGAAGATCGGCTACAGCGACTGGCCCGGCTGGGTCGCGTTCCAGGTCGCGCTCGACAAGGGCTGGTTCAAGGAAGCCGGCGTCGACGTCGACTTCGAGTGGTTCGATTATTCGGCGTCGCTCGACGCGTTTTCCGCGGGCAAGCTCGACGCGGTCGCGGCGACCAACGGCGATGCGCTCGTCACCGGCGCGGCCGGCGCGAAGAACGTCATGATCCTGCTGACCGACTATTCGGCCGGCAACGACATGATCGTCGCGAAGCCGCCGCTGCGCACCGTCGAAGGCCTGAAGGGCAAGAAGGTCGGCGTCGAGCTCGGCCTGGTCGATCACCTGCTGCTCGAAACCGCGCTGCAGAAGCACGGGCTCAAGGACGGCGACGTCACGCTCGTGAATGCGAAAACCAACGAACTGCCGCAGGTGCTCGGTTCGTCGTCCGACATCGCCGCGGTGGCCGCCTGGCAGCCGAACGCGGGCGAGGCGCTGAAGCGCGCGCCGGGCGCCCGGGCGATCTTCACGTCGGCGGATGCGCCGGGGCTGATCTACGATGCGATCACGGTCGCGCCGGCGAGCCTCGCCGCGCGCCGGGCCGACTGGGCAAAGGTGGTCAAGGTCTGGTACCGCTGCGTCGCGTACATCAACGACCCGAAGACGCAGGCCGACGCGGTCAGGATCATGTCCGCGCGTGTCGGGCTCGCGCCGGCACAATACCTGCCGCTGCTGAAGGGCACGCACCTGCTCGACGAGGCTGCCGCGAAGCGTGCGTTCCGCAAGGGCGACGGGCTCGACTCGATCTATGGCTCGACGCGCAACGCGAATGCGTTCAACGTGCGTAACGCCGTGTACAAACAGTCGCAGGACGTCGACGCGTATATCGATCCGCGCTTCACCGAGCCGCACTGACCGTCGCGGGCTCGCCTGCAGGACGGGCCGGGCATGCCGGTGACGGGTCCGGCCCGCTAACCACGGACATCCGGTCACGCGCATGACCGATGGAGATCGAAGCAGCAGTACGCGGGGAATCGTGCGCGGGCCGAACGGTTCCCGCGCATAACGACCGCTCGCCGCGGCAAGCCGCGGGCCGTCGGCGAGCATCGACGCCGCCATGCGCGGCGCTCATGCGCCGCATGAAAACTTATCGATTGTTGGCACCGCCGATCGACCCCGACAATCCGCTTCATGCCCCTTGCTTGCGGTACGGGCCACTCCCCCTCCCAATCGGCACGTCACGATCCATGAACCATCCCGCCCCTGTCTCCTGCATTGCCGAGGCCTGCGCGGCCACGGCCGCCCCGTTCCATGCGCGCCCCCGCACCTGCGGCGAAGCGCTCGTCGATCTCCTCGAACGCCAGGGTGTCGAATGCGTGTTCGGCATTCCCGGCGTGCATACCGTCGAGCTCTATCGCGGCCTTGCCGCATCGTCGATCCGTCACGTGACGCCGCGCCACGAACAGGGGGCCGGATTCATGGCCGACGGCTATGCCCGCGTCACCGGCCGGCCGGGGGTCTGCTTCATCATCACCGGGCCGGGGATGACCAATATCGCGACCGCGATGGCACAGGCCTACGCGGATTCGATTCCGATGCTGGTGATCTCGAGCGTCAACGCGCGGCGCGAGCTCGGCAGCGGCGACGGCCGCCTGCACGAGCTGCCGTCGCAGCGCGACGTGTTCGCGGGGCTCACCGCGTTCTCGCACACGCTGCTCGACGCGGCCGATCTGCCGCAGGTCCTCGCGCGCGCCTTCGCGGTGTTCGAAAGCGCGCGCCCGCGCCCCGTGCATATCGAGATCCCGCTCGACGTGATCGTGATGCCGGCGCCCGCGCTGCCCGCCGCGCCGCTCGCGCTGCCCGCGCGCCCCGCGCCGGATGCGAACGCGCTCGCGGCAGCCGCCGACCTGCTCGCTCAGGCCCGGCGGCCACTGATCCTGGCCGGCGGCGGCGCGATTCACGCCGCGACGGAACTGCGCGAACTCGCCGAACGCCTGCACGCGCCCGTCGCGCTGACGATCAACGCGAAGGGCCTGCTGCCGGCCGGCCACCCGTTGCTGATCGGCTCCACCCAGTCGCTGCCGGCCACGCGCGCGGCGATCCGCGAGGCCGACGTGGTGCTCGCGGTCGGCACCGAACTCGGCGAAACCGATTACGACGTCACGTTCGACGGCGGCTTCGCGATCGACGGCCGGCTGATCCGCATCGACATCGACGCGCAACAGCTGATGCGCAATGCGCGCGCGGAAATCGCCATCGCCGGCGATGCGCGGCTGGCGCTTGGCGCGCTGTCGACCCACCTGCACGAAAGGCCGGCACCGGCACCCGAGCCCGGCTGGGGTGCGCCGCGGGTGGCCGCCGTGCGCGCCGCGATCGCGGCCGGCCACGACGGCGCCGCGCGTGCCCAGGCACGGCTGATCGACACCATCGTCACCGCACTGCCCGGCGCGATCATCGCCGGCGATTCGACGAGCCCCGTCTATGTCGGCAATTTCACGCACGATGCGCCGGCACCGCGCAGCTGGTTCAATTCGTCGACCGGCTACGGCACGCTCGGCTACGGGCTGCCCGCCGCGATCGGCGCAAAGCTCGCCGCGCCTGCGCGGCCCGTCGTGTGCCTGATCGGCGACGGCGGCCTGCAGTTCACGCTGCCGGAGCTCGCGAGCGCGGTCGAGGCTCGCGTGCCGGTGATCGTGATCGTATGGAACAACCGCGGCTACGGCGAGATCCGCAAATACATGGTCGAGCGCGACATCACGCCGGTCGGCGTCGATCCGTATACGCCCGATTTCCAGGCGCTCGCACGCGGCTTCGGCTGCGCGGCGCAGGCGGCCGCGACGCCCGACGCGCTGGCCGACGCGCTGCGCGATGCGACGGCACGCACGATGCCGACCGTGATCGAAATCGACGAGGCAACCTGGTTCGGTCAGGTGCAGCGATGAGCACGACACCGGATCTCGCGTTCGATCCGCCGCTGCATACGCGCCACTTCATCGACGGCACGTGGCGCACGAGCGTCAGCGGCGCGACGCTGGCCGTCGTCGACCCGTCGACGGAAATGGTCATCGCCGACGTCAGCGCAGGCGGCGACGCCGACGTCGAGCATGCCGTGCAAGCCGCCTCGCGCGCGTTTCGCGACTGGAAACGCACGACGGGCGCCACGCGCGCGGCGCTGCTGCGTGCCATCGCGCGCGGCGTCGACGCACGGCGCACGCGGCTCGCGACACTGCAGTCGCTCAACAACGGCAAGCCGTTCGCCGAAGCCGAGATCGACGTCGCCGACGTGATCGCCACCTTCGACTACTACGCGGGCCTCGCGGATGCCCTCGACACCGACGGCGAAACCGAGATCGCGCTGCCCGGCGGCGACCATCGCGCGTGGATCCGGCGCGAACCGGCCGGCGTCGCCGCGCTGATCGTGCCGTGGAATTTCCCGATGGTCACGACCGCATGGAAGCTCGCGCCCGCGCTCGCCGCCGGCTGCACCGTCGTGCTGAAGCCGTCCGAGATCACGCCGCTGCCCGAGCTCGAACTCGCCGCGATCGTCGCCGAAGCGGGCCTGCCGCCCGGCGTGCTGAACGTCGTGACGGGCACCGGCCACGAGGTCGGTGCCCGGCTGTGCGCGCATCCGCTCGTCGCGAAGGTGTCGTTTACCGGCAGCACGGCAGTCGGCGCGCAGGTCATGAAGACGGCCGCGGACACGATCAAGGGCGTCGGTCTCGAACTCGGCGGCAAATCGTCGATCGTCGTGTTCGACGACGCCGACCTCGATCACGCGGTCGACCTGATCGCGGGCGGCGGCCTGTTCAACGCCGGGCAGATGTGTTCGGCGACCTCGCGCGTGCTCGTGGCCGCCCCGCTCGCCGACGACCTGATCGCGCGCCTCGCGCGACGGATCGAGACGACCGTCGTCGGCCCGCCGTTCGCACCCGGCGTGCAGATGGGCCCGCTGACGAACCGCGCGCAATACGAACGCGTGAAGCACCACATCGCGCAGGGCCGCGCCGACGGCGCGCGCCTCGTGACGGGCGGCGACGCGCTCGCCGGCCCCGGCTACTTCATCCGGCCCGCGCTGTTCGCCGACGTGCCGGCCGGCTGCGCACTATGGCGCGACGAAATTTTCGGGCCGGTGCTGTGCGTGCGCGCGTTCGACGCCGAGGACGACGCGATCGCGGCCGCCAACGATACCGAATACGGGCTGGTCGCAACCGTCGTCACGCGCGACGCCGCGCGCGGCAGGCGGGTCGCCAATGCGCTCGAGGCGGGCGTCGTGTGGATCAACACACCGCAACTGATTTATCCGCAAACCTCATGGGGCGGCTACAAGCGCAGCAGCGTCGGGCGCGAGCTCGGCCCGTTCGGGCTGGCCGCCTTCCAGGAGATCAAGCAGGTCATGACGGCGGCCCGCTGAGGCCGGCGGCCCATGCGTTTAAGTCATGGCGCGCATGCGGATATTTCGTTTGTTGCGGAAATTTGACCTCCCTACAGTTCATCCACACCCCGCGCCGCCCTTCGGCGACCGGCATCGAACCCCACGGCATCGTTCATCAGGAGACGGCCATGCAACACTTCAAGGCGGGCAGAAGGCAGGTGATCAAAACCCTCGGCACGGCACTCGCCGCATCCGCCATTCCGATGCCGTTCATCAGGACTGCGAAGGCTCAGTCGGGCAGCTTCGCGGGCAAGACGCTGCGCCTGCTCACCTGGTCTGACGATACCGGCGCGGCCGCGCTGCGCAACATCGCGGAAACCTTCAGCAAGCAGACGGGCGCACGCGTGATCGCCGATCGCGCGGACGGCACGTCGGGGATGGTCGCGAAGGTCAAAGCCGCGGGCGAGCGGCCGACCTACGACGTCATCACGCTCGCGGGCGTCGGCGCGGCCGGCCTCGCCGACGCCGGCCTGCTCGCGAAGCCCGACCTGAACCGGCTGCCGAACCTGAAGGACGTCGCGCCGCAATACCGCACGGGCGCGAACGGCTTCGGCATCGGCTACCTGCTGTGGTCGGACGGGCTGATCTACAACACGGCGACCGTGAAGAGCGCACCGTCGAGCTACGAGGCACTGTGGGATCCGAAATATGCGGGGCGGCTGTTCCTGCCGCCGCCGGAATGGGCCGAAGCGGTCGACCTCGCGATCATCGCCGCGAAGCTGGCCGGCGGCTCGCAGCAGAACATCGATCCCGGGTTCCGAAAGCTCGCGCAGCTCAAGGATCGCGTGATGACCCTCGGGGAGAACCCGAACCAGGTCGCCGACCTGTTCCGCACCGGCTCGCTCGACATCGGCGGCATCTATTCGCCGGCGTTCTTCCCGGACCAGATCCGCAAGCCCGACTACAAGATGGGCGTGACGTACGGAATGAAGGAAGGCTTCGCGACGCAACTGATGTTCACGGTGATCCCGAAGGCGCATCCGGGCGACCTCGACCTGATCCACGCATTCATCAACCATTCGCTCGACGCGGGCGTACAGGGCCGCATGGCGGCCGACGTGCTGAACGGGCCCGTGAACGGCAAGGCCGTGATTCCCGCGGAAAGCCGCGCGTTCGTGCCGTCGCCGCAGCAGATCGCGGAGAAGGCCGTGCTGCACGACGACAAGGCGCTCGCCGTCGTCCAGCCGGCGTGGATCAAGCGCTACACGGGCCTCTTCGCGGCGTAACGACATGGCCTCCCTGTCCTCCCCCCGCGACGCGGCGCCGGCCGCCGGCACACCGGCCGGCGCCGGCTCGGACGCCGGGCCCGCGCTGGCCGGCGTGCCGCCCTGGCTGCTGCTCGCGCCGATCCTCGCGTTCCTCGCGGTGCTCGTCGCCGCGACGCTCACCGTGTTGCGTATGAGCGTCGGCGTATCCGGCGACGAATGGCGGACCTTCACGCTGCAGAACTACGTCGATCTCGCGGACCCGTACTTCACGAAATCGCTGTGGCTCACGCTGCGCCTCGCATTCCAGAGCATGGTGTGCGCGGTGCTGCTCGCGATCCCGGTCGCGCTCGCGATGGCGCGCACCGAATCGCGGCTCGCGCGCCGGCTGATGCTCGCCGGCGTCTTGCTGCCGCTGCTCGTGAACCTGCTGCTGCAAGGTTATGGCTGGCTCGTGATGCTCGGCCCGGCGGGATTGCTCAATCGCGCGCTGCTGGCCTCGGGCGTCGTCGATCGGCCGCTGCAACTGCTGTACCGCGAGCACGGCGTGCTGCTCGGGCTGATCCAGACCGCGTTCCCGCTCGCCGTGCTGCCGCTGTCGAGCGCGCTGCGCGCGGTGTCCCGCGCATACGACGAAGCCGCCGCGACGCTCGGCGCGAGCCGCTGGCAGACGCTGCGGCACGTGACGCTGCCGCTCGCGATGCCCGGCCTCGTCGCCGGCGCGCTGCTCGTGTTCGCGTACAACGCCAGCGCATTCGCGGTGCCGCTGCTGCTCGGCGGCCGACGCGTGCCGATGCTCGCGGTGCTCGTGCACGACCAGGTCGCACCGCTGCTCAACTGGCCCGCCGCGTCGGCATCGGGCGTCGTGCTGATGGCCGCGACGCTCGTCGTGATGGCGGTGTCCCAGCGCCTCGTGCGCACCCTGCAACGTGCCGGCGAGGTGAACCGATGAATACCCTGCTCTTGCGCGCGCCCCTGCCCGGCCGCCTCGGCCGCGCGACGGGTGCGCTCGCGACGCTCGTGCTGTTGCTCGCCGCACTGCCGATCCTGACGATGATCACGATGTCGTTCGGCGCATCGGGAACGCTCGAATTCCCGCCGCGCGAGTTCAGCCTGCACTGGTATCGCGCCGCCTGGCAGACCTTCGTGTCGTCCGATGCGGGCAGCGCGCAGTCGATGGGCGCCGCGTTGACGACCAGCCTCGTCGTCGCGGTCGCGACGATGCTGATCGCGACCGCCGTGTCGGTGCCCGCGGCCTACGCGCTGTCGCGCTGCCGCTTCCGCGGCAAGGCGCTCGTCGAGCAGCTCGTCGCGTTGCCGATCGTCTATCCGCTCGTGATGCTCGGCCTCGCGCTGCTGATCGTGTTCAATGCGCTGCCGGTCGAGCTCGGCATCGTGCGGCTCGTGGTTGCGCACGTGATCCTGACGCTGCCGTTCACCGTGAAGAACTGCGCGGCCTCGGTTGCGTCGATCGGCCCCGACTTCGAGGAAGCCGCGTGCGTGATGGGCGCGAGCCCGCGGCGCGCGCTCGTCGACGTCGTGCTGCCGCTGATGCGGCCCGGGATTCTCGCCGGGATGCTGTTCGCGTTCATCGTGTCGTTCAACGAGTTCACGGTGACGTTCTTCCTGTACAGCATCGACACGATGACCCTGCCGGTCTGGCTCTACAGCCGCACCGTGTCGTCGCTCGATCCGACCGTGTTCTGCTTCGCGGTATTCACGGTCGCGATCGACTTCGCGCTGATCTGGATGCTCGAAAAACTCGTCGGCGACAAGGGCGTCGCGCTCTGATGCGCGCACGGCCCCGCCCTCGCCCATGCAAGGAACCGTCATGACCCAGCTCATCCTCCAGAACGTGACCAAGCGCTTTAATCAGGCGTATGCGGTCGATCACGTCGACCTGTCGGTGCCGGACGGCAAGCTCGTCTGCTTCCTCGGCCCGTCCGGCTGCGGCAAGACCACGCTGATGCGGATCATCGCCGGCCTCGACACGCCGACCTCCGGCACGGTGACGTTCGCCGGCCGCGACCTCACGCACGTGCCGGCCAACCGGCGCGACTTCGGGATGGTGTTCCAGTCGCTCGCGCTGTTTCCGCACATGACGGTCGCGCAGAACATCGCGTACCCGCTGCGGCTGCGCAAGACGGCGCGGGCCGCGCAGGCGCAGCGCGTCGCCGAGCTGCTGGAGCTGATCCAGCTGCCGCACATGGCCGACCGGCTCGTCACGCAGCTGTCGGGCGGGCAGCGCCAGCGCGTCGCGATCGCGCGCGCGATCGCGTCGTCGCCGCGCCTGCTGCTGCTCGACGAGCCGCTGTCGGCGCTCGACGCGAAGCTGCGCGAGGCGATGCAGGTCGAGATCCGGCTGCTCCAGCAACGGCTCGGCATCACGACGATCATGGTCACGCACGACCAGCGCGAAGCGATGACGATGGCCGACGAGATCGTCGTGATGGAGAAAGGCCGGATCCAGCAGGTCGGCCGGCCGCTCGACATCTATCGCGATCCGGTCAACGAATTCGTCGCCGACTTCATCGGCCTCGGCAACATCCTGCCGGTCGCGCGCGACGGCGACGACGCGATCGTCCTGCCGGGCGGACAGCGCCTCTCGATCGGGCGCGTGCCGGACACGCCACGCGCACCCGACGCTGTGCGCCTGCTGATTCGTCCCGAGGACGTATGCGTGCGCCCGGGCTCGACCGCGCCGTTCGCGCCAAACACGCTCGCCGGCACGATCACGTTCGTGCGCGACGTCGGCGCATCGATCGAGGCAACCATCGATTGCCGCGGCTTCACGCTGACGGCCGCGACGACGCCGCGCGAGACGCCCGACCTGCACGTCGGCATGCCGGTTGCCGCCGAACTGCCGGCACACGCATGCAAGCTGATCGCCGCACGCGGCGCCTGACTTTCCTTTCGTTCCCCAACGCAGCAACAAGGATCTCACCATGAACGCATCGACCCAAGCCAACCGCCTCGTGCGACGCCTGCTCGCCCGCACCGCCCTCCTCTGCGCCTGCGCCGCCGGCGTGGCCGCCGTCACCCCGCTCGCGCACGCCGACGCGCTCGACACGATCGCCAAATCGGGCGTCGTGCGCATCGGCGTGTTCGAGGACTACCCGCCGTTCGGTTCGATCGGCCCCGACATGAAGCCGCAGGGCTACGACATCGACATGGCGAACCTGATCGGCAAGGCGCTCAACGCGAAGGTCGAACTCGTGCAGGTCACCGGCGACAACCGGATGGCGTATCTCGCCGACCGCAAGACCGACATGCTGCTGTCGGTCGGACAGACGCCGGAGCGCGCGAAGGTGATCGACTTCTCGAACGCGTATGCACCGTACTACCTCGCGGTGTTCGGCCCGAAGTCGCTCGCCGTGAAGGGCAACGCCGATCTCGCCGGCAAATCGGTCGCGGTCGCGCGCGGCACGCTCGAGGACCTGAGCGTCAGCAAGGTCGCGCCGCCGAGCACGACGATCAAGCGCTTCGACGACCCGAACGGCGCGATCGCGGCGTTCCTGTCGGGACAGGCGCAACTGCTGGTGGTCGGCAACGACGTCGGCGCAACGATCATCGCGCGTCATCCGTCGATCGATCCGGAACAGAAGTTCTCGCTGTTCAGCTCGCCCGACCACGTCGGCCTGAACAAGAACGAGCCGCGCCTGATGCAGAAGGTCAACGACGCGATCGCCGGCGCGAAGCAGAACGGCGCGCTGAACACCCTGTCGCAGAAGTGGCTGCACGCGGCCCTGCCGGCCGATCTGTGATGCGCAGCACCTTCGCCCCGCACGCTCGACCCAAGGCATCGCGATGACCTACGTGTTCGACTTCAGCGATTTCGGTCTCTACGCCGGCATGCTCGCGCGCGGCGTCGGCGTGACGCTCGGCCTGACCGCGGCCGCGACCGTGCTCGGCGGCCTGCTCGGCACCGGCGGCGCGTGGATCGCGCTCGCCGGCCCGCGCTGGGCGCGCGCGCTCGTCGTTGCCTACGTCGAGCTGATCCGCAATACGCCGTTCCTGGTCCAGTTGTTCTTCATCTTCTTCGGGCTGCCCGCGCTCGGCGTACACCTCGACGAAGCGCAGGCGGCCGTGCTCGCGATGACGGTCAACCTGGGCGCCTATGCGGTCGAGATCCTGCGCGCCGGGATCGAATCGGTGCCGCACGGGCAAGTGCAGGCCGCGCGGGCGCTCGGGCTGCACGGCCGGCAGGTGTTCGGCCACGTCGTGCTGCCGCAGGCGCTCGCGAACGTGTACCCCGCGCTGCTCGGGCAGGTCCTGATCGTGATGCTTGGCTCGGCAGTCGTGTCGCAGATCTCGGTGCCCGACCTGACCTACGCGGCCAACTTCATCCAGTCGCGCAATTTCCGCGCGTTCGAGATCTACATCGTCGTGACCGCGATCTACCTGCTGCTGTCGATCGCGCTGCGCATGCTGCTCAATCGCGTCGGCCGGCGTCTGTTCGCCGGCCGCACGCGCCACGGCGCGGCTGCCGCTCCGCTGCGCACGCGGATTGCCCGCTTCGCGTGGCGCGCCCGCTCCCCTGAAACCCACCTGCCGACGGAACGTGCGCGATGATCGAATTCACTTTCCAGGATATTGCATGGAACCTGCTGCTCGCCGCACGCTGGACCGTGCTGCTGTCGCTGATCACGTTCGGCGGCGGCGGCCTCGCCGGGTTCGCGCTGCTTGCGATGCGCATCTCGCCCGTGCCGGCGCTGCGCCGCTTCGTGATCCTGTACATCGAAGTGTTCCAGGGCACACCGTTGCTGATGCAACTGTTCCTCGGCTTCTTCGGATTGCCGCTGGTCGGCATCGACGTGACGCCGTGGGTCGCGGCGTCGGTCGTGCTGACGCTGAACGCCAGCGCCTGTCTGGCCGACATCTGGCGCGGCTGCGTCGACGCGGTCCCGCACGGCCAGTGGCACGCGGCGGCCAGCCTCGGCATGACGTGGACCCAGCGGCTGCGCTACGTGGTGTGGCCGCAGGCGTGGAAGATCGCGCTCGCGCCGACCGTCGGTTTCCTCGTGCAGGCGGTGAAGAGCACCGCGCTCACGTCGATCATCGGGCTGACCGAACTGACCAAGACCGGCAACATCATCACCAACGCGGTATTCAAGCCGTTTCCGATCTATGCGATGGTCGCGCTGCTGTACTTCGCGATGTGCTTCCCGCTGACGTGGTATGCCCGCACGCTCGAGCGCCGCTATCGCGTCGCGAAGGCGCGCTGAACCGGCGCCGCGCGCGCCTCATTACGATGCAGGGACTTTCATGATTTCCATCAGCAACGTTTCCAAGTGGTACGGCCAGTTTCAGGTCCTCGCCGATTGCACGACCGAGGTCAAGAAAGGCGAGGTGGTCGTCGTCTGCGGCCCGTCCGGCTCGGGCAAGTCGACGCTGATCAAGACCGTGAACGGCCTCGAGCCATTCCAGCAGGGCGAGATCCTCGTGAACAGCCAGTCGGTCGGCGACAGGAAGACGAACCTGTCGACGCTGCGCTCGAAGGTCGGGATGGTGTTCCAGCATTTCGAGCTGTTCCCGCACCTGTCGATCACCGAGAACCTGACGCTCGCGCAGGTCAAGGTGCTCGGCCGCGGCAAGGACGAGGCGAACGAGAAGGGCATGAAGCTGCTCGATCGCGTCGGCCTGAAGGCGCATGCGCACAAGTTTCCGGGCCAGCTGTCGGGTGGCCAGCAGCAGCGGGTCGCGATCGCGCGCGCACTGTCGATGGACCCGATCGCGATGCTGTTCGACGAGCCGACGTCCGCGCTCGATCCCGAGATGATCAACGAAGTGCTCGACGTGATGGTCGAACTCGCGCAGGAAGGGATGACGATGATGGTCGTCACGCACGAGATGGGCTTCGCGAAGAAGGTCGCCCATCGCGTGATCTTCATGGACAAGGGCGCGATCGTCGAGGACGACCGCAAGGACGATTTCTTCTCGAATCCGAAGTCGGATCGCGCGAAGGACTTCCTCGCGAAAATCCTGCACTGAGCGATCCCGCGCCGCCGCCCGTTCCACGCCGATGCTCCCGATGAAACGACTGCCTTCCCTCAATGCGCTGCAGGTCTTCGACGTCGTCGCGCGTCACGGCAGCTTCACGCGCGCCGCCGGGCACCTGTGCCTGACCCAGGGCGCCGTGAGCCGGCAAATCCTCGCGCTCGAAAGCTTCTATCAGTTTCCGCTGTTCAAGCGCACGCCCAAAGGGCTGACGCTGACGGCCGAGGGCGAGCTCCTGTTGCCGACGGTGCGCGAAAGCTTTGCGCGCATCGAGGAGGTATCGATGCGCCTGTCACGCAGGCGCACCGAGCTCGCGCTGAAGGTGCCGACCTGCATGATGCAGTGGATGCTGCCGCGCATCATGCGGTTCCAGGCCGAGCATCCCGAACTCCAGGTGCAGATCACGACCACCTGGGAGCATCACGTCGATTTCCGGATGGAACCGTTCGATGCCGCGGTGATCTACGCGCCCGGCGCCGGCCCCGACATGCATGCGATCCCGCTGTTCGAAGAACGGCTTACGCCCGTCTGTGCGCCGAGCCTGCTGGACCGGCAACCGCTCGCGAGTCTCGACGACCTGCTCCGTCATACGCTGCTGCATCCGACGCGCGATCACCGCGACTGGAAGCGGTGGCTCGACCATGCGGGCGCGCCGCACGTCGACTCGACGCGCGGGTTGAGCTTCGAGACGCTGGATCTCGCCACACACGCGGCGATCGACGGTTACGGCATCGCGATCGGCGACCGGACGCTGGTGGACGAGAGCGTGGCCGCGCACCGGCTCGTGATGCCGTTCGACGTATCGTTGCCGACGGGGATGGGCTATTACTTCGCGTATCCGGGCGGGTCCGAACAGCAGCAGAAGATCCAGCTGTTCGGCGACTGGATTGCGGACGAACGCGCGTGCCGCTGCGTCAACACGACGGCCGAGCCGCCGTCTCCGCCATCGCCATCGCCATCGCCATCGCCGGAACTTCCAGACTGAACCGCGTCATGCGAGCGCCGCTCGCGTACGCGGATCTGCCCGGTCATGCAGTCGACGAAGATCCGGATGCGCGTCGCGTCGGCAGGTGTGGATTGCCGGCCCGGCTGCCACGCGCTGCCGGGATTCAGGCTGGCGCGCGCGACCGGGCGTGCCGGCAAGCGAAGGATGCCTAACGTTCCGCCGGCGGAACCAGGATGCTGCGCGGAATCGACAGGATCAGCACGCAGCTGACCAGCAGGCAGGCGCCCAGCGCATAAGTACCGTTGTTGATGTTGCCGGTCATTTCCTTCGCGATGCCGGTAATCATCGAGCCCGTGAAGCCGGACAGGTTGCCCACCGAATTGATCAGCGCGATCCCGGCGGCGGCCGCGGTGCCGGACAGGATCTGGCCGGGAAAGGTCCAGTAGATCGGCATCAGCGCCAGGATGCCGCAGGTGGCGATGGTCAGGAACAGGATCGACAGCGCCACGTTGTGCGCGCACGCCGCGCTCAGGATCAGGCCGACGCCGCCGATCAGCGCGGGAATGGCCGCGTGCAGGCGGCGTTCGCCGGTCTTGCGCGAGTGCGATGCATTCCACACCATCGCAAAGATGGCCGTCAGATACGGAATCGCCGTCAGCAGGCCGATATGCAGCGGGCTCCGCACGCCCGAGGCCCGGATGATCGACGGCAGCCAGAAGGCCAGCCCGTAGAAGCCGGTATTGAACGTCAGCAGGACGAAGGTGAGCAGCCAGACGCGCGGGCTGCGCAGCGCGGCGCCGACGCTGTGCGACTTGTGCGCGGCCTCGCGTTCGAGGTTGCGCGACAGCATCGCCTTTTCCTCGGCGGACAGCCAGTTCGCCGACTGCGGGCCATCGCCGAGGCAGGCCAGCACGATGAACGCCACCACGATCGACGGCAGGCCTTCGAGCAGCAGCATCCATTGCCAGCCGCTCATGCCGGACAAGCCGTGCGTCTGCTCCATCAGCCAGCCGGACAGCACGCTGCCCAGCGTCAGGCTCAGCGGGATCGCCACCAGGAAGCCCGACATGGCCACGCTCTGGCGGCGCGCCGGAAACCAGTAGTTCATGTACAGGATGACGCCGGGGAAGAAGCCGGCTTCACACAGGCCGAGCAGAAAGCGCAACGAGTAGAACATCGTGGATGTCTGCACGTGGAAGAACTGCGCGAGGGGCACGATGAAGGCCATCGACGACGACACGATGCCCCACGTGATCATGATCCGTGCAATCCAGAAGCGCGCGCCGTAGCGGTGCAGCAGCAGGTTGCTGGGCATCTCGAACAGGAAATAACCCCAGAAGAAAACGCTGGCGCCGAGCGCGTAGACGCTGTCGCTCAGGCTCAGGTCATCGAGCATCTGCAGCTTGGCGAAGCCCACGTTGACGCGGTCCAGGTACGCCACCACGTAGCACAGCAGCAGCAACGGCAGGATGCGCCGCATCACCCTGCGATAGACGGCGTCTTCGGACAAGTCGGCCGCGGCCGGCGCGGCAGCGGTCTGCGTGATGGATGGCATCCGTTCGTCTCCTGATTGTGTCGGTCTTGTTCGTATCGGCAGGTCCGCTGGCACGGCTTATGTTACCGATAACATTCTCAGGCAAAAAAATCCGCCGACGGGACGACGGACGCCACCGGCGCTCTGATACCGGTAACAAACACGAACGTAGCATGCCGGGACATGGCGCTTCAAGGCCTGGCCCGCAAGTGCTTTCCCTAATACGGGCGTCGTGCCGACGGGCGCGCGGCGGCCGGCCTGCACGGCATCCGGCACCGGTATGATGTAGCCTTCACAGGCTTCTCCCGATCTCGATTCCGATGCCCAGCCCCACCGCCGTCCGGCCCGCCGGACCGCCCCGCATGTCCGATGTCGCACGCCTGGCCGGCGTATCGAAGATGACCGTATCGCGCGTACTCGCCGGCCATAGCGTGGCCGCCGACACGCGCGAACGGGTCTGCCGGGCCATCGAGCAGCTCGGCTACGTGGCCGACGCGGCCGCAGGCGCGCTGTCGTCGGGGCGCTCGGAATTCGTCGCGGTGCTGGTGCCGTCGCTGTCGAGCTCCAACTTCTCGGACACCGTGCGCGGCCTGACCGATGCGCTCGAACCGCATGGCCTGCAACTGCTGCTCGGCGATACCGACTACGACCTCGAACGTGAAGAACGGCTGGTGCGCTCCATGCTGCGTCACCAGCCGCGCTGCATCGCGCTGACGGGCGCGCAGCACACCGATGCGACGCGCAAGGTGCTCGAACGCTCCGCCATTCCCGTGGTCGAGATGTGGGACCTGCCCACGCGTCCGATCGACACCGCCGTGGGTTTCTCGAACGTGCGCGCCGCGCGTGCGATGGTGCGGCACCTGGCCGGGCGCGGTTACCGGCGCATCGGCTTTCTCGGCGGCGCGAGTGAACTCGACCGCCGCGGCCTGGACCGCCTCAAGGGATATCAGGCGGAGATCAACGCGCTGAAACTGGGCGAGCCGCGCGTCGTGCGGCTCGGTGAATCGCCGATCACCATGAGCCACGGCGGCCCCGCGATGGCCGCACTGCTGGAGCAGTGGCCGGACACCGATGCCGTGCTGTGCGTGAGCGACATGTCGGCGTTCGGCGCGATCATGGAATGTCACCGGCGCGGGCTGTCGGTGCCCGCGGACATCGCCGTCGCCGGCTTCGGAAACTTCGAGGTGGCGACCTGCTGCCACCCCACCATCACCACGGTATCGGTCGATGCGTACGGCATCGGCCTGCACACGGGCGAGGCCTTGCTGGCGGCGCTGCGGGCCCGCGATGGCGGCGCACCGGGCGAACCGCGGCGCATCCGCATCGACTACGCGATCGTCGCGCGCGAAAGCGCCTGACGGCGCCGCCGGCCAGGCCTGCCGGCGCGCGCGAGGCCGGACGAATCGCGACGCGGCATGTTGCGACTTCATGGAAGCGCATCGTGTCGTTCCACGCCTGCTCCGATACACATCCCCCTTCCGTAACGCAAAACCGCCGTGCTAACATCCCCTGCAATGTTACCGGTAACTATCCGGCACGCAAAACGCAATGCGGCCCCATTCGGAGACACCCCGCCATGTCACACCCCCCTCGCCGTCTGCGCAGCCAGGAATGGTTCGACGACCCCGCGCATGCAGACATGACCGCGCTCTACGTCGAGCGCTTCATGAACTACGGACTGACGCGCGAGGAGCTGCAGTCGGGTCGCCCCATCATCGGCATCGCGCAGACGGGCAGCGACCTGGCGCCGTGCAACCGCCACCATCTCGAACTGGCCGAGCGCACCCGGGCGGGCATCCGCGACGCGGGCGGCATTCCGATGGAATTCCCCGTGCATCCGCTGGCCGAGCAGAGTCGCCGGCCCACCGCCGCACTCGACCGCAACCTCGCCTACCTGGGGCTGGTGGAAGTGCTGCACGGCTTTCCGCTGGACGGCGTGGTCCTGACGACCGGCTGCGACAAGACCACGCCCGCCTGCCTGATGGCCGCGGCCACCGTGGACATGCCCGCCATCGTGCTGTCCGGCGGACCGATGCTCGACGGCTGGCACGAGGGCAAGCGCGTCGGCTCGGGCACGGTCATCTGGCACGCCCGCAACCTGCTCGCCGCCGGCGAGATCGACTACGAAGGCTTCATGCAGCTGACGACGGCATCGTCGCCGTCGATCGGCCACTGCAACACCATGGGCACGGCGCTGTCGATGAACAGCCTGGCCGAGGCGCTGGGCATGTCGCTGCCGGGCTGCGCGAGCATTCCCGCCGCGTACCGCGAGCGCGGCCAGATGGCTTACGCCACGGGCAGGCGCGCGGTCGAACTCGTTCGCGAAGACCTGCGCCCGTCGTCGATCATGACGCGCGCGGCGTTCGAGAATGCCATCGTCGTCGCCTCCGCGCTCGGTGCATCGACCAACTGCCCGCCGCATCTCATCGCCATTGCGCGCCATATGGGCGTGGAACTGAGCCTGGACGACTGGCAGCGCTGCGGCGAATCCGTGCCGCTGCTCGTCAATTGCATGCCGGCCGGCGAATATCTCGGGGAAAGCTTCCATCGCGCCGGCGGCGTGCCCGCGGTGCTGCGCCAGCTCGATGCGGCCGCCCTGCTGCGGCGGGACTGCATGACCGTGTCCGGCCGCACGATCGGCGACATTGCCGACACCGCGCAGGACGCCGACCGCGACGTGATCCGTACCCCCGACGCGCCGCTCAAGCATGGCGCCGGCTTCATGGTGCTGTCGGGCAACTTCTTCGACAGCGCGATCATGAAGATGTCGGTGGTGGGCGACGCCTTCCGCCAGACCTACCTTGCCGAGCCGGGCGCGGAGAATACCTTCGAGGCACGCGCGATCGTCTTCGACGGCCCCGAGGACTACCACGCCCGCATCAACGATCCCGCGCTCGCCATCGACGAACGCTGCATCCTGGTGATTCGCGGCTGCGGCACGGTCGGCTACCCGGGCAGTTCGGAAGTCGTCAACATGGCGCCGCCCGCCGACCTGGTAAAGCGTGGCGTGACGTCGCTGCCCTGCATGGGCGACGGACGCCAGAGCGGCACGTCGGCCAGCCCGTCGATCCTGAACATGTCGCCGGAGGCGGCGGTCGGCGGCGGCCTGGCCCTGCTGCGCACGAACGACCGCGTGCGCGTGGACCTGAATCGCCGCAGCGTCGACGTGCTCGTCGATGAAGACGAACTCGCGCGCCGCCGCGAGACGGCGAGCTTCACCGTGCCGCAGGCGCAGACGCCGTGGCAGGAACTCTATCGCCGGTTCGTGGGCCAGTTGTCCACCGGCGGCTGCCTCGAACCGGCCACGCTCTACCTGAAAGTCATCGAGCAGCGCGGCAACCCGCGCCATTCGCACTGAACCCACCGTCCACGACTCTTGCCGAGCTGATCATGCGTACTCCTTCCGTTTCCGACTGCCTGCCGCACGACCTTGCCCAGGCCCTGCTGATCGGCCGCGTCTGGCGGCACGACGGTGCCCACGCGGGCCCGAGCGTCGTCGCCGTGCGCGGCGGCGAGGTGTTCGACCTCACCCGCACCGTGCCGACCACCGCGGACCTGTTCGACCGCCCCGACGCCATCGACATCGCGCGCACCGCCCCCGGCGAATCGCTCGGCCGCGTCGAGCCGTTGCTGCAGGCGGCACTCGACGGCACGTCCGGCGCGATGCGCCTGCTCGCGCCGTGCGACGTGCAGGCCATCAAGGCTTGCGGCGTCACCTTTGCGGTCAGCCTGATCGAGCGCGTGATCGAGGAACAGGCCGGCGGCGATCCGGCCCGGGCGAAGGACGTGCGCGAAACCATCGCCGCGACGATCGGCACCGACCTGTCGAGGATCGTGCCCGGTTCGGCGGCCGCCATGCGTCTGAAGGCGGAACTCGAGCGCCGCGGCGCGTGGTCGCAATACATGGAAGTCGGCATCGGCCCCGACGCCGAGGTGTTCTCGAAATCGCAGCCCATGTCCGCGGTGGGCTTCGGCGCGGACGTCGGCCTGCTGCCGGCGTCGGTGTGGAACAACCCGGAACCGGAAATCGTGCTGGCGGTCAGCAGCGACGGCAGGCCGGTGGGCGCCACGCTCGGCAACGACGTGAACCTGCGCGACATCGAAGGCCGCTCGGCGCTGCTCCTCGGCAAATGCAAGGACAACAACGGGTCGTGCGCGATCGGCCCGTTCGTGCGGCTGTTCGACGACGGCTTCACGCTCGACAGCGTGCGGCAGGCCAGCGTGTCGCTGCGCGTCGAAGGCGCGGACGACGGCTTCGTCCTCGATGGCGTCAGCCACATGCGCGAGATCAGCCGCGACCCGGCCGACCTCGTCGCGCAGACGTGCGGCACGCATCATCAGTACCCCGACGGCTTCATGCTGTTCCTGGGCACGATGTTCTCGCCGATCCAGGATCGCGACGCGCCCGGCGGCGGATTCACGCACCACCTCGGCGACCGCGTCGCCATCTCCACGCCGGCCCTCGGCGCACTCGTCAACACCGTGCGGCTGTGCACGGAGATCGCGCCGTGGACCTTCGGCGTGCGCGCCCTGTATGCGAACCTCGCCGCACGCGGCCTGCTCGGTGCATGACGACCGCGCATGGCCGCGCCGGGGCGGCATGCGCCGTTCCAGCGCCGCCTGTCGCCGGCCGCCCCGGTGAACGATGACCCGCACGTGCGGTGTGCGGTGTGCGGTGTGCGGTGTGCGGTGTGCGGTGTGCGGTGTGCGGTGTGCGGTGTGCGGTGTGCCGGTCGCTGCACGGCCCCGCGCCGGCCGTCGCAGTGACGGATACGGCCTCGCCGGCGCCGGGGCATCAGATATTCGAACGCCATTCCCGGGCACGCCGGCGAGCCGGTCGGCACGTCAGGCCGCGCCGAGCGACTTGTCGAGAATCGTGCTGATGCCGCCCGCGATATTGCCGGGCGACGGGTTGTCGTTCATTTCTCCGCCGTTGTCGGCGACGTAGCGCTCCCCTCCTGCAGCCTGTCGACCAGACGACCGGCCACGTCGCGCGAGGCCGCGCGCGCGACCAGCAGATGCTCCGCGCCGTAGATTTCCAGCGTCTCGGACAGGATCGCCGTGCCGCCGTTGCGAATCAGCAGATCGACGGCCGCGCCGAGCGCGGGATGCGCGGTCATCCCCGAGTCACCGTCGGACCCGCCGCATTGCAGGCCGACCGTCAGCCGCGAGGCCGGCACGGTGCTGCGCCGCGCGCCGATCCGCCAATCATGTCGATGGGCGTCGCCGCGCGATTCAACCCGGACACAACAACCGCAAACTTACGATTGAAAATAACTCTCATTTGCATTAAATTCCGGCGCGCAAATGTACCGTTTGGAACACGGATGCCGGCGCAACGCGGCTCGTGGTGCCCGAACGCGAACCAATTTCTCAGGGACGGGTATGAGCAGAAAGAACTGGGCGGCCGCACCGATGGCCATCGCCGTCGGCACGGTCGGGCTGAACGTCGCCAATGCGCAGGAGTTGGTGCTTCCGGCCGTCGAAATCTCGGCGCAGCGCACGAAGGCACCGTTTCGCGCACCCGACTCGACGAGCGCGACGCGCACCGAGGCGGACGTGATGGAGATTCCGTTCGCGGTCAGCAGCGTCGATACGAAACTGATCCAGACCGTGGCCGCCACCCGCGGTGAAGACCTGTACGACTGGGTCGCCGGCGTCGCGCGGCAGAACAACTTCGGCGGGCTGTGGGACAACTATGCGGTGCGCGGCTTTGCCGGCGACGGCAACACGTCCGGCACCGACTACCTCGTCAACGGCTTCTCGTGGAATCGCGGCATCAGCGTGCCGCGCGACACCGCGACGCTCGAGCGCATGGAAGTCCTCAAGGGCCCCGCGTCCGCGCTGTACGGCCGCGGCGACCCCGGCGGGCTCATCAGCTACACGACGAAGCAGCCGCAGTTCAAGCGCTCGAACACGATCGGCGTGTCGGCCGGCAGCTACGGCGCGCTGCGCGAGACGCTCGATTCGACCGGCCCCGTCACGCAGTCGCTCGCGTACCGCTTCATCGCGATGAACGAGGACAACGGCAGCTTCCGCGACACGGTGTCGAGCAAGCGCTACCTGTTCGCGCCGTCGTTCACCTGGGATATCGGCGCCGACACGACGCTCCACTACGAATTCGAGACCGCGCGCCAGCGCGCGCCGCTCGATCGCGGCGTGGTCGCGGTCGGCGGGCAGCTCGGCGCGGTGCCGGCGTCGAGGTTCATGGGCGAGCCGCGCGACGGCGACTACGACGTGCGCAACTCGGGGCACCAGTTCACGCTCGAACATCGCTTCAATGCCGACTGGTCGGTCAACGCCGGCTTCGCGCAGCGCGACACCGACCTGTCCGGCCGCTCGTCCGAAGCGTTCGCGCTGCAGCCGGACGGCCGCACGCTGTGGCGCCGCTACCGGCAGGTCGCGTTTCACTCGAACGACGTGCAGGGGCGCGTCGAAGTGGCCGGCAAGGCCCGCACGGGCGCCATCGACCATGCGTTCGTGATGGGCGTCGATGCGTATCGCTTCAACTACGACCAGTTCGTCGCGCGCTCGACGCCGACGGCCGCGGCGCCGTATGCGATCGACATCTTCGATCCGGTGTACGGCCAGCCGGCGCCCGTGCCGCGCACCGCGACGAACCTGCTCGAGCGCGACGACGGCCAGGGCCTGTACGCGCAGGACACGCTCGCGTTCGGGCCGCACTGGAAAGTGCTCGCCGGGCTGCGCTGGGACCGCTTTCACCAGTCGGTCGAGAATCGCCTGAAGGGCGTGACGACGAGCCAGCTGCAAACGGCGCTGAGCCCGCGGCTCGGCATCGTGTACGAGGCCAGCCCCGCGCTGTCGCTGTATGCGAACACCGCGTACTCGTTCCGGCCGAACAACGGCGCCGACGCGAACGGCCGCGCGTTCGATCCCGAGAAGGGGCACGGCTATGAAGCCGGCGTGAAGTGGGCCGGCACGCGCTGGCTCGCGACCGTCGCCGCGTTCTACGTGAACAAGCGCAACGTGCTGACCGCCGATCCGGCGAATGCCGGGTTCTCGCGTGCGGCCGGCGAAGTACGCAGCCGCGGCGTCGAATTCGAATGGAACGGCGAACTGGGCCGCGGCTTGCGCGGCATCGTCAACCTCGCATACGTCGACGCGCAGGTCACGCGCGACACCGTCCTGACGCCGGGCGCGCGCCTCGTCGACATTCCGCGCCTGAGCGGCAGCGCGCTGCTGATGTACGAAACCGCGCTGCCGCTCGTCGACAAGGCCGGCGCGGGCGCGGGCGTGATCTACGTCGGGCGCCGCGCGGGCAACACCGCGAACACGCAGGACGGCTTCGACCTGCCCGCCTACGCGACCGTGCAGCTCAACGGCTACGTGCAGGTCAACAAGCATCTGCGCGCGTCGGTCGTGCTGAACAACCTGTTCAACCGCACGTACTACGTCAGCTCGTACAACAGCCTGTGGGTCACGCCCGGCGCGCCGCGCAGCCTGTTCGCGTCATTGGCGTATTCGTTCTAGGCCGGCGCGGCGCATCGACGGGCAGGCGCGATTCGGCGATGCGTCGACTCGCCGAGGCGCGCATCCAGCCATCTCGAATCGTCAGGCAGCCAGCCCCTGCGCCGCATCCACCGGAATCTCCGGATTGAACCGCGTCATGCAGTTCAGGTCGAGCGCGCGGATCTGCTCGGTCATGAAGTCGACGAAGATCCGGATGCGCGTCGGCAGGTGTTGCCGGCTCAGATAGCAGATGTAGTGGCCGCGATCCTGCGGCACATGCTGCGCCAGCGCGACGACGAGTTCGTTCGACGCGAGATGGTCGCGGATCTGGTAGCCGGCCATCTGCGCGATGCCCGATCCGTTCAGCACCGCACGCAGCACCAAGGCCGCGTCGTTGAACGTGCGGCGCGCCGTCGGCAGGTACTTCTGCACGCGGCCGTCCACGTTGAATTCCCATTCGAACAGGCGCCCGCTCGCGAACCGGAAATTGATGCACGCGTGGCGGTCGAGATCCTCGATGCGTTGCGGGAGCCCGTGCGCCGCCACATACGACGGCGCCGCGCAGAGCGCCATCTGCATCGGAATCAGTTGCCGGGCGATGATGCTGGAGTCCTCGATGCGCCCGTTGCGGAACGACACGTCGATCCGCTCGGACACCAGGTCGACGGGCCGGTCGTCGAGCAGCAGATCGATGATGATGTCCGGATAGGCGTCCGCGAACTTCTCCAGCAGCGGCGCCACGATCTTCCTGCCGAATTCCACGGCCGAGCTGATGCGGATGAGGCCGCGCGGCGGCCCCTGCCGCAACTCCAGCATGTCGTTCATCGCTTCGACGATCTGCGCCACGCCCTGATGGCAGTTCTCGAAGAATCGCCGGCCCTCGCACGTCAGCTCGGTCGTGCGCGTGGTCCGCTGGAACAGCCGCGTACTCAGTTGCGCCTCCAGCTTCTGCACGTTGCGGCTCACGGCCGGCCGCCCGACGCCGAGCAGTTCGGCGGCCTTCGTGAAGCTCCCCTCGCTCGCCACCGCAACGAACGCGAGGATGCCCGCATAGCTCGCACCGAAGCTCGCCGACAGCGCATCGGCCCGACCGGCCAGGTCGCGACGAACGTCGTGCTCCGATGTTTCCGAATGATTCATTTCCGCTGCCCCCAAGCATGCTGCTCATACGGATTGACGCGTCGCCGGCATGCGCCGGCCGACCGCCTGCGTGCGAACGTGATTCAGCGTCCCGCCAGCCACGCGTCGAGGCCGATGCGCCCGAGCCGCGCCGCGCCGAGCGGCACCAGCGACGTTGCCTCGACGCGGCCGCCGTAGTAGCGGGCGTCGCGATCGGTCACCACCGCGCGCGTATCGCCGACCGACTTCAGATAGCGCGCGACGATCTCCGCGAACGGCGCGCGATCCGGGCCCGCGATTTCGATCGTGCCGTTCTGCGGCCCGGCGAGCGCGGCCTGCGCGACGAGGGCCGACACGTCCTCCGCGGCGATCGGCTGGAACAGTCCGTCGCCGATGCGCACGGTGCCGTCTTCCGTGCCGGCATCCGCGATGCCGCCGATGAATTCCATGAACTGCGTCGCGCGCACGATCGTGTACGGCACGCCCGCCGCCTCGATCGCCTGCTCCTGCGCGACCTTGGCCAGGAAATAGCCGTTCTCCGGCATGCGATCGCAGCCGACGATCGACAGCGCGACGTGATGGCGCACGCCCGCGGCCACTTCGGCCTTGCCGAGATTGCGGGCCGACGTGCGGAAGAAATCGAGCACCGCCTGCGGCTCCCATGACGGCGCATTCGCGACGTCCACGACGACGTCCGCGTCCGTCAATGCGTCGGTCAGGCCTTCGCCCGTGATGGTATTGACGCCGGTGCGCGGCGATGCGGCGAGCGCCTGATGGCCGGCTTCCTCGAGCAGCGTGACGACTCGCGAGCCGATCAGGCCCGAACCGCCGATGACGACGATCTTCATCGCAAAATCTCCTGACGAATGAACTGCAGTGGAATGTGACGGGGACGTGACGGCTGCCGGATCGGGTGAACGCGGCGATGACCGTCCATCGCTTGGCGCAATTGTGGAAGAATCATGTCCTATCCAGCAGTGCCAAGAATCGTCGATCGGACTGGTCCATGCCGTGCCTGTCCCCGTCATCCGCGAGACCGTCATGTCTGAGCAACCCTCCCCCCTGACCATCGAAATCGACCGGCAGCATCAGTTGCCGATCTATCTGCAGATCTGCGAGCGGTTCAGAACCGCGATCGCCGCGGGCCACCTGCGTCCCGGCGATCGCGTGCCCGCGCTGCGCGGCCTCGCGACGCAGCTGAACACCGCGCGCGGCACCGTCGAACAGGCGTACACGATTCTCGTCGACGAGGGTTATCTGCAGATGCGCGGCGCGGCCGGCACGTTCGTCTCGCCGTCGCTGCCGAAATCGGTGACGCGCGCGACGCCGCCGCGTGCCGACGATCCGGCACGGCGCGCCGAACACGCGGGTTCGCTTCAGCCGCCGGGCATGTCGCGCGACAGCGCGCCGCCGCCGCGCGCGCAACCGATCGCCGTCGCGATGAGCGGCGAACCGCACCCGTTGCAACCGGGGCTGCCTGCACTCGACGCGTTTCCGCGCAAGGTATGGCACCGGCTCGTGTCGCTGCGCGCGCGCAGCGCCGACCGCGCGCTGCTCGGCTACCCGAATCCGGCCGGCTACCGGCCGCTGCGCGAGCACATCGCCACCTACCTGGGGCTGTCGCGCGGCATCACCTGCGTGCCCGAACAGGTGTTCATCACGAGCGGCTACCGCGCGACGCTGGAACTCGTGCTGCGCAGTCTCGCGCGTCCGAACGACCGCGTGTGGTTCGAGGATCCCGGCTATCTCCTCGCGCGCAGTTTCCTGTCCGAGACCGGCGTGCAGCTCGTCCCGGTACCGGTCGATGCCCAGGGAATCGACGTCGAGCGCGGCCTGCAGCTCGATGCGCACGCGCGCTTCGCGCTCGTGACGCCGTCGCATCAGAGCCCGCTCGGCCACACGCTGTCGCTGTCGCGGCGCATCGCGCTGCTGGACTGGGCCGAAAAGACGTCGGGCTGGATCGTCGAGGACGACTACGACAGCGAGTTTCGCTATGTCGGCCGCCCGCTGCAGGCGTTGAAGAGTCTCGACCGGCGCGATCACGTGATTTATTGCAGTACCTTCAGCAAGGCGATGTATCCCGGCTTGCGGCTCGCGTATGCGGTCGTGCCGGAACGCGCTGTGGAGCGCGTCGAACGCGTCGCATGCAGCATGAACGCCGGCTCGCCGACGCTTCTGCAGGCGGCGCTCGCGGATTTCATCGAACAGGGGCACTTCGCCCGGCACCTGAAGCGCATGCGCGCGCTGTATGGCGAGCGCCGCATGCTGATCGTGCACGCGTTGCGACAGGTGTTCGGCAAGCGGCTGATCGTCGAACTGCCGGTGGGCGGCATCCAGTTCGCGGTGCGGTTCACCGACGGCCCCGACGGGCCGGTCGACGACGTCGCCGTCGCCGCACGCGCGCGCGACGCGGGGCTCGCGGTCCTGCCGCTGTCGATCTGGTACACGAACAGCCATACGCAGCAAACGCCGCGCGGCCTCATCATCGGGTTCGCGAACGTCGCCGACGCGGACGAAGCGCACCGTCACGCACAGACGCTCCTTGCGTGCCTCGGCGGCTGACGCACTGCGTGCGCCGCGTCGACATGCGCGGCCGATGCTGGATTGGCGCCCGATCGATGTCCGATTGGTGCCCAACGGGAAACAGACAATCGCACGGAACGGCCATACCGCCCTACTGTGCGCGCCTCTAGCATGGAAACGTCTTTCTCGCGCAGACGGGCCCGGAACCGGGCTGCACCGGACGATGACCGCATTCCTCATGCCATCGTCCGGGCCCGTCATTCGTTGAAGACGCTATTTGCCCGGGCAGTCCTGCCCTCTTCGCGGCACGTTTCGACGATCGAATGACCGACGCTCGGAACGCGTGGCCGAATTCGAGCACGCATCATGGATGACAACAAGCTGCAGGCCCCACCGCTTTCGCTCCTCGACCGGTATCGCGGCCGGGATTTCCAACCGCTTTACACCACGACCGTCACCGTGTCCGGCGGCGAGACGGGACACGGCCGGGCCTCCGGCGTGGCCCGCTCGGACGACGGCAATCTCGCCGTCGATCTGCGCCTGCCCACCGAGTTCGGCGGGCCCGGCACCGGGACCAATCCGGAGCAGCTGTTCGCGGCGGGCTTCGCTGCGTGCTTCCACGGCGCGCTCAACCTGCTCGAGACGCGCGCCGGACTGGAGACGCCCGATACCGCCGTGGAGGTGCAGGTTGCGTTCGGCCGCGATCCGATGGACGGCGGCTACGCGTTGATCGTCGACGTCCGGGTACGGATGCCCGGCGTCGATCGAAACGTCGCGGAAGAACTGGTGCGTACCGCGGAACGCTTGTGCCCGTATGCAAAGATGGCCCGGCACGGCACCGTCAACATTGTGACCGTCGTCGACTGATACGACGACGAGGCCAACCATGCATCTCGGGAAATCGTACAAACTCTCGGAATTCCTGATCTGGACACGCTGGAAAATCTACGAGCTGCTCATCTTCGGTTCCGTGCCCGTTGTTCTGTATCAGTGCTTCTCCGTAACGTGGCTGTCGATACCGCTGACGATCGTGGCGCTGCTCGGCACCGCGACGTCGTTCATCGTCGGCTTCAAGAACGTTCAGACCTACAACCGTGCCATGGACGCGCTGGAAACCTGGACCGAGATCCTGAGCAAAAGCCGCCGCTGGGGCCAGCTCGCGCGCGACTTCGTCAGCGACGACGAGATCGCCCGCAAGCTGGTCTATCGGCACCTTGCCTGGCTGACCGCGCTGCGATACGAGCTGCGCCGCCCGCTGATCTGGGAAAGCACGAGCAAACGCTACAACGCAGAGTACCGCCGGTTCTATCGTGTGCCGGAGTGGGAAAAGGACATTCGGGAATTGCTGCCGGAATACCTGCCCCCGGCCGAAACGGAACAGGCGCTGGCCTCGGCTTCCGTCGCCACGTTCGTGCTGAGCCTGCAGGGCACGTCGCTCAGGACGCTTCACATGGCCGGCCATCTGAATTCGAATTTTTATATGGAGCTTCAAAGGACGATCAGCGACTTCATCGATCTCCAGGCCCGCTCGGAACGGTTCAAGAACTTTCCGTATCCGCGCCAGTACGCAACCGTCAGCTCGCTGTTCGTCCGGTTCTTTTGCCTGTCGCTTCCGTTCGGTCTTCTGAACGAATTCAACCGGCTGAACGACAGCGTGAGCGGCTTCATGCACGGCAACATGGTCTGGCTCGTCGTGCCGTGCAGCGTCGCCGTTTCGTGGATGTACACCTCGCTCGAGCAGGTGGGCGAAAGCACCGAGAACCCGTTCGAGGGCGGCGCGAACGACGTACCCATTTCCACGCTGTGCAGCACGATCGAGCGCGACCTGAAAGCGTTGCTCGGCGAACGCGCCAGCGATCCGTCGAGCCGCACGGTCATTGCGCTGTAGCGCGTCAACGGCTCACGTCTGCCCGTCGCCGGGGCGCGGGCAACACCGCTCGTCCCACGATGCCGTCGCGCCAGCCCGCCAAAGGCGACGGCAGGGTATCCATCATTTACAGAATGACGGACACCCTGCCGAAATCGATCGTCACGCGTCGGGCATATCCCGGCGCGGCGGCATGCGAACGACCGTCGCCGCGCGATTCCGGCGGCCGCGCTCAGTGCCCGCCGGCCGCCATCCCGCTGCCGCCGCCCTTGCCCGGCTTGGTGAGCCAGACCAGCGGAATGATGACGATGAAGATGATCGACGACACCCAGAAGATATCGTTCAGCGCGAGCATCGCGGCCTGCGCGTTCAGCGTGCGTTCGAAGAATGCCGTGGCCTGATCCACGCCGCCGCCGAGCGTCGCCTGGAGTTGCGCGACGGCGCTCGTGTAGACCGGGTTGTTCACGCTCGATTGCTCGGCGAGCCGCGCATGATGCAGGATCGTCCGGTCGTTCCAGCCGGTCGCGATCAGCGACGTGCCGACGCCGCCCGCGAACACCCGCACGAAGTTGGACAGTCCGGCGGCCGCCGGAATCCGGTCGGGCGTGAGGCCCGACAGAATGATCGCGGTCAGCGGCGTAAAGAAGAGCGCCATCGGAATGCCCTGCAACAGGGTCGGCAGCACCAGCGTATATGGGTCGACGCCCGTCGTGTAATGCGAGCGCATGAAGAACACGCCCGCAAAGCCGACGAAGGCCAGCGTCGCGAGCACCCGCGCATCGGACTTCGGCATGATCTTCGCCATCAACGGCGCCAGCAGCACGGCGAAGATCCCGAGCGGCGCCGTCACGAGCCCGGCGTCCACCGATCGATAGCCGAGATAGCCCTGGATCCATTGCGGCAGGATCACGAGGTTCGAGAAGAACACCGCGTACGCGACCGAGATCGCGATCGTGCCGCCACGGAAATTGCGTACCGCGAACAGGCGTATGTCGACGATCGGGTTGCGCTCCGTGAACTCCCAGATCAGGAAGAACACGAAGCTGACTGCGGCGATCACGGCAAGCGCACAGATCACGGGCGAGCTGAACCAGTCGAGATCCTTGCCCTTGTCGAGCATGATCTGCAGCGTCGCGACCCAGACGATCAGCGACAGCAAGCCGACCTTGTCGATCGGGAGCTTGCGCGCCTGCGTGTCGCGGTCGCGATAGATCATCCACGTCACGCCCGCCGCGAACAGGCCGACCGGAATGTTGATGTAGAAGATCCACGACCAGCTGTAGCTGTCGGTGATCCAGCCGCCCAGCGCGGGACCGGCGATCGGGCCGACCGTCGCGGTCATCGACCAGAGCGCGAGCGCGGTCGAGCTTTTCTCCTTCGGATACGAACCCAGCAGGATCGCTTGCGACAGCGGAATCAGCGGCCCCGCGACGGCGCCCTGCAACACACGTGCGGCGAGCAGCACGAGCAGGTTCGGCGCGACGCCGCACAGCCACGACGAGATCACGAACAGCACGATCGCGGCCACGAACAGCCTGATCTGCCCGACGCGCTGCGTGAGCCAGCCCGTCAGCGGGATCGCGACGGCATTGGCCGCCGAGAACAGCGTGATCACCCACGTGCCTTCGTCGACGGATACGCCGAGGTTGCCCGAGATGGTCGGAATCGCGACGTTGGCGATCGATGAATCGAGCACGTTCATGAACGTCGCGAGCGCGACCGCGAGGGTCGCAAGGACGAGCTTGCCGCCCGTCAGCGGCGGCGGTGCGGATTGCGTTGAGGCATTCATCTCGCTTCCAGTCTGAAGTTGCGACCGCGCCGGCGTGTCGATCCGGCCAGTCGGACGATTGAATCGACCGGGACGCGACAACGGCGCGCACCGGGTCGACGATTCAGCTTGCGCGCCGCGTGGTGTCGCGTGCGTCGCGTGCGTCGCGCGCGTCGCTTGCATCGCGCGTGGCGGAAGCCGTCGGCGAGCCGGCATGCGCCGCCGATCCCGCACGCTCGCCCACGACGTTTTGCGCGATGATCTTCTCGATTTCGGCATCCGCCTGCGCGCCGTATCCGGCAAACACGTCGGTGCGATACGACGTGTTCATCGCCGCGCCGAGCTGCGGCCCGGTGTCGTCGTGCGTATCCACGTCGACATCCATCGACAGTCCGATCCGCAGCGGATGCGCATCGAGTTCCGCCGGATCGAGCTGGATGCGCGCGGGCAGGCGCTGAACGATCTTGATCCAGTTGCCCGTCGCGTTCTGCGCGGGCAGGCTGGCGAAGGCGCTGCCCGTGCCCGCCGAGAAGCCGACGACGCGGCCGTGATACCTGACCTTCGCGCCGTACACGTCGGCCGTCAGCGTGACCGGTTGACCGATGCGCATGTTGCGCAACTGGCTTTCCTTGTAGTTCGCGTCGACCCACACGCCGTCGAGCGGCACGATCGCCATCAACGGCGTACCGGGCGACACGCGCTGCCCGACCTGAACCGAACGCTTCGCGACATAGCCGGTGACGGGCGCGGGCAGCACGTTGCGCGCATATGCCAGATACGCGTCACGCACCTTCGACGCGGCCGCCTGGACGTTCGGGTGCCGATCGATCGTCGTGCGGGCGGTCAATGCGCGGTTGGCGGCCGCCTGCTGACGGGCGGCGTCGAGCGCGGCCCGCGCGGCCGCTACCGTGTCGCGCGCGTGCGCGATGTCTTCGGCCGACACGGCGCCCGTATCGGCGACGGCCACGCGGCGGCGCAGGTCGTCCTGGGCACGGACGAGATCGGACTGCTTCTGCGCGACGTTCGCGGCATACAGCTCGTCGTTCACGTAGAGACTGCTCACTTGCCGCACGGTCTGCCCCAGCGCCGCTTCGGCGTTGCCGAGCGCGACTTTCGC
The DNA here is from genome assembly GCF_905339865.1 of Burkholderia sp. BCC1993. Lineage (NCBI taxonomy): Bacteria > Pseudomonadati > Pseudomonadota > Betaproteobacteria > Burkholderiales > Burkholderiaceae > Burkholderia > Burkholderia sp. BCC1993. Next base: position 25,257 of record NZ_CAJPGZ010000002.1, on the reverse strand, counting down.
ATCGGCGGCGTCGAGCGTGACGACGGGATCGCCCGCCTTCACGATCTGCGTATCGTCGGCGTTTACAGCGACGACGGTACCGGCCACCTGCGGCGTCAGCTGCACGAGATTGCCGCTGACGTACGCGTCGTCGGTCGATTCGTGATAGCGCGCGACCGTCAGGTAGTACGCGCCATACGCGACCGATGCCGCGACGACCGACACGCCGAGCAGCGCCAGCAGCAGCCGGCGGCGGCGCGTCGTGTCTTCGCTTGCGACATCGTCGCCGCCGGACGGCGACGCGTCACGATTCATGCGTGGGGTGTCGGCCGGCTTGCTCACCGGCGGATTGATTTCGCTCATTTCCATTCTCCAGGCAGATTCGATGGATCGCCGCTCAGCGCGCGGCGACAGCGGGCGCGGCCGATCCGCGCGCATCGGCACGTGCCGCTGCGCCCGTGCCTGTGAATGACGTGTCGACGAAGCCGCCGCCCAGCGCGGACGCCAGCGCGATCTGGCGATCGCGGCGGTCCATGCGCAGATTCGCGACGCTCTGCTCGGCGGAAAGCGCGTTGACGTCGGCGTTCAACACCGTCAGTTGATTCGTGAGGCCGGCCTTGTACTGCGCGAGCGCCAGTGCGGCGGCCTTCAGCGCGGCCTGCTGCGCGGCCTGCGCATCGACGAGCTGTGCGTCCGTCGAACGCACACCGGCGAGTTGCGTCGCGACTTCGCTCAGCGCGGTGACGAGCGCCTGGTTATAGCTCGCGACGGCGAGATCGAAGTCCGCGTAGCGCCCCTTCAGTTGCGCGCGGAGCGCACCGGCGTCGAAGATCGGCAGGTGGATGGCAGGCCCGACCGACGCGGTGCGGCTCGCCACCGTCAGGAAGCGCCCGAAACCGAACGCATCGAGCCCGATCGCGGCGCTCAGGTTGATGTCGGGATAGAACTCGGCCTTCGCTTCCTTCACGCCGTGCGCGAGCGCGTCGACATGCCACCGTGCGGCAACGATGTCGGGGCGCCGGCTCACGAGATCCGCGGGCAGATGGTCGGGCAGGCGCACCTCGTTGCCGGTGCCGAGCGTCGGGCGCGCGATCCGCAGCCCGCGGTCGGGGCCGGCGCCGAGCAATGCGGCGATCTGGTAGCGCGTCGTGAGCATCCGCCCGTCGAGCGACGTCAGCAACGCACGGCTCGTCGCGAGATTCGCGCGGGCGGTCTCGCGCTCGACCTGCGTGTCGAGCCCCGTCGCGATTCGGCCCGCGGCGATGCGATCGATCCGCTCGCGCCGCTCGATCTCCCGTTGCGCGATGTCATGCAGCACGGACAGTCGGGCAAGCTCGTTATAGGTGCGCGCAATCGATGTCGTGAGCGTCAGCCTGACCGCTTCCGCGTCGGCACGGCTCGCCTGCAGGCCGGACACCGACGCACGCAGCGCCTCGCGCTTCTTGCCCCACAGGTCGAGCTCGTACGATGCGCCGAGGATGCCGCGGTTCTCCGTCTGCCATGACCCGCCATACGGCGGCGGCACGAGCGCCGTTCCGGAAAACTGCTGACGCGTGAGCGCGTAGCTGGCGTCGACGCGCGGCATCGTTCCCGCTCGCGCGGATTCGCTGTAGGCCTGCGCGGCCGCCACGCGCGCACGCGCCTGATCGAGTGTCGGGCTGGTCTTGAGTGCCTCGTCGATCAACGACTTCAGCTGGTCGTCGCCGAACTGGTCGGCCCAATCCGCGGTCGGCCAGTGTCCTTGCTCGAGCGGCAGGCTCTGTTGCGTCGCGTACTGCTGCGGATCGGTCATCGCCGCATCGCCGTGAATACCCGCGTAGTTCACGCATGCCGACAACGTGCCCGCGACGATCACCGGCATGCCGGCCTTGAGTGCGCGCGCCGCATGCCGGCCCGCGATCGAAACAGTGTCCATTACTCGTCCCTTCATCAGCGCGTACACCGTCCGGATGCCGAGCCACGGATGCCGCAAGCCGCGACATACCTGCTCGCTGTGGCCGACACCGCGCACGCACCAGCTGCAGAAGTGCTCGCAGTTGTTCGTCAGCAGCCGGTAGCGGTCCTCGCCCACGCGCGACCTGGCGCGCTCGACGACGGCCATCCCCGTATAGACGGCATCCGGTTCCGCCTGAATACGGATGGCCTTGCTCGCCGCGAAGCGACGCAACGGGATGCATTCCACTGGACACCGTTGCGCGGAACGATGGAAGCCGGCGTAGTGAATCACCAGTCCGTCTCCTGCGTAGATGCCGTGATGCGCATAGCCGTCGCGCTCGCTGACGAGATGTGCGCCTGCCTCGATGCCGGAAACCGCACGAGCCGGCCCGTGCGAAACCGTCGACGCGTCGAATTCCAGAGTGTTCATCGCGAGCCTCCAATTGCGTAGGTGTGCCGCATGTCGCGTCACCGATGGGCCGCTTGCATGCTCAAGCCGAAGATCGGCCGCATTCTTGCCGTCATACTAGGAGCCGCACGCCTGCGCAGGTAGACACGTATCCGGACACTTTCCCGTTCCTCATCGGCACCAATCGACACGACACTCAATCGGCACCCCGTCGGCACCCATCGGCGGCATCGCCGCAGCCGGTGGAACGGCCGACGCGACCGATACGCGGCGTTCCCGCCGCATTGGTGCAAAGCGGGCAACACCATGCATCCCTGGATGATCTCGCCGGGCGACGCGTCTTTGCCTAGCATGCAAGTGCGCAAGGGCCATCCATCCTTCGGCTGGCGGTCATGGGGAACGACCTGCAGGCAAGCGCTGCACTCATGCGCCGATTCGCTTAGAGAAACGACGCGCCGCTCCGGACCGTACGGCCCGGAACGCTCGCGTCGGTCAATACAGGCACCCGGGAGGCATATGGAGAACGAGAGGTTGCAACCTCCGTCACCGACACTGCTCGACAAATACCGCGGGCGCGAATTCGTCGCGCTCTACACGACCACGGTCACCGTGTCCGGCGGCAAGACGGCACACGGCCGCGCATCGGGCGTCGCACGATCCGACGACGGCTGTCTCGCCCTCGATCTGCGCCTGCCGCGCGAACTCGGCGGGCCGGGCGGCGGCACCAATCCCGAGCAACTGCTCGCAGCTGGCTACGCCGCGTGCTTTCACGGCGCGCTGAGCCTGCTCGCGCAACGCGAGCGGATCGATATCCGCGAAGCGACCGTCGCAGTCGAAGTATCGTTCGGCCGCGATCCGGTCGACGGCGGCTATGCGCTCGCCGCCAACGTCACCCTCCGCATGCCGGGTGTGGACCGGCAGGTTGCGGAACGTCTGGTCCGCGATACGGAGCGCCTGTGTCCCTATACGAAGATGGCACGGCAGGGCATTTGCGGGGTTGTCGCGGTGTCGGATTGACGAACGTCGGCGGCGCGCCGCCACACCCCGGCGCGCGATTGGTTCCGAAGCGGCAATAGAGTGCGCACCTTACCGGCACTACTGGCCCGCGAAATCCGCGATTACGATGGTTGCCAGGCCGGTCGTGCAATGAATGGTCATGCGCAGGGCCGATTGCCCAGCCTTCACCGATCAGGAGAACGTATCATGACGCAACGTATCAACTACTTTCAGCAATCGCCGGAGCTGACGAAGAAGCTCGTCGAACTCGACGGGCTGCTTCAGAAGACGACGATCGAAGTGCCGGTTCGCGAGCTCGTCGAGATTCGCGCGTCGCAGCTCAACGGCTGCGCGTTCTGCGTCGACATGCACATCAAGATGGCCAGGATCCACGGCGAGCGCGAACTGCGCGTGCATCACGTCGCGATCTGGCGCGAGTCGCCGCTGTTCTCGCCGCGCGAACGCGCCGCGCTCGAATGGACCGAAGCGCTGACGCAGCTTTCGCCGCACGGCGTGCCGGACGATCTCTACGAACGTGTGCGCGCCCACTATGACGAGAAGGCGCTGTCGGATCTCACCGTCCTCGTCGGTGCGATCAACTGCTGGAACCGGCTGAACGTCGCGTTCCGGATGGTGCCCGGTTCGTTCGACAAGATGTTCGGTCTCGACAAGGCCAACCTGGAGTAACGACATGAAACGCATCGTGCTCGCGCTTGCACCGCTTGCGCTGTCGCTGCTGATGCCCGTTCCGCCGGCTGCCGCCGCACCGCAAGCCAAGGTGACGCAACTGACCACGGAGCCGCTGCCCGAGTATCCGGGCAAGGAAGTGGAGATGATCGTCGTCGATTATCCGCCCGGCAGCGTCGACCCCGTTCATCGCCACGACGCGCACGCGTTCGTCTATGTGCTCGACGGCAGCATCGTGATGGGCCTGAACGGCGGCAAGACGGTCACGCTCCATGCAGGCGACACGTTCCACGAAGGCCCCGACGACGTGCACACGGTCGGACGAAACGCCAGCAGCACGAAGCCGGCGAAATTCGTCGTGTTCCTGATCAAGAACAAGGACGCGCCGGTCCTCACGCCGGTGAAGTAGCGGGATCGTCGTCGCGGCGCCAGGTTGGCCGGGAACAGCAGCTCGGTGCCGCGAACGCACGCGTTCCGCAACGCGACGGCTTGCCTGGGCTGGCCGGCCGTCGCCTTCTCAGCCTGCGGACGACCGGCAAGCGGGCCGGCAAACCGCGTGCCCTGCCTTTGACGGGCTCTTCGCTGAAAAGCCGGGACCGGCTGCGTGCAGCCGGATGCCCGATACGGGCGACACATGGACGACACATGGACATGAGCGCGACGGACGGGAAGCCTTGCACGGCAATATTCGACGCCGGCATGCGGCGTCCGGCCGGCATTTATCTGACGTAGCGCGGCCCGATGAACACCGTCATCGGGAAATCGCCGGGTATACTCCCCACCAGTATCGCCATATACTCCCCCCCAGTTTCCTTCGACGAATGAAATGCCACATGATCGGGGCTCGGCACGCCAGTTCCATCTGGTCGCCGGGCCGATGCGCGAAGGGAAGTCGATCCGAACCGTCGTTCACTACCGAAGCACCGAAAAGGAGCATGACCATGTCCGTCGCCATTCATCCCACTGTCGATCGCGGTATCCAGAAGGGCGCCGATCCGTTCGCGGGCGGTACGCTGCGCTGCCTGTGCGCGCAGGACCCGGTCGAGGTCCGGGTCGATACGCAGGTCGCATTCAATCACGCGTGCGGCTGCACGAAATGCTGGAAGCCGGCCGGGGCGCTGTTTGCCGTCGTGGGCGTCGTGCCGCGCGACAAGGTCACCGTCACCGCGCATGGCGAGAAACTGCGCGTCGTCGACGACAAGGCGCTGATCCAGCGCCATGCCTGCTCCGCGTGCGGCACGCATCTGTTCGGGCGCATCGAGAATCGCGACCATGCGTTTTACGGCCTGGATTTCATCCACACCGAACTGTCGCAGGATGCCGGCTGGGACGGCCCGGGTTTCGCCGCGTTCGTGTCGTCGATCATCGAAAGCGGCACGCCGCCGTCGTTGATGGCGGACGTGCGCGACACGCTGCGCAGCAAGGGGCTGGAGCCCTACGATTGCCTGAGCCCGGCGCTGATGGACGTGCTGGCGACGCATACGGCCAAGGCTAAGGGAACGTACCGGGAGGCGTGAGGCCGGCGCCTGCGCCGGGGGCGCGGCGGCAGGCTGCCGCGCATCGGCGCATCGTCGTCGCGCCGTCGGAAGTCAGTGGCGTTACTTCCACGACCTACTTCACTTTCTGCTCGTGAGAACGGCCGGGCAACCGTTCAATGCGGACGACGGGCGCGGTCAATTTCCCGAGCCCAAATAAAAAGGTTCTTCGCGGAATCCTGGGGAACGCGGGGCAAAATGTCGGCGATCGGCCAGAAGCGGTCGAGGACCGTGTGCGGGTCGTCGACAATCCGTCGGCACCGATACCACGCACTCCCCGATTCAATGACCAACATGACTGCTCGATACCACCCGCGGCACGGTCTTAACGCAGGCAATACGCATCGATTTCGCATCGACTGTGCCGCTTCCTCCCCGTGTAGTGCTCCGTGTGCAACTGGTCTGATCCCTCGGCCGACGGCTCTGTGTTCCTGAACAACCAACAGAAGATCGTCACGTGTCGGAATATAGCCAACATGTCGCATACCTCGAATCGCCGGCATAGAAGCGGGAGGTCTCAAATTTCTATCTTGAACAGCCGCGGTGCGTACCGGAGGCGAGTTGGCACAGATTGTGCACATTAGGAAGCGAGCAGTAAATTACAACTGCTCAAGCCTCGTTGCCAAACTTCTTTTGAATGGAGATTCAAAATGAACACGCTGACTATTGCCGACCTTCATCAGGAAGACGAACTTTCTCCTTCCCAGATGACCCGTGTCGTTGGTGGACACGATGTAGAAAAGGAAAAAGCACTTGTTGAACTCTACCGTGTTATCCAGGGGATGGGAGTGGATACACCTGACCCGCCGATCCACGTGTCGATGAAGTTGTGATTTTCGACTGTTGAGAAACGGTGCCGGTAGAAGGCAAGGATACGAGTCTGCCATAAGGGCTGGATTACCGGCCCTTATGTTTTTGGCCGCCGCCGGCGTGGTTCCGTCCGACGCGTTTCACTGACTGTAGAAAAAATTGATGCCTGGCCCAGCCAGCCATAAGTCACCAGATGGCCGAATCGGCCCAACGTTGAAGGAACCGCTTCGCGGAATGTTGAGGGGCCGAACTGGGTCGGAAATCGCCATTCATGGAAATCCGCGATGAACCAACAAAAACGACAACGTCATCGAACGAGGCAACGGCGTGAAGATCGACCGCCCCGAATTCAATCCCCATACCGCCCCGTCGAATACACAAGCCTTCCCGCCCAAACGACACGCGTCGCGCCAACATCCCGGCGCGGCACACTAACGCTTTGAAGCACGCCCGCGCGTCGTCGCCTTTGCTGCCGCAACCGGCGCCACTTCCGCCGGGGCAGCCGCCGCGCCCGTCAGCTTGAACCACGGCGAACCCAGCGTGGCCGCGCTCATGTCCGACGCAGCCGCGAGCAATAGCGGCGCGAGCTCCTTCAGGCGCGATTCCGGCAGACGGCTCGTCGGCCCGGCGAGGCTCACGATACCGACCACTTCGTTCGTGACCGGATTGCGCACGGCTGCCGCGATCGACGTCATGCCGACCTCGTACGTCTCGATCGCCATCCCGTAGCCACGCGCGCGCGCGCCGTTCAGATCCTTCAGGAACTGCTGGATCGTCTTCGGTGCGCGCGGTACATTCTGCACCTTCGCGCTGAGCCCGCCCTGCCTCGACACCAGTTCGATCGCGCGCTCGTCGGGCAGCGTCGCGAGCCACGCCTGGCCGCTCGCGGTGCAATGCAGCGGCGGCTGGCTGCCCATGTCCGGGTCGTAACGCAGCCCGGACTTCGCACCCTGCGCCTTGCCGACGAACGTGATGTGATCGCCTTCAACCACGCCCAGCCGTGCCAGTTCGCCCGACGACTCGGCCAGGCGATCGAGCACCGGCTGGGAAATGTCGAACACCCCGCTCGTCGACAGATAGATCAGCGCGAGCGACACCAGCTTCAGCGCCAGCATGTATTCGCCGTGCTCCTCGTCCTGACGGACGAACCCCTCGTCGATCAGCATCGACAGCAGGCGATGCGTGCCGCTGCGGGGAATGTTCAGCGTATCGGCAATGGTGGCCAGCGGCATGCGGCCGCCGTTCTTTGCCAGCAATTCCAGCACTGCGAGCGCACGCTCGAGATTTCCTGCCATGGCGCCTTCTCGTCCGTATGGTGAATGTCAAATAAGAACACAATTCCATACTGGAATTCAAGAGAATTTGCGCGACACCGCACCCCCGCCGCGGCGCCGCGCTCGCCGTCAGTGGCCGGCAGCCCCGCTCACGGCCACGAACCTCCCGCGATGGCGCGCGCCCTTGAGCAGCACCGCTGCACCGCCCACGGCCGCCGGCACCGCAAGCGCCGCGAAGACCTGGCCGAAACTCCAGTTCGCATGGAGCATGGCCGCGCCCAGCATCGCGCCCGCGATGCCGCCGAAACGGCCGACCCCGAGCATCCAGCTCGTCCCGGTGGCCCGCATTTCGGTCGGATAGGAGCCGGCCGCCAGCGCGCAGAAGCCCGTATTCGAACCGTTCATGCAGTACCCGATGCCGAATGCGAGCACACAGATCACGCCGAACGGATGGGCCGACACACCCATGTACCAGGCCAGCGCGCCGCCGGCGAGCACGGTCGCGCCGAGCGCGGCGTGCGGATTGAACCGGTCCATCTGCCAGCCGATCAGCAGCGAGCCGACCGTTCCGCCCGCCTGGAACAGCGCGCCGACGATCGCCGCCTCGGCCAGCGAAAACCCCAGACCGCGAATCAGCGTCGGCAGCCAGTTGCCGAGCAGATAGACGGTCAGCAATCCCGCGAAGTAGCAGATCCACAGCATCACCGTGCCGAACGCATGTTCGCGCGACAGAATCGCGCGAACGGGACTGCGCACGTCGCGCGCCGGTTCGGCGGACACGAACCGCGTCCGTGCGTCGGCGACCGCCGGCTGTATGCGATTCAGCACGCCGATGAGCCGTGCGCGGCGCCGCTCCGACAGCGCGAGATACCGTGCCGATTCCGGCAGCCATTTGACGAGGATGGGCACGTACGCGATCGGCAGCACGCCGCCGAGCAGCAGGACCGAATGCCAGCCCCACGTTTCGATCATCCACGCGCTCACGAAGCCGCCGCCCGCCGCGCCGAAGGTGAAGCCGCAGAACACGGCCGTCACCATCAGCGCGCGCCGCCGCGGCGGCGCATATTCAGCCATCAGCGTGGCCGCGTTCGGCATCGACGCGCCCAGGCCGATGCCGGTCAGGAAGCGCAACACCGTCAGCGACGCCACGCCGGTCGCAAACGCCGATGCAATGCTCCACAGGCCGAAGAACATCACCGCGCTGACCATCACCGTCTTGCGGCCGAAGCGGTCGGACATCGGGCCGGCCGTGAGCGCGCCGAACGCGAGACCGAGCAGGCCGCCGCTCATCACCGGGCCCAGCGCGTCACGCGGAATCGACCACGCGCTGGAAATCGACGGCGCGATGAAGCCGATCATCACCGTGTCGAGCCCGTCGAGCATCACGATCAGCATGCACAACAAAAGCACGAGCCACTGGAACCGGCCCACCGGCCGCGTATCGAGAAATTGCTGAACGTCGAGCGAGCGCGCGTCGTTCGATTCGCCATCCTGAATGAAATGCTTCGGCCGTCGGGCCGTCTGCGAGGAAGTCATGCTGATGTCTCCGGGGAAGTTGTTCTTGTTGTCGTATCGAATGCCCGATCCGCGCGCCGGCGCGATGCCTGGCGCCGATCGGGCCCGTTGCGTCGAGAAGGCAGCCGCCGCGCGATCAGGCCGGCACGGCCGCCGCATCGATCACGACAAGGGTGGCTTCACGCAGGCGGCGCGCCCGCTCGACGGCAGGCGTCGTCTTCGCCCACGCTTCGTTCGGCACCTCGACGCTCACCGGCAGGTGAGCGGGCAGCGCGCGCAGGATGCCCGCAAGGTCGAGACCGCCCTCGCCCGGCACCATCCGCGCGCAGCGTGCCTGGAACAGCAGCGTGTCGACGTCGGCCGGTCGTTCGGCCGGCGCATCGCAGAACTGGACGTAGCCGAAGTACGCGTGCGGCAACGCGCGCAACGCGTCGAGCGACGAGCCGGCACGATCGAAATGAATCGGATCGACGATCAGTCCGGTGTTGCGCCGGCCGCACGCGTCGACGATGCGCGCGCCGGCGCCGATGTCCTTCACGTCGGTCCACGGCATCGGTTCCAGCGACGGCGACAGGCCGAGCGGCGCGGCCAGGTCACACAGCCGGCCGAGCCGGTCGACGGTGCGCGCCTCGTCGGGATCGTTGCCGGCCACGAGGACGTAGCGCGCGCCGAGCTCCGCCGCCGTTTCGAGCATCGGCAGGTAGTGCGTCACGTCGGTATCGGGCTTCAGGCGCGCGATCTCGACGTCGAGCACACGCATGCCCGTATCGCGCAGGATCGCCAGCGTTTCGCGCTTGAGCGGCGTATCGCCGACGATCTCGTGGCGAACCTCGGTGTCGGTGGCCGGCAGCAGTCGCAGGCCAACGTAGTCGTAGCCGGCGTCGACGGCGCATCGCACCATCTGCGGCGGGCTCAGTTCGAGCACGGTCAGCGCCGACAGCGACAGCGCGCGGGATTGAGGCTGGGTCATATCGTCTCCTTGAGCGTCATGGCGCAATACGCGGCACGTTCAGCGCAACGGCGAAAACGGCGCGGGCACGCAGATCGTCGATTCCATGGTCGTGAGGTGGGCCGGGCCGCCCTTCGGCGGCCAGATGCCGTCCCTGACCGCTTCGGCGCGAATGCGCGAACGCTCGTCCACGCTCGCATACGGCCAGATGTTCAGGAACCGCGGCGTGTCGCCGTCGAGCGCATACATCGCGCCGACCAGCGGCGAGCGGCGGGTGCGCTCCGGCACCGCCTGCTCCCACACGTCGATCGTGTGCTGCAGGCTGCCGAGCTTCGTGCCGTATACGCGCATCTCGTAGATGCCGCCGTGCACGGCCGGTTCGATCGGCGGCAGGAACGGGAACAGCGCATAGCTGGCCGTCTTCACGTCGATGATCGATTCGCCGCAGCCGAACGGGTTGCCTTCGAGCAGCATCCGCTTGCGCTCGGCGACGAGCGCGGCCTCCGATTCATAACCGCGCAGCACCAGCACCTGACCGAGCGTGCCGATGTCCGAGTACCACGCGCCGAGCAGCTTGCCGCCGTGCGGATCGCCGCTGGCCTGAATCCCTTCGAAGACCTGCGCGTTCGCGCCGATCTTCACCGTGAGCGTCACTACGTCATACAGTCTCATTGCGTTGTCCTCGAGGATGAATCGATGCCGGCACGCGCGGGTTCGGGCGCGGCGTCGGCGAGAGAAAGGCCGGCGAGATAACCGAACGTCATCGCCGGGCCGAGTGTGATGCCGCCGCTGGGATAGCAGCCGCCCATCATGCTGGCGGAATCGTTGCCGACCGCGTAGAGGCCGGCGATCGCGCGGCCGGCGTGGTCGAGCACGCGCGCGTCGCGGTCGGTGGCCAGGCCCGCGAACGTGCCGAGGCTGCCCGGCAACAGCTTCACCGCATAGAACGGCCCCGCGTCGATCGGCGCGAGACACGGGTTCGGCTGCCGGTCGGCATCGCCCTGCACGCGGTTGTACGGCGTCGAGCCCTTGTGAAACGCCGGATCGCAACCCTGCTTCGCGTACTGGTTGTAGGCGGATACCGTGTCCATCAGCGAGGCGGCGTCGATTCCGCATTCGCGCGCAAGCGCGTCGAGCGTCGCGCCGCGCTTCAGATAGCCCGAGCGCCGGTACGGGCCGGTCGGAAACGGAAACGGCTTCGAGAAACCGAGCCCGTAGCGCCGCTGAAAGCGATGGTCGCAGACGAGCCACGCGCACACTTCCTCGCCGGCCGGCGTCGTGTCGAGCAGCGCGGCAATGAAGTCGTGATACGACGATGCCTCGTTCACGAAGCGCTTGCCCGCGCGTGTCACCGCGATCAAGCCCGGCTTCGCGCGTTCGATCAGATGCGGAAACGCGACGGCGTCGCCGCCCGGTCGCGGCACCAGCGAGACGGGCGCCCACGCGGCCGGCGCATCGAGCGACCGCTCGAAATGCGCGCCGATCGATTCGCCGAGCCGGATCCCGTCGCCGGTATTGCAGCGCGGCGCCGCCGACCAGTGTTCGCGGCCCGACGGCGTATACGCGAACGTCTGCGCACGACGCGCCTGATCGTGAGGAAAACCGCCGCAAGCCAGCACGACGCCGCGCGCCGCGCGCACCTCGTGCACGATGCCGTCGATCGCCACGCGGGCGCCGGTCACGCGCTCGTCGTCGCGCAGCAGGCCGATCGCCTTCGCATGGGTGCGCAGGTCGACGCCGCGATCGGCGGCCGACTTCAACAGGCGCGCGACGAGCGCATTGCCGTTGACGAGATGCATCGAGCGCCCGTAACGCAGCTTGTGCCACGCGAACGCGGCCAGCCGGCGGCCGACATGCAGCGCGGAACTCAGCGAGCGCGTGGCGCGATAGAAATGCGCGAGATCCTGACCGGACGCGAGTGCCATCCCATTGAGCGTCGTCACCGACAGCGGTGTGCGCAGCTTGTCGATCAGCGGGCCCAGTTCGCGGCCGTCGTACGGCATCGCGCAAACCGAGCGCCCGCCCGTGCCGGCGCCCGGCGTGGTGTGGAAATCGGGAATGCGGTTGCCGTCGACGAAGCGCAGCGCCGTGTTCCGCTCGAAGAATTCGATCATCTCCGGGCCGCGTTCGAGCAGCGCATCGGCCTTCGCCGCATCGAACTGCGCGCCCAGCTCGTTCTTCAGGTACGTGCGCGGCGCATCGACGTCCTCGCAAATGCCGGCACGCGTCGCGAGCGGATTGCGCGGAATCCACATCCATCCGCCTGACCACGCGGTGGTGCCGCCAAACACGGCCTCCTTCTCGGCGACGATCACGCCCAGGCCCTGCGCCGCCGCCGTGACCGCCGCCGCGAGGCCGCCCGCGCCGGAGCCCAGTACCAGCACGTCGCAATCGAGTATCGGTTCACGCTTCATGTTCAGTCCTGCCCGTTCAGTGTCTCCAACGCCGGATGCGACACGATCGCGACGTCTATGGAATATCATTGCGACGTGGAATACTATTCCAGTAAATCCGATTTAGCAAAGACTTTGTGACGACAGGGAGGCAACGCAATGCGAGTACTGGTAACGGGCGGCAGCGGTTTTCTCGGCGCGTGGATCATCAGGAGGCTGCTGGCGCGCGGCATGGAATGCGTGAGCTTCGACGTGCGCACGAACCCGCGCCTCGTCGAGGCGCTCGCGCCCGAACGGGCTGCGGCCGTGCGCTGGCGCACCGGCGACATCGCCGACGCGGCCGCCACGGCGCACGCCTTCGACGGCTGCGACGCGGCGATCCATCTCGCGGGCATCCTCACGCCCGACTGCGCGGCCGACCCCGTGCGCGGCGCGCAGGTCAACCTGATCGGCACGCTGAACGTATTCGAGGCCGCCCGCTCGGCCGGGCTGCGACGCGTGCTCTACGCGAGCAGCGCCGGCGTGTTCGGCCCCGACGACGGCGCCGTGCCGTTGCCGCAAACCCACTACGGCGCGTTCAAGCTGGCGTGCGAAGGATCGGCGCGCGCGTACTGGCACGACCACGGGATCGCGAGCGTGGGCTTCCGTCCGCTCGTGGTCTACGGCGCCGGACGCGAGACCGGATCGAGCGCGGGGCCGAGCCTGGCCTGTCGGGCGGCCGCGAGCGGCGAGCGCTACACGATTCCGTTTACCGGCGCGACGGGCCTCGTGTTCGCCGACGACGTCGCCGCCGCTTACGAGGCCGCGCTGCTGGCCGACATCGAGGGCGCACACGCCTTCACGCTGGCGGGCGAGATCACCCCGGTGAACACGCTGATCGAACGGATCGCGGCCCTCGCGCCGGGCGCGCACATCGATGCCGGCGGCCCGCCGCTGCCGATCGCGACAGCGTTCCCCGACGACCCCGCGCTCGACCGCCTGCTGCCCGGCCTGCCGCGGACCGCGCTCGACGACGGCCTGCGGCAGACGGTGGCGTTCTACCGGCGCCAGCGCTAGGCCGGCACCCGCTCCCCGCGGCTACGCGACGACGTCCGCGGGCGCCACGCCCGTGCGCGTCGCAGCCGCGCGATGCACGGCGAGCGTCGCCGCGAGCGTGCGCGCGGCGTCGTCGGCCGGACACAGCGGCGTCTCGTCGCCCGCGATCACCGCCGCGAAGTGGCGCAACTGCTCGTGATACGGATCGGTGCCATGCGGCGTGCAGCGCTCGACGGTCAACGGATCGTGCCAGCCCTTCCCGCTGCGGTATTCCCACAGATCGAGCTGCGGCAGCGTGAGCGACGCATCGGTGCCGATCAGGAAATGCGTGTTCACCTGCTGGCGCGGATAGTGCGCGGCCTCGCCCGCCGCGAGATCCCAGTTCCACGGCGAGGTCGCGCAGTCGGATACGGCCAGTGTGCCGAGCGCGCCGCTGTCGAAGCGCAGCAGCACGGCGGCCGTGTCTTCCACGTCGAAGCCGCGCACGCGATTGGACGCCTGGGCCTGCACCTCGACGATCTCGCCGAGCAGGAACCGCATGATGTCGATGTCGTGAATCAGGTTGATCAACACCGGGCCGCCGCCCGCGCGACGGCGCCATTCGACGTCGAAATACGCGTCGGGCTTGTAGAACGTCGCGAGCGCATTGGCCGCGACGGGTTGGCCGAGCCGACCCGACCGCACGATCTCGCGCGCGCGCCGCAAGATCGGATTGTGGCGGCGATGATGGCCGACCAGCAGCGGCACGCCGGCTTCGCGTGCGGCGCGACCGAGGCCCGCCGCCGCCGCGACGCTGTCCGACACCGGCTTCTCGATCAGCGCCGGCACGCCGCGCGCGATGCAGGCAAGGCCAACCTCGACATGCGTCGCATTCGGCGTCGCGACGATCGCGCCGTCCGGGCGCATCGCGTCGAGCATCGTCGCGTAATCGGCGAACCAGCGCAGCCCTTCATCGCGCGCGAACTGCTCGGCCGCCGGCGACGGATCGGCGATCGCCACGACTTCCACCTGCGCATGCGTGCGTGCGCGCTCCACGTGCATTCGCCCGATTGCGCCTGCACCGATCACTGCCAGCCGTCTTCTTGCCATCGCTTCATCTCCGTTGTGCGGGGCGTACGCGTCGAGTCGCGTCGTTCGTCTTCCGGACCGACCGGGTAAATACCCCGATTTATTGAAACCATATTTGATTGTTGAATGCTATTCCACTTCAAACCATAATTCACGAAAAATTTCGACACGTGTCGCGCGGCCCCACCCACGGACCGCACGGAATCGAACCTTGACCAGGAAACAGGAGGCCAGACACATGACTGACCAGCACGAGCAGAACGACACCCTTTCCAGCCCCGCGGCGGACGCGACCGCCAACCCGGCGGCGTCGCGCCGCGCGTGGCTCGTCACCGCGGGCAAGGCGCTCGCGGGCGGGGCCGCGGCGCTCGCCGCGCCGGCGATCGTGCGCGCGCAGGGCGAGCAACCGCTGAAGCTGGGCCTGCTGATGGCCAAGCAGGGCGTGTGGACCGAACAGGGCGAAGTGATCGCGAACGGCGTCAAGCTCGCGCTCGACGAGGCGGGAAACCAGGCGCGCGGCCGGCGCGTCGATCTCGTCTGGTACGACGAACCGAATCCGCAGTCGGCGCAGCAGAACATGCAGAAGCTCGTCGAGCAGGACCACGCGATCGCGGTGATCGGCGGCACGAACAGCGGCACATCGCTCGCGATGTCGTCGGTCGCGTGGCGCACCAAGACGCCTTACATCGCGCCGAACGCCGCGGCGCGCGAGCTGACCGGCAGCAGTTGCAACCCGTACACGTTCCGCGTGCTGAGCCCGACACCCGTCGCATGCCGCGCACTCGCGCCGTCGATGCTCGCGATCGGCAAGAAATGGCACTTCCTCGTCGCGAACTATGCGTACGGGCAAGACATTCAGCGCGCGATGTCCGACTTGCTGAAGCAGGCCGGCGGCGTCATCACCGGCGCCGACGTCACGCCGCTCAACACCACCGACTTCAGCTCGTTCATCCTGAAGATCCGCCAGTCGAAACCCGACGTCGTGCTGCTCGGGCTGCCGGGCGGCGACCTGTCGACGTTCCTGAAGCAATACGCGGAAATGGGCATGAAAGGCCGCATCCCGGTGGCGTGTCCGATCATCGGCGACTCGGATCTCTGGTCGATCAACGCCGACGCCGCCACCGGCTACTACGGCAAGCCGTGGCATTTCAGCTCGCCGGGCCATGCGCCGGAAGAAGTCGCGTTCATCAGGAAGTACACGGCGAAGTACGGCAAGCCGCCGGCCGACAAGGCCTGGATCGGCTGGTTCACGGCGCGCGCACTGCTGCAGGCGATCAACCACGCGAACAGCACGTCGGGCGCGGACATCGTGCAGAGCCTGGAGACCATTCAGCTCGCCGACGGCAGCGGCGCCGCCTACTTCCGCCCGTGGGACCACCAGCTGTTGCGGCGCTGGAGCGTGTTCAAGGTGAAGGACCGGATCAGCGACAAATGGGACTGGCTCGACCCGATCTCCGTCGTGCCGCAGAACCCCGGCGACCTCGACCGCCTCTTCGGCACACGCGAGGAGATCGGCTGCAAGATGGCCGCGCGCTGAGCCCGCGCGCCGCCGCTGCGGCGGCGCACGGCCCGACGCCGCCCCAAGCGTATCCCGCGCGCGTCGCGGCCCGCCGCTCGCCCATCACGACGGGCCGCGGCGCGGCGGCGGCGAGCCGCACTCTGGAGTAAGGGCATGGCTGAAATGTTGTTGTCCCAGGTCGCCAACGGACTGGTGCTGGGATTCCTCTACGTATTGCTCGCGATCGGACTGTCGATCATCTGCGGGCTGCTGGGCATCGTGAATTTCGCGCATGGTGCGCTCTTCGCGCTCGGCGCGTATTTCGCGATCGCACTGTCGACGCAGTTCGGATGGGCCGCCGTCGTGCTCGCACCGGTGCTCGTCGCGGCGGTGGGCGTGCTGATCGAGGTGGTGTTCATCCGGCGCCTGTACGGCAAGGAGCCGCTCCTCGGCCTGATCGTCACGTTCGCGCTGTCGCTGCTGCTCACCGCACTGGTTCGCCTCGTGTGGGGCGCGGGCGGGCTGCCGTTCAGTCCGCCCGGGATGCTCAACGGGTTTCTCGTATACGGGCCGCTGCTGATCACGAAGTATCGACTGTTCGTGCTCGCCGCGACGATCGCGATCCTCGTCGTGCTGTGGTGGTTCATGAACTACACGCCATACGGGCGGATCCTGCGCGCCGGCAGCCGCGATCCTGAAATGGTCGGCCTGCTCGGCATCAACCTGCCGCGCGTGCTGACCGGCGCGTTCGCGCTCGGCGCGCTGCTCGCGGGTGCCGCCGGCGTGCTCGCGGCGCCGCTCGTCACGGTCACGCCGGGGATGGCGACGACCGCCGTGATGCCCGCGTTCGTGATCGTCACGATCGGCGGGCTCGGCTCGTTCGCCGGCGCGGTGGTCGCGGGCCTGCTGGTCGGCATCGCAACCGCGCTGGCCGTCCAGTTCTTTCCGGCGGGCTCGTCGATCGCGATGTACGTGCTGATGGCACTCGTCCTTCTCGTGCGCCCTCGCGGGCTGTTTGGTGAACGCTGGGAGCGCTTCGAATGAAATTCGACTATCTGACCCGCCATCCGGTTGCAGTGCTGACCACCGCGCTCGTCCTCGTGTCGCTTGCCCTCACCGCGACCGGCACGCCGCTCGAGCGCGCAACCCAGATCGCGATCTACACGCTCTACGGGATGGGCGTGAACCTGCTGGTCGCGTATACGGGGCTCGTCCCGTTCGGCGCATCGGTGTTCTTCGGCACGGCCACGTACCTGGTCGCCGTGTCGCTGCTGCGCGTGCTGGGCAACGAGCTGCTCGCGCTGGCGGCCACCGTGATCGTGACGACCGTGCTGGCCGCGCTGATCGGCGCGGTCGTGTTGCGCCGGCGCGGGCTCTACTTCTCGCTGCTCACCCTCGCCTGTTCGCAGATCGCGTTCGAGATCGCGTTCAAGTGGACCGATGTGACCGGCGGTGAAAACGGCCTGCAGAACGTGCCGCGCCCGACCTTCCCGACGACCGTCTGCTTCCACGTGTTCGCATGCGCGACGGTGGTCGCGATCGCCTGTCTGCTATGGCGCCTCGTGCACGCGCCGTTCGGACGGGCGCTGCAGGCACTGCGCGACAACGAGCAGCGCGCGGCGAGCCTCGGCTACGACACGTATCGGCTCAAGCTGCGCGCGTTCGTGATCTCGGCTGCCGTGATCGGCTACGCGGGCGGCCTGCTGTGCCTGATGCTGCAGGGCGCGTACGCGAACAACCTGAGCTGGGAGCACGCGGGCGACAGCCTGCTGATGACCGTGCTCGGCGGCGTCCACCAGTTTCTCGGGCCGCTGTGGGGCGCGATCGCGTTCATCCTGCTCGAAGACAAGCTCAGCAGCCTGACCGAGCACTGGTGGCTGATCTTCGCACCGATCGTCATCGCGTTCGCGTTCTTCTCGCCCGAGGGCATACACGGCATCGCGCAGCGGCTGCTGCGACGTCCGCGCTGGACCCTCGTGCGCGACACGATTCCCGCGCGCCCCGCCACGATCGCGCCGTATCGCGCTGGCGGCATCGAGACCGATCCCGCCACGCCCGTGCTGAGCGTGCGCGGATTGACGAAGCGCTTCGGCTCGCTCGTGACCGCCGAACGGATCGACCTCGACGTCCATCCGTGCCGGCTGCACAGCTTCATCGGCCCGAACGGCGCGGGCAAGACCACGTTCTTCAACATGCTGACGGGCGTGCTGTCGCCGACGGCCGGCACGATCACGTTCGACGGCAAGGACGTGACGAAGCTCGCCATGTTCCGCCGCGTGCGGCTCGGCATGAGCCGCTCGTTCCAGATCCTCAGCGTATTTCGCAACCTCACCGTGTTCGAGAACGTGCGCGTCGCGGTGCAGGCCGCGCAGCACGATCGCCTCGGCCTGTGGCGCGACGCGCACACGCTCGGCGAACAGAATGAGATGACCTGGTCGCTGCTCGCGGCGGTCGGGCTGGCCGAGCGCGCGGCGCATGGTTGCGAAAGCCTGTCGCACGGCGAGCAGCGCCTGCTCGAAATCGCGCTGTCGCTCGCGACTCGCGCACGCCTGCTGCTGCTCGACGAGCCGCTCGCGGGGCTTGCCGAAGCCGATCGCGTGCGCGTGGCGGCGATCATCCGCGAGCTGGCGAACCATCACGCGGTGCTGCTGATCGAGCACGACATCGATCGCGTGCTGACGATTTCCGATCGCGTCAGCGTGCTCCATCGCGGCCGGCTGATCGCCGATGGCTCGCCGGCCGAAGTCGCGCGCCATCCCGAGGTGGTCGAAGCCTATCTCGGCCACGCGAAGGGCGAGCGGCCGGTCGATGCGAGGCTGGCCGCACGACGCGGCGCACAGCACGAAGATGCCGCACCGGCGCGACGCCCGCTGCTGCGCCTCGAAGGCGTGAAGGCCGGTTATGCCGGCAACACGATCCTCGACGGCATCGACCTCACGCTCCACGAAGGCGAAGTGATCGCGATCCTCGGACGCAACGGCGTCGGCAAGACGACGACGTTGCGCGCCGCGACCGGCGTCGCCGACGTGACGGCCGGGCGCATCGTGTTCGACGGCCACGACATCACCGGGCGCCCCGCGCACGAGATCAATCGTCTCGGCCTCGCGATGGTGCCCGAGGGCCGCCGCCTGTTCCCCAACCTCACGGTCGCCGAGAACCTGCGGCTCGCCGCACGCAAGGGCGGCGCGAGCGTCGACGAGATGTTCGCGCTGTTCCCGCGACTCGCGACGCGCAAGGATGCGCGCGCCGAACATCTGTCCGGCGGCGAACGGCAGATGGTGGCGATCGCGCGCGCGCTGATGGCGCCGGCGAAGGCGATCCTGCTCGACGAACCGTTCGAGGGGCTCGCGCCCGCCGTCGTACAGGAAGTGCTCGACGCGGTGGTCAAGCTGCGCGAGCGCGCGAGCGTCGTGATCGTCGAGCACCAGGCCGACATGGTGCTGCCGATCGCGGATCGCGCGTACGTGCTCGTCAACGGTCGCGTCGCGCACGAAAGCAGCGCGGTCGCGCTCGAACAGGACACCGCCACCCAGGCGAAATTGCTCGGCATCGTACACGACGAGGCCGGTTCCACCCAGGAGATGAAAACAGCATGACAGCCCCCTTGACCCCGACTGCCGCGGTTTCGCTCGACGAAGGCCTGAGCGGTGCGACCCGCATCCATTTCATCGTCGGCGATCCGATCGCGCAGGTCCGTTCGCCGAAAGGCGTGACGGCCGCGCTGCGCGAGGCCGGACTCGACGCGCTGGTCGTTCCCGCTCATGTCGCACCGGACGATCTCGCGGCGTTCTTCGCGGGCATCACACCGATGCGCAACGTCGACGGTGTGATCATCACCGTGCCGCACAAATTCAGCGCCGCCGGGTTCTGCTCGCGCTTGTCCGATGAAGCGGCCTTCCTCGGCGCGGCGAATACGCTGCGACGCACCGCCGAAGGTGGCTGGCACGGCGGTATGTTCGACGGCACCGGTTTCGTCGCCGCGCTCGGCGACGAAGGCTGCGACCTGCGCGGCAAGCGCGCGCTGCTGGTCGGCGCGGGCGGCGCAGGCTCGGCAATCGGCCATGCGCTGGTGATGGCGGGTGTCGCGTCGCTCGACGTGCGCGACCACGATGCCGCGCGCACCGCGTCGCTGGTCGAGCGGCTGGCCACGCTGCAACGCGGCACGGTGCGCGTCGCCGCCGCGGAGGTCGCAGCCGAGTCGTTCGACGTGATCGTCAATGCGTCGCCGATGGGCATGCGGCCGGACGATCCGCTGCCCGTCGACGTCTCGCGCGTGCCGGCCACCGCGTTCGTCGGCGACGTCGTCACGAAGCCGCCGCTCACGCCGTTCATCGAGGCGGCGCGTGCCCGCGGTTGCCGAACCGTCACGGGCACGCAAATGTTCGCGCGGGTCTGCGATCGAATGGTCGCATTCCTGGTCGATACCGATACCGCCGCCTGAGTGCGTGTGGGCAGGTCGCGATCGTCATACGTAGCGCGGCCTGCCGAATCGTTTCCGCCGAACGACGGTGACGCGGCGTGCCGCGCCGTCGTTCCTGCCTGCCTCATCACGACCATCCGGAGACAACCCATGCATCCCGGTCGTACCTCGCCCAGGCGCCTGGCGCGCAGCGCCGCCTGGCTCGCCGCCGCGCCGGCATCGACGCGCAGCCAATTCGCAGCCGGTATGGGCATCGTGCACGGGTTCTGAACGAAGTCGCGCTTCGTCTCTCTCGAGCATCTTTCGGAACGCTATTCCACTTTATTGTTTATTGGAATAACATTCCACAACGATCGAAGCCTCTTCCGCCGCGCGCCGAATCCGGACCCGCGGCGGAACGAAACGAAGGAGACATGGACATGGCTGCAGTGCAACAGGGTTGGGACGAAGAAGTGGACCTGCTGGTGTTCGGCGCGGGTGCGGCGGGCATGACCGCCGCGCTCGTCGCGCATCACGAGGGGCTCGCCGTCCTGATATGCGAAAAAACCGCCGCGGTGGGCGGCATCACGTCCACGTCGGGCGGCACGACGTGGGTGCCGGGCACACGCTTGAGCGTCGCCGCGGGCGTGCCCGACAGCGTCGACGATGCGCGCCGCTTCCTGCAGTCGGTGGTCGGCGCGCGCGGCGGCGACGACGCGCGCGAAGCATTTCTGCAAAGCGGCCCCGACGCGATCGACGAACTCGCGCGCATCAGCGACGTGAAGTTCGTCGCCGCCGCCGCACATCCCGATTACGTCAACGGCCCGGGCGCGGCCTACGGCGGCCGGGCGCTCGTGCCCGCGCCGTTCGATGCGCGCGTGCTCGGCCGCGCGTTCGCGCGCGTGCGCCCGCCGCGCAAGGAATTCATGGGCCTCGGCGGCATGATGGTCGCGCGCGCCGATCTCAATGCGCTGCTCGCGCCGTTCGCGTCGGTCGCGAACTTCAAGCGCACGATCGCGGTCGTCGGGCGCTATGCGATGGATCGCCTGCGTTTTCCGCGCGGCACGCAACTGGTGATGGGCAACGCGCTCGCCGCCCGGCTTTATTACAGCCTGCTCAAACGCCAGGTCGAGATTCGCTTCGACACGCCGCTGCTCGAACTGGTACGCGAGAACGGCCGCGTCACCGGCGCCATCGTCACGACACCGGATGGCGGTCGCAGGCGAATCGGCGCGCGGCGCGGTGTGGTGCTCGCGACCGGCGGCATCGCGCGCCATCCGTCGCTGCGCCGGCAATTCTTCCCTGCCGCGGCCCAGCCGCTGTCGCTGTCACCGAATACGCATACCGGCGACGGCGTCGACCGCGCACAGCGCGTCAATGCGCGGGTCGAAAACGGCGGCGACAGCCCGGGGCTGTGGATGCCGTGTTCGATCCGCCGCGCACCGGGCGCCCCCCCGGGCGGCGACGGCGACAGCGTCTGGCCGCACATCATTCTCGATCGCGCGAAGCCCGGCCTCATCGCGGTCAACCGCCGCGGCGAGCGCTTCGTCAACGAATCGAACTCGTACCACGACTTCGTGATGGGCATGCTGCGCGACAGCGGCAACGGGCCGAGCGTGCCGGCCCATCTGATCGTCGATGCTGCGTTCATTCGCACCTATGGCCTCGGCCTGCTGATGCCGGCGCGCAGCGCGGCCCGCATCGCCGAATTCGAACGCGCCGGCTATCTGGTGAAAGGTGCAACGCTGGCCGAGCTGGCGGCGAAGTTGCAGGTCGATGCGAACGGTCTGGCGCGCACCGTCGCGGCCTACAATCGCGACGCCGCCGAAGGGAGGGATCCGGCCTTCCAGCGCGGCAGCAGCCCGATGAGCCGCTTCAACGGCGATCCGGCGCAACAGCCGAATCCGTGCATCCGCCCCATCGGCGCCGGCCCCTACTATGCGCTGACCGTATGGCCGGCCGATCTCGCGTGCAGCGCGGGGTTGAGCGGCACGGCGAACGGCGAGGTGATCGATGTCGACGGGCGCGTGATCCCCGGCCTGTTCGCGTGCGGCAACGATCTCGCGTCGATCTTCCGCGGCACGTACCCCGGCCCAGGTACCACGCTCGGCCCGGCCATCGTATTCGGCTGGCGCATCGCGAAGTTCGTCGCGCGACACGAAGCGGCATCGACGGGCACCTCATCCGCGGACGCGGTGCACCGCCCGACCTGCGACAGCGCGCAACGCTGACGAACGCGCCGGCACGGCACGCGCAGGCCGCGCCGGCTCACCCCATCGAGAAGGAGTCGTTCATGCAACGCATCGTCAACCGCCATCGATTGAACATGCCGACACTGGGGCTCGGCACCTGGCCCATGCTCGGCGACGAATGCACGCGCGCGGTCGCGCTCGCACTGGAGTCGGGTTATCGCCATATCGATACCGCAGCCGCGTACGAGAACGAAGCGGCGGTCGGCAACGCCATCGCCGCTTCGAACGTCCCGCGCGAGCAGATTCACGTGACCAGCAAGGTATGGTGGGACCAGTTGAACCCCGAACGCATGCGGCAATCGCTCGACAACACGTTGCGCGCGCTGCGCTCCGACTACGTGGACCTGTTCCTGATCCACTGGCCGGCGCCCGACTGGAATCTTGCCGAGACGATCGACACGCTCGTTTCGTTCAAGGAGCAGGGACGCGCCCGCGCGATCGGCGTCGCGAACTTTCCGCTTGCGCTGTTGCGCGACGTCGTCGAACGGATGCAGGCGCCACTGGCCGCGATACAGGTCGAGTACCACGTGCTGCTCGGGCAGGCGCGGCTGCTGCAATTCGCGCGCGAACATGACATGGCGCTGATCGCGTACAGCCCGCTCGCGCGCAACCGCGTGTCGGAGATCCCGGAACTGCAACGGATCGCCGACAAGCATCGCGTGCTGCCGAGCCAGGTGGCGCTGAAATGGCTGCTCGACCAGCCGAACGTGGCCGCCGTGCCGAAGGCGGCCGGGCAACGCAATCAGCTCGCCAATCTGGCATCGCTCGACGTGAACCTGGACGACGCGGACCGTGCGCTGATCGCCGGCCTGCCTAAGAATCAGCGGCTCGTGAGTCCGGCGTTCGCACCGCAGTGGGATCCGGCCATGTAAGGAACGGCGTGTGGGTCGGCAATCGTTGCGGGCACGGGATGAATCGCGACTTCGGCACGCCTGTCGCCCACACCGCGCGGACCCTTCACCTGGGTGCCGGCCCGATCCCGGGCGCCGGAACCGATCGGCGTCGACGAAATCAGTCGACGCCGACAGACCGGAGATCGCACTGGCCGGCGTGGGGCTTTGCATCGCACCTGCACCGTGAGCCAATACCCGCAAAGCACTCCAATCCGGCCCCATAAAGCAGAATTTGCGCCGGCAAACATCTGACCGATTGAGACTGGCAACCGCCGTCGTCCGCAAGCACGCCTTTCCGGGGTTTACCTAACTGACTGGACGCCGAGCGCATGCTTAAATAAATCAACTTGATTTACTTAATGCGCCGAAAGCTGGCGCAACATGGAGGAAGACGCCATGCGAAGCCCGCACATCGGCCAGGGCAGCAACTCGGTCAACGTGCGCCGTTACAACGAGCGCCTTTTGCTGAAGACGCTGCGCCGTACCGGCAGCGCGTCGAAGGCCGACCTCGCCCGCCACGCGAACATGACGAGTGCGGCTGTCGGCGGCATCATCGCGTCGCTCGCCGACGCGAAACTGATCGAATTCGCCGGCCGCACCGAAGGCCAGCGCGGCCAGCCGGCGTCGCTGATTCGTCTCGATCCCAATGGGGCATTCGGCATCGGCGTCCGCATCGACCGCATGCGCATCGAAACGGCGCTGGTCAATTTCGCGGGCGAGATCATCGGCTGCCGCTCCCACGACACCCTGCTCCCTCCGCCCGCGACCGTGCTCGAACTGGTTCGCAGCGACATCGAAGAGATGCAACGGCTTCTGCCCGCCCAGGACCGCGATCGGCTGGCGGGCGTCGGCGTGGCCCATCCGTTCAACCTGGGGAGCTGGCTGCGCGAACTCGGCCTGCCGGCCGAAGCCTTCCGCGCGTGGGCCGAGATCGACCTGGCCCGGGAACTCGCCCGTGTCATTCCGCTGCCGGTGTTCAGCGAAAACGACGGCAATGCGGCCGCCATCGCCGAGCTCTTTTACGGCTGCGGCCGTCAACGCGACAATTTCGTCTATCTGTTCCTCGGACCGGTCATCGGCGGCGGGATCGCGATCGACGGCGACTGCCTGCACGGCCGCACCGGCAACGCCGGCGATTTCGCCGTCATGCCCGTGCAACCGAGCCGCCTGCCTTCCGCGCCCGCGCCGCACGGCGCCTGGGACATCCTCCTGACGCGTGCGTCGTTGAGCGCGCTGATTCGCCACCTCCGCCATTGCGGCGAGCAGGTCGAGAACCGCGCGGATCTCAACGACTGCATCGCACGCAACGTGCCGGCCGTCGACGAATGGATCGACGATTGCGTCGATGCGCTCGCGTTCGCGCTGCGCGGGGCGCTATCCGTACTCGATTTGCCGGTCGTCGTCCTCGATTCGGACGTTGATGCCGGCCTGCTCGACACGCTCATGCAACGTCTGGGCGTGGCGCTCGCCGACATCACGCCGGAAGCCCGCAGCGCGCCGGAACTCGTGCGTGGCTCGTTCGGCGCCGACGCCGGCGCGATCGGCGCCGCGACGCTGCCGATGTTCTTCAACTTCTCTCCACGCTCCGGCATCCTGCGAGGTGCAGGCCTGGATACGCAAGAGGTCGCTT